>CAZCJX010000235.1:0-3476 GCA_964499205.1 uncultured Actinomycetes bacterium | reverse complement strand
TGATGGCGGCGCTGCGCGCCCTCGACGGCGCCGAGGCGGTGCACGTCATCGACGGCCGCGTGCCCCATTCGCTCCTGCTGGAGCTGCTCACCGAGTCCGGTGTGGGCACGATGCTGCGGCAGCCCCGGATGTCCACCGCGGAGGTGCAGCCGGCATGAGCCAGGCATCGGCTTCCCGTTCTGACAACGCGCTGACGCAGGTGCAGCAGGACGAGTCGACGTACCTCATGCACACCTACGGGCGCCAGCCGGTGGCACTGCAGCGGGGCAGCGGCGTCTACGTCACCGACACCGCGGGCCGCGACCACATCGACCTGGTCGGCGGCATCGCCGTCAACGTGCTCGGCCACGCCGCCGCCCCGGTGCGCGCCGCGCTGGAGCACCAGGCGTCGGAGCTGATCCACACCAGCAACCTCTACTACACGCTGCCGCAGATCGAGCTCGCCCGGATGCTGGTGGAGTCGAGCTTCCCCTCGCGCGTCTTCTTCTGCAACAGCGGGGCCGAGGCCAACGAGGCGGCGATCAAGATCGCCCGCAAGTGGGGCCAGAAGCACCGCAACGGCGCGCACACGATCGTCGTCGCGGACAACGCCTTCCACGGCCGCACCCTGGCGTCGCTGGCGGCGACGGGAACGCCCAAGTACCAGGCGCCCTTCGCCCCCATGCCCAAGGGCTTCGTCCACGTCGCCTACGACGACGTCGACGCGGTGCGCGACGCCATCGACGAGCACACCGTCGCGGTGATGATGGAGCCGCTGCAGGGCGAGAGCGGCGTGGTGCCGATGCGCGACGAGACGCTGCGCGGCCTGCGTGCGCTCTGCGACGAGCGCAACCTGCTGCTCATCCTCGACGAGGTGCAGACCGGCATGGGCCGCACCGGCCGCTGGTGGGCCCACCAGCACGCCGGGGTGACGCCCGACGTGATGACCGTCGCCAAGGGACTCGGCGGTGGCGTGCCCATCGGCGCGGTGCTCGCCGCGCCGCGCGCCGACGTGCTCGAACCCGGCGACCACGGCTGCACCTTCGGCGGCAACCCGCTGGCCACCGCGGTGGGAGCGGCGGTGATGCGCGAGATCGAGCAGCAGGGGTTGATCGCCAACGCCGAGCGCGTCGGCGCCCACCTGCAGGAGTCGCTGCTGGCGCTGCGCAAGCAGGGCAAGCCTGTCGAGTCGGTGCGGGGTCGCGGCCTGATGGTGGCCGCGGTGCTGGGCGAGGACATCGCGCCGCGGGTGGCGCGCGCGGGATTGGAGACGGGAGTCATCGTCAACGCCGTGGGCAACCGCGTGCTGCGCATGGTGCCGCCGCTGATCCTCACCGAGGCGCAGGCCGACGAGGCGGTGCGCCGCATCGGCGCCGCCATCGACATGGCCATGACCGAGGGCGGGGCGTGAAGAGCGCTGCCGTGGCGGTGAAGGCTCCACGCGTCCCCAACAAGGCGGAGCGGCACCGCGCCATCCTCGACCTGGTGCGCGCCCATCCCATCCGCACCCAGGACGAGCTGGTCGACGCGCTGCGCGGACTGCGTCTCGACGTCACCCAGGCGACGGTGTCACGCGACGTGCGCGAGCTGGGCCTGCTGCGCGTCGCCGACGGTGACGGGCTGCGCTACGTCTCTGGTCCCGCCGACGTCGATCCCGGCGGCACCTCGGCGCGGCTGCGCAGCGCCCTGCGCGAGCACGTGCGCGGCGTCGAGTTCGTCGGCAACCTCGGCGTCATCCGCACCCGGCCGAGCACCGCGCCACTGGTGGCCGCGGCACTCGACCAGTCACACTTCGAGGAGCTGGCGGGAACGGTGGCGGGGGACGACACGGTGCTGGTGGTGGCGCGCGGCGCCGACGCGGCACGCAGGCTGCAGCAGCGCATCGAAGCGATACTCAACAAGGGAGCTCGCGCGTGAGCCAAGACCGGCAGAAGTGCATTCTCGCCTACAGCGGCGGGCTGGACACATCGGTCGCCATCCGCTGGATGACCGACCAGCTCGGCTACGAGGTCGTCGCCCTGAGCATCGACCTCGGCGAGGCCAAGGACCTGCGCGTCGCCCAGGAGCGCGCCCTCAAGACCGGCGCCACCGCCGCCTACGTGGTCGACGCGCGCCGGCTGTTCATCGAGAACTTCGCGTTTCCGTCGCTGATGGCAGGAGCTCTCTACGAGGGCGTCTACCCGCTGGCCACCGCGCTGGGCCGCCCGCTGATCGCCAAGCTGCTGGTCGACCTCGCCCGCGAGGAGAAGGCCAGCGCGGTGGCGCACGGCTGCACCGGCAAGGGCAACGACCAGGTGCGCTTCGACGTCGCCGTGGCGGCGCTGGCCCCCGACCTGCAGGTGGTCGCGCCGGTGCGCGACTGGGACATGGGCCGCCCCGACGAGCTGCGCTACGCCGCCGAGCACGGCATCGAGGTGCCGGTCACCATCGAGTCGCCGTACAGCGTCGACGCCAACCTGTGGGGGAGAAGCATCGAGAGCGGCATCCTCGAAGACCCCTGGGAGGAGGCGCCGAGCGACGTGTTCGAGTGGACCGCCGATCCGCAGGAGGCGCCGCCCGACGGCGTGCTCGTCGAGGTGCGCTTCGAGCAGGGTGTGCCGGTCGCGGTCGACGGGCAGAGCATGGCGCCGGAGGACCTGGTCGCCCATCTCAACAGGGTCGGCGGCGAGCACGGCGTCGGCCGCGTCGACCACGTCGAGAACCGGTTGGTGGGCATCAAGTCGCGCGAGATCTATGAGGCGCCCGGAGCCGCCATCCTCTTCGCCGCGCACGACGCATTGGAGGCACTGACGCTGAGCCGCGACGTGATGAAGTTCAAGCGCATCGTCGCCGACGAGTGGGCCCGGCTGGTCTACGACGGGCTGTGGTTCAGCGCGCTGCGCCACGACCTCTGGGCGTTCGTGCGCTCGACGCAGGACTTCGTCACCGGCGAGGTGCGGCTGCGCCTGCAGCGCGGCTCGATCCGGGTGGTGGGACGCAAGGGACCGCAGTCGCTGTACCGCTTCGACCTGGCCACCTACGACCGCGCCCACGACAATTTCTCGCACGCCGCGGCGCGTGGCTTCATCGAGCTGTTCGGCCTGCCGCTGCGCACCCAGACCACCGTGCAGGGCACCCTCGGCGAGGCGTCGCGCAAGCTGCTGCCCGACCGCCTGGAGCGGCTCGAAGCCCCCAAGCAGGCACAGCCGCGTGGCTAGGGGCATCCGCATCGTCGGCGCCGACGCCGACGGCGCCGAGTCGCCCCTCGATCAGCAGCAGTCGCCACGCACCTCGCGCAAGGACAAGCGCGAGCAGCGCCGCGCCGCCGACGACCAGGCCAAGCAGGCAGCGCGGTCGCAGACCGTCGCTGGTGGCACGATGCGTGCAGCGGAATCGGCGGCCGCGGCTGCCACAAGCGAAGCCGAGGCGCGCCCTGAAAAGGCGTGGTCCGGCCGCCTCGGCACCCGCACCGCGCGACGGGTCGAGGAGTACACCTCGAGCATCGCCATCGACCGCCG
>CAZCJX010000234.1:0-3484 GCA_964499205.1 uncultured Actinomycetes bacterium | reverse complement strand
GGCCGGCCACGATGGGCAGCCGGCGGTTGACCCGGAAGTACTCGTTGAGGATGCGGGCGGGGGCGGACAGGTCCCCGTAGCCGAGGGCCAGCCCCACCGGGCCGACCAGGGCGGAGGCGAAGTCGCCCACCCCGGCCTCGGCCGCGGCGCGCCGGGCGAGGGTGTTCTTGACCACCACGTAGTCGATGCCCTCGCCGCGGAGCCGGGTCCGCAGGTCCTCGAGCTGCTTGACGGTCAGCCCGCGGTAGTCGGTGATGATCGCCGAGGTCGCCCGGCCGAGCTTGTCGGTCAGCTCGGTGACGGCCTCCACCTTGCGCGGTCCGGCGCGCATCGGTGTTTCGGCGGTTGCGGTTGCCATCTGCCTTCGTGGCCCTCCTGTGGTTCGGCTGGCGCCGGGCGCTGCCACCCTTGGGTGAGGGCGGCGCGCACGCGCGGAGGGCGCGGGCTCGACTGCCTCACCTGCGCAGGAGATTGAGCGGGGTTATCGGCCTCGCGCCTGCGGTCTTCGGCGAGTGGAGACGAACGGCGCAGCACGCTGGTACTGCGGCGGGGAAGGATAGCAGAGGCCGGCGCGACGGCCCGGTCCGCCAGCGGTCCCGCCGGGCGCGTGCCTCGACTATGCGGTGGTGAGGCGCGCCGCCTGCGAGGGGTCGACGTGCACGCCGGGGCCCATGGTGGCGGCCAGGGTGACCGTCTTGACGTAGGTGCCCTTGGCGGCGGACGGCTTGGCCCGGACGATCGCCTCCATCAGCGCGGCGAAGTTGCTGCGCAGCGCCGAGTCGTCGAAGGAGACCTTGCCGATCGGCACGTGGACGATGCCGAAGCGGTCGACGCGGAACTCGACGCGGCCGCCCTGGACGTCCTTGACCGCCTTGCCGATGTCGAAGGTGACCGTGCCCGACTTGGGGTTGGGCATCAAGCCGCGCGGGCCGAGGATCTTGCCGAGGCGGCCGACCATGCCCATCACGTCGGGAGTGGCCAGGGCGACCTCGAAGTCGATCTCGCCGCCCTGCACCTTCTTGACCAGGTCCTCGCCGCCGACCACGTCTGCGCCGGCCTCGAGGGCTTCGCGGGCCTTCTCACCGGTGGCGAAGACGGCGATGCGGCGGGTCTTGCCGGTGCCGTGCGGCAGCAGGACGCTGCTGCGGACCATCTGGTCGGCGTGGCGCGGGTCGACGCCAAGGCGGACGTGGGCTTCGACGGTGGCGTCGAACTTCGCCGTCGAGGTCTGCCGGGCGAGGATGACTGCCTCGTCGGGGTTGTAGAGCTTCTCGACGTCGATGGTTTGCGCGGCTTCGCGGTATTTCTTGCCGTACTGGTGAGGCATGTGTTTTCGGGCTCCTTGTGGTGATGGCGGGCCGGTTGTGGGCGGCCCTCCCACGGATGCGCCGGCCGCTTCGCGGCGGCGCAGGGATTGCTGTGCGGGGTGGAATTCCTAGTTGACGTTGAGGCCCATCGAGCGGGCGGTGCCCTCGATGATCTTCATCGCCTGGTCGACGTCGAAGGCGTTGAGGTCCTGCATCTTCAGCTCGGCGATCTCGCGCACCTGCTGCTTGGTCACCGAGCCCACCTTCTCGCGGTTGGGCGTGCCGCTGCCCTTGTCGACGCCGGCGGCCTTCTTGAGCAGGTCGTAGGCGGGCGGCGTCTTGGTGACGAAGGTGAAGGTGCGGTCCTCGTACACGGTGATCTCGGCGGGGATCACGGTGCCGGCCTGGGGCGCGGTGCGCTCGTTGTAGGCCTTGCAGAACTCCATGATGTTGAGCCCGTGCGGGCCCAGCGCGGTGCCCACGGGAGGCGCCGGAGTTGCCTTGCCCGCCTCGATCTGCAGGCGGATGACTGTCTTGACTTTCTTCTTTGCCATCGGTCTATCGAAGCCTTTCCACCTGCAGCAGGTCCAATTCGACGGGCGTCTCGCGCCCGAACATGTTGACGAGAACCTTGAGCTTGCCCTTCTCGACGTTGATCTCCACCACCTTGCCGTGGAAGTCGGTGAAGGGACCGTCGACGACGCGGACGTTCTCGCCGATCTCGTACTCGACGGCGACCTTGCTGGGCGCCTCGGCCTTGATCTGCTTCTGGATGCCGCGGACCTCGTGCTCCTGCAGCGGCACCGGCTTGTTGCCGCTGCCGACGAAGGAGGTGACGCCCGGCGTGTTGCGCACCACGTACCAGGACTCGTCGCTCATCACCATGTTGACGAGGATGTAGCCGGGGTAGATGCGCTTGCTGACGTGCCGGCGCTGCCCGTCCTTGATCTCGATGACGTCCTCGGTGGGAACCAGCACGTCGAAGATCTTGTCGTGCATGTCCATGGACTCGACGCGCTTGAGGAGGTTGGCCCGCACCTTCTCCTCATGGCCGGAGTACGCGTGGACCACGTACCACTTGGCATCCGGGTGAATGACTGCTGTTTCTGCCATTTATTTCTTCTGGAAGTTGCCCAGCGTGGTCGTGCCGCTCTGAACGTAGAGCTGCTTGACGGCGATGCTGAGGAGGAGGTCGGCGAGGCCGATGATGGCGGCGAGGAGGATGACGGTGAGGACGACGATGCCGGTCATGCGGCGCAGCTCGTCCCAGGTCGGCCAGACCACCTTGCGGAGCTCGGCGACGACCTCCGCGAAGTAGTTGCCGCCCTTCTCGGCGCGCGGCGCGCTGACCGGGCCGCGCGGCGGGCGGGGTGGTGTTCTGACCGCCTTGGCCACTGCTGTGTCAGGACCTCCGTAGCGGCGCTCGGCTCTGCGGCGCCGGTGTGATCGTGCTGTTCACCATGTCGAGTCGAGAGGGGATGGCAGGGGCGGCACGACTCGAACGCGCGACCCGCGGTTTTGGAGACCGCTGCTCTACCAACTGAGCTACGCCCCTGCGATCGTGCGGGCTATCTGGTCTCCCGGTGGAGCGTGTGTGTGCGGCAACGGCTGCAGAACTTGCGAAGCTCGATCCGGTCGGGATCGTTCTTCTTGTTCTTGGTTGTCGTGTAGTTGCGCTCCTTGCA
The DNA here is from genome assembly GCA_964499205.1 of uncultured Actinomycetes bacterium. Classification (GTDB taxonomy): domain Bacteria; phylum Chloroflexota; class Dormibacteria; order Aeolococcales; family Aeolococcaceae; genus DASRDZ01. Next base: position 492 of record CAZCJX010000234.1, on the reverse strand, counting down.
GGTTGGGCACTGCAAGGTGATGATGGACGCTCCGCCTTTTCCGGCTGCCACAGTTATTTAGCCTCGACAAAAATAAAACCTAGCGCGGCGCTAGGTGCCAGTGGAGTGTACCAGAGGCCGGAGAGGGGGTCAAAGGGAGGGATGCCGGACCCCTGGTATGAGGGGAGCCTACCCCCCGGGGTGGGGGGCTCAACCATGCCGGGGTGGCGACCCCGGGCCGGAGCCCGGGGTTCCGACCCCGAGCCGGAGCCCGGCGGGTCTGGCGGGGTGTCAGCCGCTCCGCGGGCGGCGTGGGGAGGAGGGTTTGCGGGAGCCGCCCCGGGTGCCCGCCGGCTTGGTGCCGCGCGAGGAGCCTCCGGACCTGGGACCGCGGCCCTTCGGTGCGGCCGGCCGGCCGCCGCCCCGGGCGGCGCCGGGAGATTGCGTGGTGGTGCGCCGGTCGCCGGTGGGGCCGGTGCCGGCGCCGGCGGTGCGGCCACCCGGCCGGGTGGG
>CAZCJX010000233.1:0-3506 GCA_964499205.1 uncultured Actinomycetes bacterium | reverse complement strand
CGAGTGGGAGTGAGCTCCCCGGCAGAGCCTACTTGGGCTGCGCGGTGGTGCGCAGGTACGGCTTGACGGTCTTGTAGCCGGGGAAGATCTTCTCCGCCTCCTCGTTCGACACCGCGGCGGTGATGATCACGTCCTCACCCTGCTTCCAGTTGGCCGGCGTGGCGACGCGGTGGTTGGCGGTGAGCTGCAGCGAGTCGATGACGCGGAGCACCTCGTCGAAGTTGCGCCCGGTGGCCATCGGGTACACCAGGATCAGCTTGACCTTCTTGTCGGGCCCGATGACGAAGACGTTGCGCACCGTCTGGTTGTCCGCGGGGGTGCGCTGCGCGGGATCGCCGGAGGTCGACGCGGGGAGCATCCCGTAGAGCTTGGCGACGTTGTAGTCGGTGTCGGCGATGATGGGGTACTCAGGGCGCGCGCCCTGCGTCTCCTCGATGTCGTCGGCCCACCGCTCGTGCTGGTTGAGGGGGTCGACCGACAGGCCGATGATCTTCACCCCGCGGCGCTCGAACTCGGGCTGGATGCGCGCCATGTAGCCGAGCTCGGTGGTGCACACGGGGGTGAAGTCCTTGGGATGCGAGAACAGCACAGCCCAGGAGTCGCCGATCCAGTCGTGGAAGCGGATCCTGCCCTGCGTCGTCTCCGCCTCGAAGTCGGGTGCGGTGTCGCCGAGCGACAGTGCCATCGTGGTTCTCCTTGCGTCGACGTCAGCCGTCGAAAACGACCGTCAGTTGCCAAACCAGCGCGCGCGGCGGCTGGTCCCGAAATCACTCTTCTCCGCCCGCAGCTCGACGGAGGGCTGGCGCATGGTGCCGCGGGTGCCGGGCTGGTCCCCGCCCAGCAGCTCGACGTCGATGCGGCCGACGCGTCCGTCGCCGAACTCGACGTAGCAGGCGCCCTTGCCGGTGTACGGCGGCGCCGGCGGACCACCGCGCAGGGCGGCGACGATCGACGCAGCGACGGCGCGCCCCTGCCCCTCCGCGAAGGTGCCCGCCTTGGGAACGCCGGACGACGTCACGTCGCCGATGGCGTACACGTTGGCGAAACGCGTTGCCAGGGTGGCGCGATCCACCGCGACGTAGCCGTCCTCGGCCAACCCCGCGCCCGCGACCACCGCAGGCACGCGGTGCTTCGGTACGCCGAGGAACAGGTCGAAGCGCAGCTCGCTGCCGTCGTCGAGAACCGCGACGTGGCGCCCACCGTCGAGCGCGGCGACGCGCCGGCCTGGCATGAAGCGGATGTCGCGTTCTGCGAAGGCATCGACCAGCGCGCGCGAGGCATCCGGCGACGGCGGCACGGGCACGGCCATCGGCAACACGAAGGTGATGGTGCTGCGCGCGCGGACACCGCGCGCGGTGAGATGGTCGTGCAGCAGCAGCGCCGCCTCGCTGGGCGCGGGCGTGCACTTGTAGGGCGCGCCGCAGACGCCGATGACGGTGTCGCCGCCGTCGAACTGTTCGAGCAGCCCGGCGAGTCGCTGCGCGCCGGTGAACGAGTAGAACTCGTTGCCGGCGTCGCGCAGCCCCGGCGTTGCGTCGTAGTCGTACTCGGCGCCGAGGGCGATGACCAGGTGGTCGGCATCGTGCACACCGGCGTCGGTGGTGACGCGGCGGGATTCGGGATCGATGGCGGTGACCCGCTCCTGGACGAAGCGCACGCCGGGCTTGGCGATGTCGCGATAGGGCATGCGCACGGCGTCGAGCGACGTGTGGCCGAAGAGCACGTCGAGCTTCGAGAAGCCGAAGGCGAACGCGTCGTTGCTGTCGATCAGGGTGACGTCGATCCCGTCGCCGCACTCCTCGGAGAGGGTCGCGGCAACCTCGAGACCGCCGAAGCCAGCACCGAGGACCACAACTCGCGCCTGCACCCACCGGATGGTAGCACCGGGGCTGACGGGACCTGCCCGGCCCCGGCGGATCACCCCAGCGCGTCGAGCAGCCGAGCGTTCTCCTCCGCCGAACGCACCGTGATACGCGACCAGCCGTGCAGCCGGTGGCCCTCGCCGTAGGTGCGCATCACCAGCCCCCGCGACAGCGCCCGCTGCACCGCCGCGCCGTCGACCTCGGCGAGGACGAAGTTGCCGGCGCCGGCGACGACGCGACGTCCGCCACCCGCCAGTGCCTCCGCCAGCCGGCTCCGCTCGGCGGCAAGCCCGGCCACCAGCGCGCGCATCTCCGCCGCATGGCCCAGGGCCAACGCCCCCAGTCGCGCCGCCACCACGCTGATCGAGGTGACCGGGCGCACCACCTCCAGCGCCGCCACCACGGCGGGCGGCGCGACGGCATAGCCGACCCGCATCCCGGCCAGCCCGAACGCCTTGCTCAAGGTGCGCAGCACCACCACGTTGGCCACTTCGCCGACCCAGTCGAGCGCCGTCTCGTCGACGAACTCCGCGTACGCCTCGTCGACCACCACCAGCCCCGGCGACGCCTCCACCACCGCGCGCAGGAACCGCTGCGGCAGCACCTCTCCGGTCGGGTTGTTGGGGTTGGCCAGCCAGACGACGTCGGCACCGGCGGCCGCCTCGAGAAACCGCGCGCGATCGAGGGCAAAGCCCTCGCCGCACGGCACCAAAACCGCGCGTGCGCCGGCGATCCCCGACGCGATGGCGAACAGCGAATAGGTGGGATCGGAGACGACGAAGCTGCGCCCCGGTTCGAGATAGGCCTGCGCCACCATGGCGATCAGTTCGTCGGCGCCGGCGCCGACCACGACGGAGGACTCGGCGACGTCGCAGTACGCAGCCATCGCATGCGCCAGCTCACGGTACGACGGATCGGGATACTCGTTCACCGCGAAATCATCGCTCGACACCCTGACCGGCAGCCGCCAGGGCACCGTGTTCATGTCAAAGCGGACCACATCCCGGGGATCGATGCCCAGCCGCGCTGCCACGGCCTCGGAGGACTCCTCCCAGGAGTACGGCGTGACGGCGGCGATGTGCGGACGGGGCTCGGCCATCGAGCCGCAATCCTACGGCGGATTCAGCACCGGGGTGACGGCGGGACGGCCGCAGCGTTCACGGCCACCCCGCCCGCCTGCCCCGCACGCGGTCAGCCGTCCTCGCCCGCCGCGAAGAAGGTCGACTCCACGGTCTGCGCCATCAGCTGGTGCCCCGACTGGCTCGGGTGCACGTCACAGGTGAACTGGTTGGCCGGGCTGGCGTTGAGCAGCCCCGCCATGCAGGTGTGCCCGCCGGCCGCTCCCGCCGCGGTGGCGAAGGCGCCGAACACGTTGGCCACCACCGCACCGTGCGCCGCCGCCGCGCCGGCGAGGGCCTGGTCGAGCAGCTGGCTCACCCCGGTCTGGAAGGGATCGGCGTAGTCCAGCGAGTAGTAGTTGACGACCTCGATCACGCCCTGGTATCCGGTGGCGCGCAGGCCGCCGAGGATGGCGTTCATGTTGCTGCCGATGCTGCCCAGAACTGCCGGCAGGCCGTTGCCGATGCAGCTGGGATCGTTGTTGCAGGCGTGCTGCAGCAGGAACAGGTCGTTGGCGCCGAGCTG
>CAZCJX010000232.1:0-3514 GCA_964499205.1 uncultured Actinomycetes bacterium | reverse complement strand
GCATGGTGCAGCTCAGCGCGTCGGGCCGCGCCGGCTACGAACGCATGGTGGCGGAACGGCGGCAGGTGCTCGTCGAGGTCGTCGCCGCCTGGAAGCCGGACGACGACGGCGAGGCACGCGCGGTGCTGGATCGCATGGCACGCGAGATGGTGGCCACCAAGCCACCACGCGGTGAGATGGGCTAGACGCGGTCCTCGGGCCGGAGGTGCATCGCCGCGTCCTCGGCGGCCTCGTCGTCGTCAACGGTCCACTCGTCGTCGGGCTCACCGGCTTGGAGCGCGATGTCGTCCTGGCCGCCCTCGGGCGCCTGGATCTCGCCGGCGTCGGCGTCCTCGTCCTCGTAGAGGCGGTCCGGCTCCTCCTCGGCGAGCCGCTCGTCGAGGGTATCGCGGCGGTATTCGTCGGCCTGGTCGACGAGCGGACGCTCCGACACGTCGACCTCCTCGCCCTCGTCGCCCTCCACCTCGGCGGGCTCGGGCTCCTCGCTGCCGGGCACGACGTCGCTGTCGGCGGGGACGTCGTTCCAGGGCAGGTCTTCGGGCGGGACGTTGTGCGGATCACGCTGGGACATGCGGGGTCACCTCGGTGTGTCGCCTCTCACCTGTGCATGGGCAGCCCATCATGCGCCGGCCGCTCCGGTGATCTGCTCGATGACCGGGCCGCCGACGTACGGCCGTCCGCCCATCAGCAGCAGCCGCGCTCCGGGACGGGCGTCGGCGACGGTGACGTGCTTGCCGACGCCGAGGACGGCGCACTGCGCGCTCTTCACCCGCCACGCGTTGGAACCCAGCTTGGCCTCGCCGTCGAGCATGTAGACGAAGGCGTTGAAGTCGAAGGGCACCGGCGCGGTGCAGGTTCCGCCGTCGGGCAGCAGGACGTCGAGGATCAGCGCCGGGGTGCCCAGGCGCACCGGCGAGCCGTCGCCGGCGAGGACGCGGACCACCGCGTCACCCTCGCGCAGCACCGGGAAGTCGTCGGGTTGATGCAGCTGCGAGGTGCCCTCTCCGGCGTCGTCGCCGGGCGACCGGCTCACCCAGAGCAGGACGGTGCGCATCTGGCCGCGGGCGGCGACGATCGCCTGCGCCTGCGCCGGCGCGGGCGCACCCTCCCGGCCGGTGCGCAGGGTGAGCAGCGCGCCGCTGGGCAGTGGCGAGTCGCCGGCGGCGCTGGCGATGTACCAGAGATGGTCGAACTGGCTGTGCGCATGCACGGGATGCACGCTCGACGGTTCCGGCGCAACCGGCATGGAGGCCTCGTGCACCAGGAGAAACGGGTCCACCGTGGCGTACGCGATGCGCGGCGACGGGATGGCCTGCAGCACGTCGACGCCCTGCACCGACTCGGTGCGCGCAGCGTCGACCAGGACCACTTCGCGGGGCAGCGTCTCGAGATCGATGGGCATGCCGCATCGCTCCAACAGGTCGAGGTGGGCTCGCTCGTTCTGCATCGAGTATCACCCTCTGTCTCGCCCGCTGCGCTTCCTATGATCGCGGCATGGAGCTGCGCGAGGTGACCCTGCACGACCCGCGCCTGGCGCCGTTGCTGGAGGGGTTGGCCTTCGAGTACGAAACGCGCTACGGCCCCGGCGACGAGATGTCGGCGGTGCACCACGACGAGTTCCTGCCGCCGGCGGGACTGTTCCTCGCCCTGTTCGCCGACGGAATGCTCGTCGCCGGCGGTGGTTTCCGCCGTCTCACCGCGCAAGTCTGCGAGGTGAAGCGGATGTGGACGCATCCCGACCGGCGCCGGCGCGGCCTGGCATCGGTGGTCCTCGCCGCGCTCGAGGATCGCGCCCGCGCCGCCGGCTACACCACGCTTCGCCTGGAGACCGGTCCGGCACAGCCGGAGGCGGAGGCGATGTACACCGCGCGCGGCTACCGGCGCATCGCCGCCTACGGGCGCTACGACGTGGCGTTGGCCTTCGAGGTCGACCTCACCGTGCCGCGGCGCCGCGCGCCCGACATCAGCAGCGGGTGATGCAGCGCCGTGGGTGTTTCGTCGGGGCGCGCCACCAGGAAGCCCTGCACGTAGTCGACGCCCAGCCAGCGCACGGTGTCGAGCTCGGCGGTGGTCTCGACGCCTTCGGCGACCACCCGCGACCCGGTGCGATGGGCCAGCGCCACCAGTGAGGCGATGATCGCCCGCCGCGTCGGATCGCTCTCGCAGCCGCGGACCAGCCCCATGTCGATCTTGGTGAACTCGGGCTGCAGCTGGGCGTAGGCGGAGAGACCGGCGTAGCCGGCGCCGACGTCGTCGAGCGCGAAGCGCGCTCCGGACGCCCTCCCCCACTCCACCACCGCAGCGAAGGCCGCCGTGTTGCGCACCGGGCTCTTCTCGGTGACCTCGAGGACCACCTGCGGCCACGGCCAGCTGTCGGTGGAGAGCAGCGGCGGTCCTCCCTGGGTGGGCGTCGGCCAGTGGTCCTCGGAGGGAGCGTTGATGAAGAGCAGCAGCTCCTTGCTGGGCAGCACCGCCGCGGCCCGCCGCCGCGCGAGATCGGCAAGGCGGAGGTGGGTCTCGCGCTGCAGCGTCGAGCGGCCCAGCGCGTCGAAGAAGGCGTCGGGCATCTCCAGGAGGTGGCCCACCGGGCCGCGGCAGAGTGCCTCGAAGCCGATGACCCGTCCCGACCAGGCCTCGACGATGGGCTGGAAGACCATGCGCACCTGCCCGCCGTCGAGCAGCTCGCGGATGGCGGCATCGTAGGCGTTGCCCTGCGAGGAGAGGAAGGAGTCGGGGCCGGCGCGCTGGATCCACTCCAGGGCCATCTCGCGAACCACGCCGGCCGACCCGTCCTGGGTCGCCAGCTCCTCGACGTCGACCCGCAGGGTGCCGTCGGAGTCGCCGGCGAGGCGTCGCAGCAGCTCGTCGCGCAGTCCGGCTGCCATCGAGGGCGTGGCAGGGGCGCCGGCGACGTGGACCAGGACGCTGCCCCGCGGGCCGTGGGCGACGTCACAGATCGCCGGCGAGCCGAAGGCGGCCGCGGCAGCGGCGAAGGTCGCGGGGACCAGGCGCTCCACGGCGACGCTCGGGTGGACGTGGACCACGACGACGCGATCGTGCGCGGCAGGAGACGGCATGTTCGCCATGCTGAATGAGGAGCATGAAGTCCGGGTGGCGCCCCGGCCACGGCAGTGTCACCGCCACGGCAGTGTCACCGAGCACAGGACAGCAAACGGCGCATTTGGGTCAAAACAAACAATCGGCGGATGCGAAGGGGGCAGCCAGCCCGGCCCGCGACCGATGACTGGTGGCCACCCGCGCCGTCCCACTCCATGACGACCGTTGCAGCCGACACGGCTGCCAACCGGCGAGGAACGCACAGACCGTTGCAGCCGGCACGGCTGCGCACCGGCGAGGGACAGCACAGTGGACGCGGTGGCCGACCTGAGGGCGCGGGGGGCGGTGCGAGGGCGGGGCTCGCTCGATGCGCGGCGGTGCGCCCTCGCCGCCGCGGTGGTGCTGGCGCTGGCCAGCCTGGTGCTGGTCGTCGACCCCCGCGCCCTAGCCACCGCGG
>CAZCJX010000231.1:1222-3515 GCA_964499205.1 uncultured Actinomycetes bacterium | reverse complement strand
CCGGATTAGGCTACCCTAATTTCGCCGGGTGGCCGAGGTGCCGCCGCAGAGGAGCTGGCATGTCCTTCGCCGGAACCGCCGCGCTGGGAGCTGTCGCAGGGTTCACCATCTTCATCGGGCTCCCGGTGGGCCGCCTGGGCCGGCCGCGCCCCGGGCTGGTCGCGTTCCTCAACGCCGCCGCCGTCGGCGTGCTCCTCTTCCTCTTCTACGACGTCATCAAGAACGCCAGCGAGCAGATCGAGGCCGCGCTCGGCGAGAGCCGGGGGCGGGGCATCGGCTACGGGCTGCTGCTCGCCGTCGGGCTGGCGATCGGCATGCTGGGGCTGGTGGTCTTCGAGCGCATCGGCTTCCGCCGTGGCCGCCGGGCCATGCCCGGTCCGGGTGCGATGGCCACCGGCGCCATCGAGCAGCCCGCGGTGTCGCCCGGCAAGGCGCGGCGCGAGCCGCTGGCGCCGCCGTACCGCATCGCCCTGCTCATCGCCACCGGCATCGGCATGCACAACCTCTCCGAGGGGCTGGCCATCGGCCAGTCGGCCGCCAGCGGCGCCTACCGCCTGCTCTACGTCCTGGTCATCGGCTTCGGGCTGCACAACGCCACCGAGGGCTTCGGCATCACCGCGCCCCTGGTGGGGCAGCGGCCGTCGTGGCGCTTCCTCGGGCTGATGGGCCTGATCGGCGGCGGCCCCACCTTCCTGGGCACGCTGATCGGCTCCCAGGTCACCAGCCCGGCGCTGTCGATCCTCTTCCTGGCCCTGGCGGCCGGCGCCATCGTCTACGTCATCGGCGAGCTGCAGCACGCCGGGCGCAAGCTGGGCGCGCACGACATCGCCATGGCCGGGATGCTGGTCGGCTTCCTGGCCGGCTACGCCACCGACCTGCTCCTCGGGGTCGCCGGGGGCTGACCTCGGACTACGCGGCCACGGCGCCGAAGTGCGCCGCCAGCGCCGCGGCCAGCCCGGCGGTGGTGTACTCGCCGGCGACGACACCCACCGGCAGCCCCGCCGCCTCCGCGGTGCGCGCGGTCACCGGGCCGATGCAGGCGGCCACCGCGCCGTCGGGGAAGGGCCGGCCGTCGAGGGCCTGGAGGAAGTGCTGCACCGTGCTGCTGCTGGTGAAGGTGACGGCGTCCACGGGTCCGCGGTCGAGCGCAGCGGCGAGGGTCGCGGTGGCGTCGGCGGGCAGGACGGTGCGGTAGAGGGGCAGCACCTCGACCTCGGCACCGGCCTCGCGCAGGCGGTCGGGCAGGACGTCGCGGGCCATGGCGGCGCGGGGCAGCCAGATGCGCGCGCCGGCGACCCCGGCAGCGAGCATGGCGTCGGCGACCGCCTCGGCGACGTACTCCGGCGGCACCAGGTCGGCGCGCAGCCCGTGGCGGGCCAGGGCGGCGGCGGTCTCGGGGCCGATGGCCACCAGGCGGACGCCGGCGAAGTCGCGGGCGTCGCGGCCGGCGCGCTCGGTGGCGTCCCAGACCAGGTCGACCGCGTTGGCGCTGGTGAAGACGGCCCAGGTGCCGCCCGGGTGGGGCTCGGCCAGGCGGGCGATGGCGGCGTCGAGGTCGCGCTGCTCGGCGGCGGGCTCGACGGCGATCACCGGGATCTCCACCGCGTCGGCACCCATGCGGCGCAGGCGCTCCAGGAAGCCGCTGGCCTGGGCACGGGCGCGGGTGACCACGATGCGGCGGCCGTGCAGCGGGCGGCGCTCGAACCACTGCAGCCGCTCGCGCAGGGCGGCGACGCGCCCGACCACGGTGACCATCGGCGAGCCCAGCCCGTGCTGCTCGACGGCGGCAGCGATGGCGTCCAGCGGCGCCGAGCAGCTGCGCTGGCGCGGGTCGGTGCCCCACTGCACCGCGGCGGCGGGCGTCCCCGGGTCGGCGCCGGCGGCGAGCAGGCCGGCGGCGATGCGCGGCAGGGTGCGTGCGCCCATGAGGAAGACCAGCGTCCCCTCGGGGAGCAGGGCGGCGAGCGGCGCGTAGTCGATGCGGCCCTCCTCCCCCTCGCGCTCGTGGCCGGTGACGATCGTGACGTGCCCGGCCCAGTCGCGGTGGGTGACCGGGATGCCCGCCGACGCCGGCGCGGCGATGGCGCTGGTGACCCCGGGGACCACCTCGTAGGGGATGCCGGCCTCGCGCAGGGCCTCGCACTCCTCGCCGCCGCGGCCGAAGACGAAGGGGTCGCCGCCCTTGAGGCGGACCACCGACCGGCCGGCGCCGGCCAGCTGGACCAGCAGCGCGTTGATCTCCTCCTGCGTCGCCGAGTGCTGGCCGGCGCGCTTGCCGGCGCGGTGCACCTCG
>CAZCJX010000231.1:0-1122 GCA_964499205.1 uncultured Actinomycetes bacterium | reverse complement strand
CGCCGCGCGTCGAGCCGCTCGCTGATCCGCTCGCCGAGGCCGAGCCGGTCGATCCCGGCGCAGGCGAGCACCACGGCGTCGACCTCACCCTCGTCGAGCTTGCGCAGCCGGGTGTCGACGTTGCCCCGCATGGCGACGACGCGCAGGTCGGGCCGCAGGGCGCGCAGGAAGGCTTCGCGGCGCGGGCTGCTGGTCCCCACCGCCGCGCCGGCGGGCAGCGCGTCGAGCCCGGCGCCGTCGCGGCTGACCAGCGCGTCGCGCGGGTCGGCGCGCTCGAGGTGGGCGACCACCGCAAGCCCGTTGGCCAGCTCGGTGGGCAGGTCCTTGGCGCTGTGCACGGCGCAGTCGGCGCGCCCGTCGAGCAGCGACTGCTCCAGCTCCGCGGTGAACCACCCCTGCCCCTCCATCTGCGCCGCAGGGACGTGGGGCGCGCGGTCGCCACTGGTGTGCACCACCAGCACCTCGCTGGCGACCCCGGCGTCGCGGTGCAGCGCCGCCACCGCCAGCTCGGTCTGCGCCCGGGCCAGGGCGCTGCCGCGCGTGGCGACCACCAGGGCGCGGGCGATCACCCGCGCGCCGTGCCGTCGACGCCACCGGCGCCGTCCTCGTCGAGGTCGAAGACCTCGCGCAGGTGCAGCGCGATGGCGGGGTCGTCGGCGCTCTCCTTGAGATGCGCGATGGGCGCGTGCAGCAGCTTGCGCACCAGGCTGCGGGTCATCACCTCGACCTGGGCGCGCAGCGCGTCGTCGGCGTCGAGGCGCTGCAGGGCGCGCTCCACCTCGCGGCGGCGCAGCTCCTCGGCCCGCCGGGTCAGCGCGGTGATGGTGGGACCGGCGGAGTCGCGCTGGCTCAGCACCGTGACGGTGCGCTGCAGCTCCTCGTCGATGATCCGCTCCGCGGCGGGCATCTCACGGCGGCGGCCTTCGAGGTTCTCGTCGACGCGCGCACCCAGCTCGTCGAGGTCGACCAGCGTCACCCCGGGAACCGCGGCCGCCTGGGGGTCGACGTCGCGCGGCACGGCGATGTCGACGATGCACAGCGCGCGCCCGCCGCGCAGCGACTGCAGGCGCTCGACGTCGTCGCGCATCAGCACCGGCACCGGGCTCGACGTCGAGCACAGCA
>CAZCJX010000230.1:0-3527 GCA_964499205.1 uncultured Actinomycetes bacterium | reverse complement strand
GCAGGACGCGGTCGACGTCGAGGGGGCGCACCTTGGTGAGCGAGCCGATGAACTCCAGCAGGCTGGTCCCCTCCCCTCCCCAGGGCTCGACCCCCAGCGACGGCGTGATGTGGGGCAGCACGTGGTCGCCGGCGAAGAAGAGGCGGTCGGCCGTGTCGAGCAGGCTGACGTGGCCGCGGGTGTGGCCCGGGGTGGCCACCACCTGGAGGGCGCGGGTGCGCAGCTCGACGAGGTACCCGTCGGGGACGAGGAGGTCGGGCGGCTGCCACAGGGCGAGCCCGGCGGCGCCGGCCTTGGCGATCGCCTTCTCCAGCGGCGCGACCAGCTCGGCGGCGCCGGCGCGGATCACCTGGCGGACGTGGTCGGCGTCGGCGGCGCGGCGCTGCTCGGGGTCGAGGATGGTGGCCAGCGAGCGGCGCTCGCCCTCGCCGAGCAGGACGGCGGCCCCGCTGACCTGCCGGATGTGCGGCGCCTGCCCGTAGTGGTCGTGGTGGATGTGGGTGACCAGCACGGTGCGGATGTCGCCGGGCTCGGCGCCGATCCGGCGCAGCGACTCGCGCAGCGCCTCCCAGGAGTCCTCGCGGTGCCAGCCGGCGTCGACCAGGGCCAGGCGGTCGCCGTCCTCGACGGCGTACACGTTGACCGCCTTGAGCGCGTCACCCGGGAGGGGCAGGGGGATGCGGTGGACGCCCGGGGCCACCGGGTGGGCGCCGGGGTCGGTCCAGGGACCAGAGCCCGCGGACACGTCGGGAGGGAGGGCGGGCTGCATGGAGCACGACTGTAGCGGGCCGGATGGCGGCCACGAGGCGCCGCCCCCCGCCTCCGCAACTCCCGCGCTGGCGAACAACCGCGCCCGGGATCAGTGCAGGCCGAGCCCTTCGGGTCCGGCGTGCCGGGGAGGCAGGGTCCAGTGGTAGCCGCCCACCAGGGCGACGGCGAGAACGATGCCGGCGACCACCGAGCCCATCACCAGGGCGCGGCGGGTGGTGCTGCCGCGCAGGCCGGCCACCAGGCGGGCGGGGCGGAGGTCGGCGAGCGAGGCGTCGTAGACGGTGCGGAGGTGGATGGCGACGTGGACGGCGAGCAGCAGGGTGAGGACGACCACGCTGTCGGTGTGCAGTGTCGACATGCTGCCGCGGTCGGTCCCCTGGAAGAAGAGGACCACGCCGCTGACGAAGGCGACCAGGGTGGCGGCGACCAGCGGCGGGGCGAGCACGCGGGGCAGGGGCAGGGGCGGGCCCGCCGCGCGGTAACGGCCGCGGCGGATCGCGTAGTAGTTGAGGAACCGCCAGCCGGTCGCGCCCAGCTTGAGCAGGGTGGGTGGGATGGCGGCGAAGCCGAGGGCGAAGTGGAGGCCGGGGCCGCGGCGGAAGACCAGGCCGCTGAGCAGGGCCAGGCCGAGCCCGACCAGCAGGACCACTCCGGTGAGCGCGGTGAGGCGGCGGTTGCCCTCGACGCCGGGGTCGGCACGGCGGTGCGGCGCGGGGAGGAGGTCGAGCCAGGTGCCCATGTCGGCCATCGCCCCGCCATGGTGCGGCGGCGAGATTAAGGCCCGGTGAATATCGCTGCACCGGCGGCCTACCCCGACGGCGCACCGCGGCGGCGCGGACCCCTCCCCGGGTGGGGTCGGCTACAGTAGAGACCATGATCGATGAGCACAAGCGCGACGCCCTGCTCCGCCTCAAGACGGTGCGTGGCCACCTCGACGGCGTGATCGCCATGGTCGAGCGCGAGGACTACTGCCCCGACCTGATGAAGCAGGTCGCCGCCCTGCAGGCCTCGCTGGAGAAGGTCAACCGCGTCCTGCTGCAGAACCACCTGGAGACCTGCGTCACCGAGGCCATCCAGGCGGGCGGCGGCCAGGAGAAGATCCGCGAGCTGATCGAGGCGCTGCGCTACAACGCCTCGCTCACCGACTTCCGCGACCGCGCCGAGCCGCTGCCCGTGGCCCGGCCGGACGAGGCGGCGGCCGAGCGATGAGCACCCAGGCCCCGCCCCAGCCGCACCCCAGCGGGGACGTCGAGGGTCCGCGCCCCGAGCAGTGGCAGCCCGCCGCCACCCCGCCCACCGAGCGCCACGTCGACCTCGACGTCACCGGGATGAGGTGCGCCTCCTGCGTGCGCCACGTCGAGCTCGCGCTCACCAGCGTGCCCGGGGTGTCGGCCGCCAGCGTCAACCTGGCCACCGAGAAGGCGGGTGTCTCCCTCACCGCCGCCGTGCCCCCCGACGCCCTGCTCGCCGCCGTCCGCGCCGCCGGCTACGACGCCGTCCTGCCCGCCCCCCGCCGCAGCGCCGTCGCGGAGGCCGAGGAGCGGCGCGCCCGCCGCCACGCCGAGCTGCGTCGCCGCGAGGTCCAGCTCGGCGTCGCCGCCGTGCTCAGCGCCGGCGTGGTGGCCCTCGCCTACGGCCCTGGCGACGCGCGCTGGTCGGAGATCGCCCAGCTCGCCCTGGCGCTGCCCGTCTACCTCTGGGTCGGCGCCCTGTTCCACGCCGGGGCGCTGCGCGCCGCGCGGCACGGCAGCACCACCATGGACACCCTGGTCTCGCTGGGGTCGTCGGTGGCCTTCGTCTACTCGGTGGTCGCCCTGGCGGCGCTGCCCGGACGGATGACCTTCTTCGACGTGGCCAGCCTGGTGGTCACCCTGATCGCCGTCGGCAAGTACCTCGAGCTGCGCGCCCGCGGCCGGGCCGGCGAGGCGATCGAGCAGCTCGCCGGGCTGCAGCCGCGCCTCGCCCATCTCCTCCGCCGCGGCACCGCCCCAGAGGCGGCCGAGGAGGGCCAGCCGGTCGACGTCGCCGTCGAGGAGCTGCGCGCCGGCGACCTGGTGCTTGTGCGGCCCGGCGAGCGCATCCCCGCCGACGGCGTGATCGCCGCGGGCAGCGGGGCGGTCGACGAGTCGATGGTGAGCGGTGAGCCGCTGGCCGCGGAGAAGCGGCCCGGCGACGAGGTGATCGGCGCCACCGTCAACGGCACCGCCGCGCTGCGTGTGCGGATCACCCGCACCGGCGACGCCACCGTGCTGGCCGCGATCATGCGGCTGGTCGAGCAGGCCCAGGCGGAGAAGGCCCCGGCGCAGCGGCTGGCCGACCGGGTGTCGGCGGTGTTCGTGCCGGTGATCCTGGTGGTCGCGGCGCTGACCTTCGCCGGCTGGATGCTCACCGGGCACGGGGTGGTCGAGGCGCTGATCCCGGCGGTGTCGGTGCTGGTGATCGCCTGCCCCTGCGCCCTGGGGCTGGCCACGCCGGCGGCGATCATGGTGGCCAGCGGGCGCGGCGCCGAGCTGGGCCTGCTGGTGCGCGGCGGCGAGACGCTGGAGCGTGTCCACGCCCTACGGGCGGTGGTGCTCGACAAGACCGGCACGCTGACCTCCGGGCGCCCCGCGGTGGTCGATGTGGTGCCGCTGGGCGGCGACGCCGCTCGGGCGTCGTGGGCGCTGGGCCTCGCCGCGGCGGTGGAGGGCGCCTCGGAGCACCCCCTGGCGCGGGCGGTGGTCGAGGCGGCGGCGGCGCGCGGCTGGGCCGTCCCC
>CAZCJX010000229.1:0-3590 GCA_964499205.1 uncultured Actinomycetes bacterium | reverse complement strand
CCGTCGGCGATGGTCCAGTAGACCGGCTCGGGACCGCGGTAGCGCGGCAGCGGGCTGGGGTGGACGTTGAGCCAGCCGTGCACGGGGACGGCCAGCAACCTGGCCCCGATGATCTGGTCGAAGCTGGCCATTACGACCGCGTCCGGGGCGAGGCCGGCGACGTCGTTGCGGGCGTGCTCGTCGTTGACGCGCCACAGCCGCAGGATGGGGATGCCCAGGTGGTCGGCCAGCTGGGACAGCGCGTTGTCGCCAAGGATGGCCGGATGTGCGCCGGGGCTGGTGATGATGCCGGCCAGCTCGACGTCGAGGTCGAGCAGGGCGAGGAGGAAGGCCAGGCTGTAGTCGGAGGGGAAGCCGGCGAAGAGCAGCCGAGGCCCGCCACCGCTTCGCACCGGGGTGCCGTGAGGCGGCGGCAGGACGCGATCGGGGATGAAGCTGAAGCTCGGCCGTGCCCACAGCTGCTGGCGTGCGGCGTCGACGTAGGGAGAGGACACGGCCATTGCAGCTCGCATGCTACCGGTCCGGCCAGTCCCTCCCGAGCAGCCCGTCGCGCCGCAGGCCGTCGACCGCCGCCTCCAGTGCGCCCTCCCGCGCCGCCGCGGGCACCGCGCCCACCACCGCGCGCAGCTCGTCCCAATCCCCCGGCGGCTCCGCGGCGAGCAGGGCGCGGAGGACCGCGCCGCGGAGCTGGCGCATGCTGCCCGCGTAGGGAGCCTGGCGGCGGGGACCAGCGGTGGCCTGCGTGGGCGCGCCTTGGGGTGCCATCCGCGCCCGCGATGCGCACGCGGCGAGAGGGCACTCCCCGCACGCCGGCCGCCGCGCCGTGCACACCGTCGCCCCGAGATCGAACAGCGCATAGGCGTGCTCGCGCGGGCTGACATGCGCCGGCCGCGAATCCGCCAGCACCTCGTCGAGCCGGCGCGCCGGCACCGCGTGCGCCTCCACTCCCAGCCCGGCCCGCGCCGCGACCCGCCCCAGGTTGACGTCGCGCGGCGGCGCCACCTCGGCATCGAAGGCGAAGGCCAGCAGCGCCCGCGCCGTGTACGCCCCGATCCCAGGCAGCGCGCGCAGCCCCGCCTCGTCCCGCGGCCAGTCGAGTTGGGCCACCGCCGCCGCGCAGCGGTGCAGCGCCACCGCCCGCCGCGGATACCCCAGCCCATCCCACTCCCGCAGCACGTCCTCCAGCGGCGCCGCCGCGCAGGCCGGCGCGTCGGGCCACCGGCGCAGGAACCGCTCCCAGCGGGGCAGCACCCTGGCCACTGAGGTCTGCTGCAGCATCACCTCGCTGACCAGCACCGCCCAGGGGTCGCGGGTCAGCCGCCAGGGGAGCCCGTGGCGGCCGTGCTCCTCGTACCAGGCGGCGAGCTCCGAGGTCCACACGGGGAGGAGAGTCTGCCGCGGCTGAGCCGGCTGCGGTGGTAAGTTCCCTCGTCGCGCCCGTTCACGTCCCAGGAGGATCGCTGCCGCCATGGCCCGTCACACCATCACGCTCATCCCCGGCGACGGCGTCGGGCCCGAGGTCAGCGAGGCGGCGCGGCGTGCCATCGACGCCACCGGCGTCGACATCGAGTGGGAGGTGCACGACGCGGGCCTCGGCGTCGTCGAGAAGTACGGGCAGCCCATGCCCGACCACGTTCTCGACTCGATCCGCAAGAACAAGGTGGCCATCAAGGGTCCGCTGACCACCCCCGTGGGCAAGGGCATGCGCAGCGTCAACGTGGCGCTGCGCAAGGAGCTCGACCTCTACGCGCTGGTGCGTCCCTGCAAGTCGTACCCCGGTGTGCGCTCGCGCTACGACGACATCGATCTGGTCATCGTTCGCGAAAACACCGAGGATCTCTATGCAGGGATCGAGTTCGCCGAGGGCGAGGCCGACACCCTGGAGCTGATCGACACCGTCAACCGCCTGGCCGGGAAGGACATCCGCCGGGACAGCGGCATCAGCATCAAGCCGATCAGCATCTTCGGCACCCAGCGCGTCTTCCGCTTCGCCTTCACCTGGGCCATGGCCAACGGCCGCCGCAAGGTGACCGCGGTGCACAAGGCCAACATCATGAAGCACACCGACGGGCTGTGGCTGCGCGTCGCCGAGGAGGTGGCCAAGGAGTTCCCCGACGTCGAGTTCGAGGATCGCATCGTCGACAACATGGCGATGCAGCTGGTGCAGAAGCCCGAGCTCTACGACGTCATGGTCATGCCCAATCTCTACGGCGACATCCTCTCCGACCTCTGTGCCGGGCTGATCGGCGGCCTCGGGCTGGCGCCGGGCGCCAACATGGGCGACGAGATCGCCGTCTTCGAGGCGACCCATGGTTCGGCACCGAAATACGCCGGACTCAACAAGACCAACCCGATGGCGATGATGTTCAGCGGCGTGCTGATGCTGCGCCATCTCGGTGAGACGGACGCGGCGGAGCGCCTGGAGCGCGCCCTCGCCGACGTCATCGCCGATGGCCGGTCGGTGACCTACGACATGAAGCCGGACCGCGACGACCCCACCGCGGTGGGCACTTCGCAGGTCGCCGACGCGGTGGTCGCCAAGCTGCAGGGCTAGACGGCGCTCGGGGGGGGCGGGGCCGGTATCGGACAAAGTCGTGGCAAACCGCCGGGGTGGCGGTTCACGGGCTGTCACGGTTTCGTGGCCGTCCCGCGTCGGACGCTGCCGAGACCCGGCCGGACAATCCTGGCGCGATGGATGTTCCCCCCGGCTCCGGCGTGACCTCGGAGACCTCCGCCCCCCAGGCCGCCCTGCTGCGCCGCGCCTGGTTCGAGGTTGCCGCCACCGCGGCACCCCAGCTCACCGACCTTCCCGCCCTGCTCGACGCGCATCTCGCCGAGATCGAGGCCAGCGGCCACCTCGACGAGCCCAGCCTGCTGGCCATCGCCGAAGCCGCCTCGCAGCACGCCATGGAGGCCGGTGCCGGCGACGTCGCCCGCACCCTGAGCAAGCGGCTGCGCCGCGCCATCTACGAGTTCCTGCTCGCCCTCGATGCCGTGAACCCGGCCGAGCTGGCGCCCGGTGCGCCCGCCGCGGCGGTGCCGCCCCCCGCGTCTGCTGCCGCGGATGCCGCTTCCCCGCGCGCGCCCGTCGCCTTCCACCCCGGCGACGTGAGCGGCGGCGACGACGCGCAGCTGGCCGCGTCGACGGAGGCCGTCGAGGCTCCCCCGGTCCCCCTGTGGGAGCAGGTGTCGGCGCCCGAGCGGGCCCGCGAGGTCTACCGCGTCGCGTCGCGCGAGGTCACCCCGGTGGCCGACGCTGCACCGGCGGAGATCGAGGAGGTCGAGGCGGGCGTGGTGGACACCGAGGCCGTGGTGGCCGAGGTGTTCGATGCCGTCGCCGCGGAGGAGCAGCCGTCCGCGCCCGACTGGGAGCCCGAGAACACCGGCGACGTCCTGGACGCCGGGCTCGGGGATCCCGCCGCGGAGTTGCCGCCCGTCGAGGGCGCGGAGAGCGCCGGCGCGACCGAGTCGGGGTCGGAAGGGGTGGAGTGGGAGCCCGCGACAGAGGCCGCCGAGCCCGTCGAACCCGTCGGCGAGGTGCAGTCCGACGTGGAGAGCCAGGCGCCGGCCGCGGAGCTGCCCGAGGAGCC
>CAZCJX010000228.1:0-3631 GCA_964499205.1 uncultured Actinomycetes bacterium | reverse complement strand
GGGCAGCGGATCAGCAGGATGGCGGTGGGACTCTCGGCGGCGGGCGGCATGGGCGGTCGATGATACGGACGGGCCGGCCGCACCACTCCTTGCGCGGCACAATGCCGCCGATGCCCGCGCTTCCCGCCGCCTTCCTCGACGCGCTGCGCGGCAGCGAGGAGGTTCTGGTCACCTCGCGCGACCCGGAGAGCGGGCGGCAGGGCACGGTGCGCATGTGGCCGGCGGTGGCGCCCCACGGGGTGGTCTACCTGCTCACCTTCGCCTTCAGCCGCAAGGTGGAGCGCTGGCGCGCCGACCCCTGGGTGCGGCTGCGCGTGCCCGGCGGCGGGGAGAGCGCCGAGGGGATCGCCGAGCTGGTCGCCGACCCCGCCGAGATCGAGGCGGTCACGCCGCTCGCGGTGGAGCGCTGGGACATGGCCGGCGCCGCCACCGCGGAGGCCTTCCGCCGCCTCCTCGACGACGGCACCCACGTGCTGGTCCGGGTCAGCGCACCCTGACCTGGAGCCGGAGCGGGCGCCTGCCGGCGCCGCCGCGGTCGACCCGCTCGAAGCGCACCGTGGCCCTGCCCCTCCCCGCGGCGCGGAGCAGGAACTGCGAGCCGCCGCTGGCGCCGGGGGCGCGCATCAGCCTGCCGCCGTGGACCACCTGGGCCCGCTCGTCCACCTCCAGGGCGTGCGCGTCGCCGTCGATGTCGTAGGTCCAGTCGGCACCCCCCGAGCCGTCGTCGGGGAGGCGCACCGCCACCTCCTCGCCGGCGCGCATCTCGCAGCGGTCGTCCTCGGTGAGGGTGATGGTCCGGCCCCGTCCGGCCTCCGGCACCGGCACGTCGCCGGGCTCCACCTCGGCCGCCTCCTCCGCGGTGAGGCCGCCCGGGCTGGTCGCGCCGGCGGCGTGGGCGGCGATGCGGTCGAGGTCGCTGACGATGCCCTTGCCGGGGCCCAGGTGCGGGTGCTGCTCGAGCCCCTCGGCCTCTCGCTCCTCCTCCTCGCGGGTGCGCAGGACGCGCTCGTCGTCACCCATGATGCTCGGCTCCTCCCAACGCTGCTCGTCGGCGGCCTATGTGACAGCGAACGTATCACATTGGCCGACAGCGTCGAGGTGGCCCAGGCTGCTGGTGCGCGCCGGCTAGCATCGGTGGCGATGTCGTCTGCAGGTGCGCGTGTCTCGGTGGTGATGGTCACGCGCGACCGCTGCGACGAGCTGCTCACCACCCTGCGCTGCCTGGCCGACCACAGCCCCGGGCACCCGGTGATCGTGGTCGACAACGGGTCGAGCGACGGCAGTGTCGAAGCGGTGCGCCGCGCCTTCTCCGAGGTCCGCGTGGTCGAGCTGGGGCGCAACCTCGGCTGCGGCGGGCGGACCGTGGGGGTGCGGCTGGCCGAGACGCCCTACGTGGCCTTCAGCGACGACGACTCCTGGTGGGCCCCCGGCGCGCTGCAGCGGGCGGCGGCGATCCTCGACGCCCACCCCCGGCTGGCCGTGCTCGCGGCGCGGGTGCTGGTCGGGCCCGAGCAGAGGCTCGACGCCGTCTCCGCAGAGATGGCGCGCAGCCCGCTGCACCGCGCCGAGGACCTGCCCGGCCCCAGCGTGCTCGGCTTCGTCGCCTGCGGCGCGGTGGTGCGGCGGGAGCCCTTCCTCGCCGCCGGCGGGTTCGACGGCCGCTTCGGCATCGGCGGCGAGGAGCGGCTGCTGGCCATCGACCTCGCGCGGGCGGGATGGGGCCTGGCCTACGTCGACTCGGTGGTGGCCCACCACCATCCCTCGCCGGTGCGCAACCTCTCCGCCCGGCGGCGGCGCGAGGTGCGCAACGGGCTCTGGACCGCCTGGCTGCGCCGCCCACTGCCCGCGGCGCTGCGCGCCTCCGGCGGCCACCTGGCCCGCTGTCAGGACCGGGCGGCCAGCCTGGGTGGGCTGCTCGACGCGGCGCGGGGGCTCCCCTGGGTGCTGCGCGAGCGGCGCGCCGTGCCGCCCGCGCTGGAGGGCTGCCTGCGGCTGCTGGAGTCGTCGACGGGGGCCTGACCAGGGCCCGCGTCGCGCCCGGGGAGGGTGTCGAGCGCCTCGACCACCTCGGCGACCGCGATGTCGAGCAGGCCGGGATCGGGCTCGGCGCCGTGCGGGTCGCCGCGGCGGCGGCCCTTCCAGAGGATGCGGTGGATGGTGAGCTCGGGCGGCGGGCCCCAGAGCTCGGGGGACACGGGGCCGAAGAGGACCACCGAGGGCGTGCCCATGGCGGTGGCCAGGTGGGCGACGCCGGTGTCGCCGCAGACCACCCGCGCGGCGGCGGCGACCACGGCGGCGAGCTGCAGCGGGCCGGTGCGGCCGGCGAGGACATGCCCATCGTCGAGGCCGGCGAGGTGAGCCAGCCGCTGCGCCAGCCCCACCTCGCCGGGGCCACCGGTGACCACCACGCTGCGGCCGGCCCGCTGCTCGGCGCGCGCCACCTCCGCCCAGCGCTCGACGGGCCAGCGCCGCGCGGCGAAGGCGGCGCCGGGATGGATCAGGGTGGCGTCGCGGACGACCTCGGGCACGGCGACCCCCGCCGGCGGCGGCAGGCGGAGGTCGAGGGGGTCGGCGTCGACGCCGAGCGCGTCGCCGAGCAGCCGGCACCACCGCCGCACCTCGGGCTCCTCGGCGCGCCAGGCCGGCATGCCGCGCGACTCGGGCACCTCGGGGTGGGCGAAGGCGACCAGGCGCCGCGGCCGGGTCGCCAGCAGGACGCGGTGGCTCTGCGGACCGCGGCCGTGCAGGTTGACGGCGAGGTCCGGCCGCCCACGCAGGCCGCCGAGTCGCGCCAGCGGCGCGGCGGGGAGCACGCGGTCGACCGACCCGCTGAGCAGGGCCAGCGGCTCCAGCGCGGGCGGCATGGCCAGCGCGATCTCGTGCTCGGGAAAGGCCCGGCGCAGGGCCCGCAACGCGGGAACGCCGGTGAGCAGGTCGCCAAGTCCCAGGGCGCGCAGGGCCAGCAGCAGGGGTCGCTCAGCGACCCCCACGGCGGAAGGCCTCGTCCATCAGCCGGCTGGTCGACCTCCCCGCCAGGTAGGGCAGCACCACCGCCTGCCCGCCCCAGCTCTGCAGCAGCGCCGCCTCGGGCAGGTGGGCCACCGCGTAGTCGCCACCTTTGGCAAAAACGTCGGGACGCAGCCGGGCGAGCAGCGCCTCAGGCGTGTCCTCGTCGAACACCACCACGGCGTCGACGCAGCGCAGCGCGGCGAGCAGCGCGGCGCGGTCCTGCTCGGGCACGACCGGCCGGCCGGGGCCCTTGATCCGGGCCACCGACTCGTCGGAGTTGAGGCACACGATCAGGCAGTCGCCGAGCTGGCGCGCCGCCTCCAGCACGCTGACGTGGCCGGCGTGGACCAGGTCGAAGCAGCCCCCTGTGGCGACCACCGTGCCACCGCGTGCCCGCACCCGAGCGATCACCTCCTGGGCGGCGCGCAGCCCGGTGGCGGGTCGCTGCTGGGGCACGCCTTCGAGCGATCGCCCAGGCTCGACCGTGCCGGCGCCACCGGCGGCGACGAACGCCGACGCCGCGGCCACCGCGCCCGCCACGGCGTCGGCCAGCGAGGCGCCGTCGCCGAGCATGCCGGCCAGGCTGGCGGCGAAGCGGTCGCCCGCGCCGCAGGGATCGCCG
>CAZCJX010000227.1:0-3652 GCA_964499205.1 uncultured Actinomycetes bacterium | reverse complement strand
GCGCGTCGTACTTGGCCTCGGGGTTGGGATCGGTGACGCGCTGCGAGCCGCGCACCTGCTCCAGCACCTTGTCGATGCGGTCGCGGGTGACGCCGGCATCGTGCAGCAAGCGCGCCGCGTCGCCGCGCTCCTGCCCCGCCAGGGCGAGCAGGAGGTGCTCGGTGGAGACGTACTCGTCCTTGAGGCGTCCCATCTCGTCGAAGGCCGCCATCAGCACCGGGCGCAGCTGGGGACCGATGGTCACCTCGCCGCCGCCGACCTGCTTGGGACGCGACTCCAGCAGCGCCTGCAGCTGCGCCGTGAGTCGCTCGGGCTGGACCTCGAGGCGACGCAGCAGCGCGGGGACCAGGCCGTCGGGCTGCTCCAGCAGGGCGAGCAGCAGGTGCTCGGGTTCGACGGTGGCGTGCTGCAGCGACTCGGCGGCCTGCTGGGCGCCCTGCAGCGCCTCCTGGGAACGCTCGGTGAAGCGGTCAAGGCGCACGATGTGTCTCCTCGTGGCGCGCCGCGCTGGCACGGCGCCGTTCCAGCTCCTCGATGCGGTCCAGCAGCGGCAGGACCAGGGCGATGACGTCGTAGGTCAGGCCCAGGTCACGATGCAGGCGGCGGATCCGCCGCACCCGCTGCCGCAGCGACGCCGTGCTGGCCAGGCCGCCGTCGATGGCGATCAGGCCGTGGGCGCGGTACACGACCAGCTCCCGCTCGGTGACGTCGGCGCTATCCCACACGGCTGCCCTCCCGCGCCCGCCGCAGGGCTTCGGCCAGGCTGCGCACCTCCGGGGAGATCACCTCGGGAAGGCGCAGCTCCACCTCGGCGACCAGGTCGCCGTGGCCCTCACCGCGCAGGCGCGGCATGCCCAGCCCGCGCAGCCGCAGCTTGGCACCGTTCTGGGTGCCCGGCGGGATGCGCAGCGCGGCGCGCGTGCCGCGCAGGGTGGGAACGTCGACCTCGCCGCCGAGGATGGCGACGTCGACGGGAACCGGCACCCGCATGTGCAGGTTGTCGCCGTCGCGGCGGAACACCGGGTGGGGACGGACGCGGACGCGCACATAGAGGTCGCCGCGCTCGCCGCCGCCGGCGCCCTCGCCGCCCTGGCCCGCCGCGCGCACGCGCGCGCCGTCGGCGACGCCCGGCGGGATGCGCACCTCGAGGCGCCGCGTCCCGCCGGGGGTGGACAGCTCGACGGTGCGCGCGGTGCCGTGGTACGCCTCCTCCAGCGAGATCTCCGTCTCGGCCTCGACGTCCTCGCCGCGCCGGGGACGCGCGCTGCGCCGGCCGCCTGCAGCGGTGGCGCCGGCGCCGCGGCCGAAGAGGTCGTGGAAGAAGTCGGAGAAGGGATCGGCTCCTCCGAAGAGGTCCTCGAAGTCCTCCGGCGTGGCCGTGCGGTATTCGACCTGCGGACCGCCTGCGAAGGGATTGGGGCCGGGCCGGCCCGCCTGCTCCCACCTCTCGAATTCACGCCAGCGTGGGCCGACCTCGTCGTAGCGCCGGCGCTTCTCGGGATCGGAGAGCACCTCGTAGGCCTCGTTGATGTCGCGGAACCGCTCCGTCGCCGAGGGATCGCCGGGATTGACGTCGGGATGGTGCTTGCGCGCCAGCTTGCGGAACGCCGACTTGATGCGCTTCTGGTCGGCGTCTCGCGGCACCCCCAGCGTCTCGTAGTAGTCCTTGAACGCAGTGGCCACGACCACCCAGTGAACCACCCCGTCCCGGTCTGCCACCCGGCGCATTTCAGGCGAGAAATCATTGCGCCGCCGTGGTGCTTTCTCCTGTGACATATGGCTTGCCGCGCTCCGGCCCCGCTTCCAGTGTGGAAGCGTCCCGCGCGTTGCAACTGAACCGCCCGCCCGCCCTCGAGGAGAGCCGCACCATGGCCATCGTCCGTTGGAACCCGGCGTCCGACCTGATCAACCTGCACACCGAGATGGATCGGCTCTTCAGCGACCTGGCGGAGCAGGGGCTGCTGCCCACGCGCGCCCAGGCCGGGGGCGGAGGCCGCTCCATGCCCGCCATCCTGCCCGTCGACATCGAGCGGGGCGAGCGCGAGCTCACCATCCGCGCCTCGGTTCCCGGCTTCAAGCCGGAGGAGGTGGACGTCACCGTCGACAACGGCGTGCTGACCATCGACGCCCGCCACGACGAGGAGCGCGAAGAAAAGGACAGAGAGGGCAAGAACATCCTGCGCCGGGAGCGCTACACCGGCCGCCTCTACCGCCAGGTCCCGCTGGGCGAGGGCGTCGACAGCGAGAACGCGCAGGCCCGCTTCGAGAACGGCGAGCTGGTGGTGAGCGTGCCGCTGACCCAGCGCCCGCAGCCGCGGCGCATCCCGGTCAAGGGCGCGGACGGGTCGGCACAGCAGGGCGGCGAGCGCGGCGCCAGCCGGGAGCAGGAGCTGACCGGCAGCGGCGGCTCGCGCTGAGCCATGGGCAAGGCAGTCGGCATCGACCTGGGGACGACCAACAGCGTGATCGCCGCCATGGAGGGCGGCGAGGCCACGGTGATCCCCAACGCCGAGGGCGGACGGACCACGCCGTCCGTGGTGGCATTCGCGCGCGGCGGCGAGCGACTGGTCGGTCAGCTCGCCCGCCGCCAGGCGGCGGTCAATCCCGAGAACACCGTCTACTCGATCAAGCGCTTCATGGGCCGGCGCGTCAACGAGGTGGAGACCGAGGCGCGCCAGGTGCCCTACAGGACCGTCCCGGGGCCCGACGGCCGTGTCGAGGTCGAGGTGCAGGGGACGCGCTACACGCCCGAGCAGATCTCGGCGATGATCCTGCAGAAGCTGAAGACCGACGCCGAGGCGCACCTCGGCCAGCCGGTCACCGACGCGGTGATCACCGTCCCCGCCTACTTCAACGACGCGCAGCGCCAGGCAACCAAGAACGCCGGTGAGATCGCCGGCCTCAACGTGCTGCGCATCATCAACGAGCCCACCGCGGCGGCGCTGGCCTACGGCCTGGACAAGAAGGAGAACGAGCAGATCCTGGTCTGGGACCTGGGCGGCGGCACCTTCGACGTCTCGGTGCTGGAGATCGGCGAGGGCGTCATCGAGGTCAAGGCGACCAACGGCGACACCCACCTCGGCGGCGACGACTACGACCGCCGCGTCGTCGACTGGCTGGCCGACGAGTTCAAGCGCGACCAGGGCATCGACCTGCGCAGCGACCGCCAGGCGCTGCAGCGGCTCACCGAGGCCGCGGAGAAGGCCAAGGTCGAGCTCTCGCAACGCCTGGAAACCGAGATCAACCTTCCCTTCGTCACCGCCGATGCTTCGGGTCCGAAGCATCTCCAGCTGACCCTGAGCCGTTCCAGGTTCGAGCAGCTGACCGAGGACCTCACCGAGCGCACCAACGCTCCCTTCGCGGCGGCGCTGCGCGACGCCGGGCTGACCGCAGCGGATCTCGACGAGGTGGTGCTGGTCGGCGGCGCCACGCGCATGCCGGTGATCCAGGCCCTGGTCAAGGAGCTGACCGGCAAGGAGCCGCATCGCGGCGTCAACCCCGACGAGGTGGTCGCCATCGGTGCCGCCATCCAGGCGGGTGTGCTCACCGGCGACGTCAAGGACGTGCTGCTGCTCGACGTCATCCCGCTGTCGCTCGGCATCGAGACCGAGGGCGGGGTGATGACCAAGCTGATCGAGCGCAACACCACCAT
>CAZCJX010000226.1:0-3659 GCA_964499205.1 uncultured Actinomycetes bacterium | reverse complement strand
CGTCCCCCGCGCACGTCGACCGCGGGGATGACGATCACGCGCGGGCCGCCTCGCGTGCGGCGGCGCAGACGCGCACGAAGTTGGCGTAGAGGCGCAGGCCGGTGCTGCCGCTCTTCTCGGGGTGGAACTGCGTGCTCCACACGTTGCCGCGCACGCACGCTGCGACGATGTCGCCGCCGTAGTCGGTGGTGGCGACGACGGCGTCGCTGTCGCTGGTGTCGGCGGTGGCGGCGTAGGAGTGGACGAAGTAGACGTGGCTGCCCTCGGCGACGCCGGCGAAGAGCGGCGACGGGCGGCGCAGGTGCAGCTGGTTCCAGCCCATGTGCGGGATCTTGCCGCGCTCGGGGCCGAGGCGCACGACGCGGCCGGGCAGCAGGCCGAGGCCGCGGCGGCCGCCGTTCTCGTCGCTCTCCTCGAAGAGCAGCTGGTGGCCGAGGCAGACGCCGAGCAGCGGCGTGCCGCTGCGGGCGATGTCGACCACCACCGCGCCCAGGCCGGTGCCCTCCAGCGCGTCGGCGGCGGCGCCGAACGCGCCGACACCGGGAAGGACGACGCCGGCACAGCTGCGCATCTCGTCGGGATCACCGGTCAGCACCACCTCGGCGCCGGCGTGCAGCAGCGCCCGCTCGACGCTGCGCAGGTTGCCCACGCCGTAATCGCAGATGGCGACTCGGGTGCTCACAGCACCCCCTTTGTCGAGGGGACCCCTCCACCGATCACGGTGAGCGCGTCGCGGGTGGCCAGGCCCAGCGCCTTGAAGGCGGCCTCGGCGATGTGGTGCAGGTTCTCGCCGCGGATGTAGTCGACGTGCAGCGAGACGCCCGCGGTTTGGGCCAGAGCGCGCACGAACTCGCCGAGCAGCTGCACGTCGAACTCGTTGATGCGGCCGCGCAGCGGGTCCATCTCGTAGACCACGTAGGGGCGGTTGCTGAAGTCGAGGGCGACGCGCACCAGCGACTCGTCGAGCGGGGCGAAGGCGTGGGCGAAGCGGCGGATGCCGGCGCGGTCGCCGAGGGCCTCGGAGAGGGTTGCACCGAGCACCAGGCCGACGTCCTCGACGAGGTGGTGGGCGTCGACGTCGACGTCGCCGCGGCCGTGCAGGGTGACGTCCATGCCGCTGTACTTGGTGAAGGCTTCCAGCATGTGGCGGAAGAAGGGCAGCGGCACCTCGATGTCGGCGCGCCCCTGGCCGTCGACGCTCACCGCGCAGGTGATCTGCGTCTCCTTGGTGGTGCGCTCGCGACGGGCGCTGCGCGGCGCGGGAACGGCGCTCATCGCGGCGTCCCGGTGGTGAGTCGCAGGCGGATCGACTCGGTGTGGCCGTGCAGGCCCTCGGCCTCGGCGAGGGTGCATGCGGCGGGGCCGAGCTGTTCGATGTCGCTGCCGCTCAACCGCGTGACGCTCGACCAGCGCACGAAGTCCATCACCGACAGCGGACCGCTGAAGCGCGCGGCGCCGCCGGTGGGCAGGGTGTGGTTGGGACCGGCGATGTAGTCACCCATCGGCACCGGCGAGCTGCCGCCGACGAAGATGGCGCCGGCGCAGCGCACGCAGTCGACCAGCGCTTCGGCGGAGGCGCCCTGCAGCTCGAGGTGCTCGGGCGCGAACTCGTCGGTCAGCTCCAGCGCCTCCTCCATGTCGCGGCAGAGCACCACCATGCCGTGCCGTCCCGCGGCGGCCTCGATGATGCCGGCGCGCTGTGCCGACTCCGCGGCCCGGGTGAACTCGCTCTCGACTCGGCTCGCCAGCTCGGCGCTGTCGGTGATGCACACCGCCCAGGCCAAGGGATCGTGCTCCAGCTGCGACACCAGGTCGGCGGCGACGAACCGCGGATCGGCTCCGGCCGACGCCACCACCAGCACCTCGCTGGGCCCCGCCATGCCGTCGATGCCCACCGCGCCGAACACCGCGCGCTTGGCCAGGGTGACGTAGAGGTTGCCCGGGCCGACGATCTTGTCCACCGCACGCACCGACTCGGTGCCGTAGGCGAGCGCGGCAACGGCCTGCGCGCCACCCATGGCCAGCACCTCGTCGACGCCGATGAGGTGCGCGGCGGCGAGCACGTAGGGATGCGGCGTTCCGTCGGGACCGGGCGGCGTGGCGATGGCCACCGACGCGACGCCGGCGACGATCGCCGGTATGGCGTTCATCAGCACGGTGCTGGGATAGGCGGCGCGGCCGCCGGGGACGTAGCAGCCGGCGCGGCGCAGCGGCGCGGGACGCAGGCCGAGGTCGGGCGTGCCGCGCAGGCGCTCGTCGCGCTGCAGCTCGTGGAATTCGGCGATGCGGCGATGGGCGAGGCGCAGCGCCTCCTGCACCTGGCGCGGTGTCGCGTCCCAAGCGCGCTGCAGCGAATCCGCATCAGCGCGCACATCGGCGACATCGACGCCGTCGATGCGCCGCGTCCACTCGCGCAGCGCAGCGTCACCGCGGCGGCGCACGTCGTCGACGATCTCGCGCACCGCCTCGTCCGCGCTGATGTCGCGGCCGAAGAGGGTGCGCAGCCGCGCGCGGCCCTGCTCGTCGGCGTCGGGCTCGACGAAGCGGCGCGCGCCCGCCACCTCGGTGCGCCACTGCCGGGCATCGAGCCGGCGCAGCGCGATGCTCATGCCGCGCCCTGCGTCGTCGCTGCGCCGCGCGCCTCGGTGGCACGGCGCAGTGCCGTCGCCAGCGCGTCCACCTCCGCGGCGCGCGTCTTCAGCGAGGCCTGGTTGACGATCAGCCGCGCCGTCGAGCGCCCCGCCTCCTCGACCTCGACCAGGCGGTTGGCGCGCAGGGTGCGGCCGGTGGCGGTGATGTCGAGCACCGCGTCGGCCAGGCCGGTGGCGGGGGCCAGCTCGATGGAGCCGTGCAGCTTGATCAGCTCGGCGACCACGCCGATGCGGTCGAAGAAGCGGCGCGCGGCATGGGGGTACTTGGTGGCGACGCGCAGCGAGGGCGGCCACTGGCCGTGCGCCAGCGGCGACGCCTCGGGTGCAGCGAGCACCAGGCGGCAGCCGCCGAAGCGCAGGTCGACCAGCTCGTAGCAGTCGCGCGCCGCCTCCCAGAGGATGTCCTTGCCGACGATGCCGCAGTCGCAGGCGCCCATCTCGACGTAGACGGGTACGTCGGTGGGGCGCGTCTTGACGAACTGCGTGCCCTGGCTCTCCACCAGCAGCGCCTCGTCGAACATCTCGGGCTGCAGGGTGGCGATGCCCGCCTCGCGGAGGACCTCGCACGCACCGGTGAGCAGCGTGCCGTTGGGCAGCGCGATGCGCAGCCCGCTCATGCCGGCACCTCCTCGCCGCTACGGCGCACCGCGCCGTTTTGGTCGATATAGGCATGAACACCGGGAGCGGGTGCAGCGCTCGGGTCGAGGTCCATGGCGACGCGGCGACCCTGGCTGCGCAGCTCCTGGGCCAGCGCCGCGGCGGCAGCCGCCTGTCCCTCGGCGTAGGCCACGCGCACCGCTTCGGGCTCGGCGAAGCGCGTTTCGCGGCGCAGCAGCGCGTCGCAGCAGCGGTCGACATAGATGACGAAGCCGGTGGCGGGAAGCGCCAGGCCGAAGCGCGCCAGCAGGGTGTCGTAGCGGCCGCCGGCGCCGAGGGGGAAGCCGAGGTCGCGGGTGAACAGCTCGAAGATGGGACCGGTGTAGTAGTCCCAGTCGCGCACCGCGCCGA
>CAZCJX010000225.1:0-3663 GCA_964499205.1 uncultured Actinomycetes bacterium | reverse complement strand
CGATGCCGTCGCGGTGCATCTCGCCGACGACGCGGCCGCGGTGGATCACCGCGACGCGATGCGACATGGCGAGGATCTCCTCGAGGTCGGCGGAGATCAGCAGCACACCGACGCCGTTGCCGGCGGCGCGGCGCACGCAGCTGTTGACGTACTCCATGGCACCGACGTCGAGCCCCCGCGTCACGTGCGCGGCGACCAGTGCGGTCGGGCACTGCGACAGCTCGCGGGCCAGCACCACGCGCTGCTGGTTGCCGCCGGAGAGCGAGCGGAAGGGCGCGTCGGGAGACGGCGTCATGATGCCGTACTCCTCGATCAGCTCCAGGGCGCGCGCATGCATGCGGTGGCGGTGGATCAGGCCCTTCGGGGAGTACGCCTCGACGTTGCCGAGGATCAGGTTCTCGGCCACCGACATGTCGAGGACGCAGCCGCAGCGGTGGCGGTCCTCGGGGACGACGGCGATGCCGGACTGGTGCATGATGCCCGGGCGGCCGCTGCGGATCGGTCTGCCGTTCACCTCGACGCGGCCGGAGTCGAGGGCGAGCAGGCCGCTGAGGAGGTCCTGGAGGGGGACCTGGCCGTTGCCTTCGACGCCGGCCAGGCCGAGGATCTCGCCGGCATACACCTGCAGGGTGAGTCCGTCCAGCAGGCGGCGGCGATCCTTGCCGGTGGCAGTGGCCTCGTAGATTCCCAGCGCCACCGGCCGAGCCGGAGAAGTGTCGGTGACCGTGGACACCGAGTCAGCAGCTGACACCGAGGTGATCGCCGCGTCCATGACACCCAGGGCCGCTCCCTCGGACCGCAGCGACACCTCCCTTCCCACCATCTCCCGGGCCAGCTGCCGTGCGGTGGTCTGCGCGGAGTCGGGGTGCTCGGCGATCACCCGCCCGCGGCGAAGGATGGTCACCGAATCGGTGGCGTGGAGGATCTCGTCCAGCTTGTGCGAGATCAGCACCACGGCGCGCTCCTCCTCGCGGACGACGCGGCGCAGCACGTCGAAGAGCTCGCGCGACTCGTTGACGGTGAGCACCGAGGTGGGCTCGTCGAGCACCACGACGCGCGGGTTGCGCACCAGGCACTTGATGATCTCGACGCGCTGGCGCTGGCCGGCGGAGAGGTCGTGGATGCGCGCATTGGCATCGACCACCAGTCCGTAGCGCTCGCCGCACTCGGCGACGCGGCGCTCCGCGGTGGCGCGGTCGACGGCACCGCGCTCTCCGAGGATGACGTTCTCCCACACGGTGAGCGGGTCGATCAGGGAGAAGTGCTGATGCACCATGGCCAATCCCATCGCGGCCGCGTCCTTGGGGTCGCGGATGGTGACGGGACGGCCGTCGAGCAGGATCTCGCCGGAGTCGGGCTCGACCAGGCCGAGCAGGATCTTCATGAGCGTCGACTTGCCGGCGCCGTTCTCGCCGAGCAGGCCGGTGATGCGGCCGCGCCGCACCGACAGGTCGATGCCGTCGCAGGCGAGCACGGTGCCGAAGCGCTTGCTCACGCCACGCAGCTCGACCGCCGGGCAGGCGGAGGCGCCGCGCGCCTCCGCCGCCGCGATCGTCGTCGGTTGTGTCGACGAACGCTCCATGATCCGGGTACTTTCGCCTGTGCTCTAGAGGGTGACGTTCTTGACGAGGTCGTCGGGCTTGATGGTGCCGGCGCCGATCTGCTTCTCGACGTTGTCGACCGCGGTCTGCTGGTCACCGGTCGGGTTGCAGATCTTCACCGTGGGCACGGGGTCCTTGCCCATGTGCCAGACGCGCGCGGTGCCGACCCTGAGGGTGCCGTCCTTGAACGGTCCCAGCGCCGCGGCGAAGTAGTCGCCGGGCGAGAAGATCACCGAGATGGCGAACTTCGGGCTGGGCACCGCGCAGTTGTCGGTCCCGGGGGTCAGCACGGGGATGTTGGTCTTCTGGGCCTCCGCGGCGACGGCGAAGGTGGAGCCGCCGAGGTAGGGGTACATGATGCCCACACCCTGGGCGATCTGCGCCTTGGCGGCCTCGACGCCCTTGGCGGAGTCGTTGAAGTCACCGGTGTAGGTGACCAGCAGCTGCCCGTCGGGGACCACCGACTGGATGCCTGCCTTGAACGCCTTGGCGAAGGTGACGGTGAAGTCGGCCTCGGGGCCGGTGACGAAGCCGGCCTTCTTGTTGCCCGACGCCTTCATCAGCTCACCTGCGGCGACACCGGAGGCGTAGCCGGACTCGTTGGCGTCGTCCTGCGACTGCACGAAGTAGTTGGTCTGCACCACGCCCTGGCCGCCGGCGACGTACCAGACGGTGTTCTTGCACTCCGGCTCGGAGGAGACCGGGATGGCGTCCTTCAGCTCGCTGGCCGCGACCGCCACCATGTCGACGTGCTGGCGGCACATGTTGCGCGCCTGGGTCACCGCGTCGGCGGGGTTGATCTTGTCGACGATGGTGACCGTCCAGCCGTTGTCGGTGGCGAACTTCTTGGCGGCGTCGACGAAGCTCTCGTAGTAGCCGTGGTCGTTGGTGTCACCGGGGCTGAGGATGCCGACCACCACCTTGCCGTCGCAGTTGACGTCGGGCTCGTGCTTGGGCAGGAAGCCGGTGGTCTTGTCGCCCGACCAGCCCCACGGACCCGAGCCGCTGCCGGTCGCACAGGCGTTGCCGCCCGACGACCCGTTGCCGCTGCTGGAGTTGTTGCTGCTGCCGCAGGCGGCGACGGCGAGGGTGACCACCCCCGCCCCCACCAGGGCAGCGTGCATTCGCGATCGTGTCATCGGTGTGCCTCCGGAGTGGCTCCCCACTGGATGATCTGGATGTAGTTGCCATCCGGGTCGGCCACCGTGCCGATCAGCCCGAAGGGCATCTGCTCGACCTCGCGAACCCAGCTCACGTTCTGCTCCTTGAGCTGCGATTCCAGGGCGCGGCAGTCGTCGACGTTGAGGTTGATGATCACGCGCGCCGGTTCCTTGGTCGGCCCGCTCACCTCGCTGTGCTCCTCGACGAAGAGCTGGACGCCGCCGAAGTCGAACGCGCCCATGTCGTTCTCGGTGACGCCGAAGGCGCGGCGATACCAGTCCTTCATCGCAGCCGGTTGCGACGAGCCGAGTAGGAGGCTTCCGATGGGAGGTACCGACATAGTCCAGGTCTCCTTGGCAGGTGAATGTCCCGTCAGCGGGGTGATGGTGCGTTGCTGTGCAGGTCGGCGCGGATGGCCGCCTGCGCGGTGCGCTTGTGGTGGTACGCCTCGATCAGCCGTCGCCCGGCCGCGAGGTCTTCGAGGACGCGCTCCTCGGCCTCGGCGAGGGCGCGGGCGTGGTCGAGCAGCATGTCCGCCTGCGCCTGCGGCAGGCGCACGGCGCCGGCGCCGTCGACGACGACGGTGTCGCCGTTCTCGACGGGTGTCTCGCCGATGCGCACGGCGCTGCCGACGCTGGCGACGTGGGCGTGCGCGGGAGCGCCGGCGGTGTGCACGGTGGCACCGCACACCGCCAGCGATTCGCCGGCGAGCAGGTCGACGTCGCGCACGGCACCGTCGACCAGCGCGGCGACGGCGCCGGCGCGGGCCGCGGCGCGCGAGAGGATCTGGCCCCAGGCCGCGCCGGGCACGTCGCCGAGCCCGGCGATGACCAGCACGCGGCCCGCGACGTCGGCGCTGATCAGCTCGTAGAGCGGCTCGAAGCCGCCGTCCACCGCGCCG
>CAZCJX010000224.1:0-3723 GCA_964499205.1 uncultured Actinomycetes bacterium | reverse complement strand
CACCAACGCAGCACCACCGCCGCAGCGCATCGCCACCAACGCAGCGGCCCGCCGCGAAGCGGCGCACCGGCGCGTCACCGGGCGCGTCAGCGTCCGGGCACGCGCCGAGGGAGGGGCCCGGGGAGGGATCTGCCCTCCCCCGTTCGCGGCTGCGCCGGCAGACGCGAACCGCGCGGCAGCGGCCGCGCGCCCGGCTGCGCCGGGTAAAAATTCTCGCGCCCGGTGACGCGCCGGTGCGCCGCTGCGCGGCGCGGGCCGCTGCGCGGCGGGCGCTGCGTTGGTGGCGGCGCTTCCGTAACAACGCCAGAGGCTGCAACAGGATTGCTGTACCCTGTCAAGCATGCTGCACGCGGACGCGAGCGCCGCGGGCCCGGAACCGGCGCAACCCGCTCCGGGCAGCGCGGATGCCCCTCCTGATGCGGCTGCCGACAGGGACGGGAGCGAACGACACGGCGGCCGCCGCCGCTATGGACGCCAGCGCGGCCTGGTGCCCGTCGGCGAGGCCTTCGTGCTCCGCCTCGGCCCGGCCAACGGTGAGCCCTTCGCCGCGCTCGACGACGAGCTCGACGAGTGGGAGGGCGAGCGCCCCGGTCACGACAGCCCGGTCGAGCAGCTGCGCTTCGTCGCGCTCGACTGCGAGACCACCGGCCAGACCCCGCACCGCCTGGTCGAGCTCGGCGCCGTCGCCTTCACCCTCGACCGCCACCTGTGCTCCTTCGAGACGCTGGTGCACAGCAACGACCGCATCAACCCGCACGCGCGGCGGCTGCACGGCATCTCGCCCGCGGTGCTCGCCGGGGCGCCGCCGGCGCA
This sequence comes from uncultured Actinomycetes bacterium, assembly GCA_964499205.1. Taxonomy (GTDB): domain Bacteria; phylum Chloroflexota; class Dormibacteria; order Aeolococcales; family Aeolococcaceae; genus DASRDZ01. Next base: position 2,910 of record CAZCJX010000224.1, on the reverse strand, counting down.
GGACGTGGTCGAGCGCTTCCGCCGCTTCGCCACTGGGGCGGTGCTGGTCGAGCACAGCGCCGACGCCTTCGACACCCGCCTGCTCGGCCGCACCATCGGCCGCCCCCTCGACGCCGACAACGTCGACACCTCGCGCCTGGCCGGCAAGCTCTGGGGCCTGCGCGACACCATCGGCCTGGAGCGCCTCTGCGCCGAGCTCGGCGTCAGCCATCGCCGCCCCCACCACGCCCTGGCCGACGCCGAGGCGACCGCCGCCTGCTTCCTCGCCCTGCTGCAGCGCGGCCGTGAGGAGTTCGGCTGGAACACCCTGGGCGACCTGCTGCGCGACGGCCAGCCGCCGCCGCCCCGCTTCCCGGTGACCAGCGTCCCCGACCGCCGCCGCCGCCTCGGTGGCACGCGCGGCACGCCGCGGGCCGCCCGCCCCGCCAGCGGCACCGGCGCCGACGTTGTGGACAGCATCGACACGAACGCAAGCACCCGCCGGGCCAGCGCAGGCGACGCAACCGGCAACGGCGAAGGCAACCCCCGCGAAAGCAACGGCGCCGACTCCGCGCAGCGCTCCCCGCGCCGCCGCCGTCGCGGTGGCCGGCGCCGCCGCCGCGGTCCCGGCGGCGACACCCCCGCCGCAGCGCCGCAGCAGGACTGACCGCCCCGGCGCGCCGTTCTTTCGGCCGTCGCACAACCGCAGAGGCGTTGACATCCCGAGCGGGCCGCGCATACCATGCGCTCGGACCCACACCACCCACACATCACCGCACGGGTTCGTCGGACGTCGATCCGTGCGCCCACACGTCGCAGCCAGGGTCCGCCGACAAGGAGTGAGAGCATGCTCGACCGCCTCTCCCAGTCCGACCGCATCGGCGCGGTCAGTGCACCCCTCGCCCTGCTGGCCACCTTCCTGCCGTGGTACCACTTCGACACCGACAGCGCGCGGGTGACCCAGAACGCCTTCGGCACCGGCTTCCTCGGCGACGTGCTCTTCTTCGCCGCCGCCGGCACCATCCTGCTGCTGCTGATCCGCCACGAGGTCATCGTGGTGCGCAACACGCTGCCGATCCGCGAGGGGCAGGCGTTCTTCCTGCTCGGCTGCGCCGGCTTCGGCGCGGTGGTGCTGCAGATGCTGATCGGGGTCAACGGCAGCGGCGCCTTCCATCACATGACGCTGGGCATCGCGGTCGCCTTCCTCGCCTCGGCGGGGATGCTGCTCGGCGGCTGGCAGCAACGCCAGGCCGAGGCGCCGCGCCGCTTCCACGGCAGGCGCTAGCCTCCTCCGGTTCGAGGCGCGACGCGAGGACTCCGTCCTTCGTGTCGCGCCTTGCCAAAACTTCACGAGACTTGTTTGACGCGCCGTCGAGGGCACCCCTAGGATCGGGCAGAACCGGCGCGGGGCCGGGACTGCCGAGGAGAGGAGTCGATGCAGCGGGTCGCCGGGGAGGAGGACATCGCACCGCGCATGACCGACCGTGCCCGCCGCACCCTCACGGGAGGGGATTGGGTGGTCGTCACCGGGGCGGCCGTCGTGTTGCTCTCGCTGCTGCTCCCCTGGTGGGACGACGGCTTCGACCGCACCGCCAACGGCTTCCACGACTGGGGCTGGCTGAGCTTCCTCAGCCTGGTGCTGCTCGCCGCGCTGTTCTGCGTGCGCAGCTTCCTGCCCGAGCTGCGCGGCGTGCCGGAGCTGTCGGTGAGCGACCCCGCCGCCTACGTCATCGGCGGCATCGCCGAGGTGGTCGGCGCGGTGGTCTTCTGGCTGGCCGGCAACTCCAAGCTGATCGGCCAGGTGCGCTACGGCGTCTTCGTCTGCGTCGTCGGCGGTGCGGTGACGGCGGCGGGCGGGTACCTCAAGCACCTGGAGCGCCAGCCGGCACCGCCGCCGGCGTCGATCCCACCCGTCACCGAGTAGGCGGCCGCGGCCCCGGCGGCACAGGCGGCCGCGCCCGGCGCAACAGTGGCCCCGGCCACGCCGGCGGCACAGGCGACCGCCACTGCCGTGCTTGAATGCCGGCGATGCTCCAGGTCCGCCGCGGCGCGCCGCCGCTCCTCGCCGCGCTGGCCGGCACCGCCGCCCTGGCCGGCTGCATGCTGCCCTGGGAGCAGGTCACCGTCCGCGCCGCCGGCGAGGCGCACACCCGCAGCGTCGGCAGCTTCCACGGCAGCGGCCTGGCCGCCTGCATCGGCGCCGCCCTGGTGCTACTCATGGCCGCCGACCGGCTGCTCCGGCCCCGGCCGTCGCAGATCCGCGAGGCCGGCGTCGCCTTCGCCGGCGCGCTGCTCATCCTGGGAGCGGGTCTGTTCACCAGCAGCGGCGGCTACCCACCCGCCAGCGGCAGCGGCTACCCGCCTGCCAGCGGCAGCGGCTACGAGGTGACCCTGCAGCCGGGGCTCTATGCCGCCGGCATCGGCGGTGTGCTGCTGGTGCTCAGCGTGCTGCCGGCGGCCGTGTCGCGACGTGGAGGGTCACGATCCCCAGGGTCATCCGCCGCACCCGCACGTCGGTGAACCCCGCCTCGCGCAGCCACCCACCGACCACCGCCGCGCGCGGGTAGGCGGCGATCGACGCGGGCAGGTACGAGTAGGCGCCGCTGCGCGGGTTGAGGACGCGGCCGATGCGGGGCAGCACACGGGTGACGTACCAGCCGTAGAGGCGGCCGAAGAGCGGTGCCTCGACGTTGGCGAACTCGAGGATGACGTAGCGGCCGCCGGGCCGGAGGACGCGGTATGCGGCGCGCACCGCGGCGGCGCGGTCGACCACGTTGCGCAGTCCGAAGGCGACGGTCAGGGCGTCGACCGAGCAGTCCTCGACGCCGTCGAGCCTGGTGGCGTCGCCGGTGCGGAAGTCGACGTCGCCGACCCGACGTCGCGCCATCGCCAGCATGCCCTCGCTGAAGTCGACCCCGATCACCCGCCCCT
>CAZCJX010000223.1:0-3729 GCA_964499205.1 uncultured Actinomycetes bacterium | reverse complement strand
CGGGTGGCCGATCACCATGGAGAGCGCGGCGCGCAGCGGGGCCGCCGCCATCGCCCATCTCGCCACCGCGCCGGCGAGCGTGCCACCCGTTGCGGCCGCGCCGCTGGCGGCCGCCGGGGGCTGAGGCCGGGGCCAAGGAATGTCAAAGAAATGTCCCCTCGGCAGGTGCCCGCGCAGGGCGCATCTCCCGCGGCGTGGCAGACGCACCGCTGACCGCCGGAGGGCGTCGGGCCCTGCCACCTCACGGGCGCAGGACGTGCACCTCCACTCCAGAGGGTTGCGTCTGCGATCGGATCACCCGTTGCGTCGCCGGCCGATAGTCCTCCCGCGTCGCGGTGGGGATGTCCACGAAGGTCTGCGGATTGCGGTCCATCAGCGGGAACCACGTGTTCTGCACCTGCACCATCACGCGGTGGCCGCGACGGAAGACGTGATTGACGTCGGGCATGGTGAAGCTCACCGCGTCGACGACCCCGGGCTCGAACGGCTCCGGCTGCTCGAAGCTCCTGCGGACCACCCAGTCCGAGTCGGTCCCGGTCGTCGAGACGAACAGCCGCGGTGACACGGGGCCGGCGACGGTCAGGTCGTCGTCCAGAGGTTCGGTCACGTAGACGAGCACGTCGGGCCGCGAGGACGCGAAGCGCTGGTCCGACACCATGTATTCGTCGGGGATGGTGGGCGACGTGTAGCCGACCACCGGCACCGGCTTCGCGGGGTCGCTCACCCAGGAATCGCTTGCGTCGGCTTCGGTCGGCGGCTCGAAGGCGAGCGTGCCGCCCTCGCGGAAGTAGAGCATCTGCGGCGTCGCCGCCGGCGGAGGCCAGACGGCATGGCGGCGCCAGACGTTGGTGCCGGTCTCGAACACGTGGGCCCCGGCAGGTGGCGCGTCACCCACGTCCTTCAGGTGGAACTCGAAGAACGGGACCACGACCTGCTCGCGGTAGTACCGCGCCGTGTCCGCTGCGAAGTCGACGCTGCCTAGCCGCCGGCCGTCGTGGCGGCCCCAGCCTCCATGCACCCACGGCCCCATGACCAGGCTGCAGTCGGCGCCGGGATTGTTCTCGCGGATCGCGCGATACACCCGCAGCGGTCCCATGAGGTCCTCGGCGTCGTACCAGCCGCCGACGGTGAGCACGGCGCAGCCGACGTTCTTCAGGTGCCGCCAGATCGCGCGCGACTGCCAGTAGTCGTCGTAGGTGGGATGCGCGACCGTCTCGTCCCACATCGGGTTGGGAGCCGGGAGCCGCGCACTGGCGGCGGCGAGGGTGCCGAGCTTGAGGAAGAACTCGTAGCAGTCGGACGTGCCGTAGTCGAAGGGGACGGTCGTCCGCGGCGGCGCACCCGCCTCCGGCCGGAAGCCGGTCGCCCCCTCGAAGTTCTTGGCGAGCTGGAACGCCCCGTTGTGGTACCAGTCGTCGTCGAGGAAGAGGTCGGCGACGGGTGCCTGCGGCGACGCCGCCCGGATCGCCGGATGGGTGTCGACGATCCCGGCGACGGTGAAGAAGCCGTCGTAGGAGACGCCCCACATGCCGACCCGCCCGTTGTGGTTGGGGATGTGCCGCAGCAGCCACTCGACGGTGTCGTGGGTGTCGGTGCTCTCGTCGACGTCGTCGGCCGTCTGCTTGTCGGCGCGGTGCGGTGTGACGTGGGTGAACTCGCCCTCCGAGAGGCCGCGGCCGCGCACGTCCTGCCGCACCCAGATGTAGCCCTTTCGAGGAACGCGCGCGTCTGCAGCGAGGCGCCGAGGTATTCATCGGGCCCGTAGGGAGCCATGTCGAAGGGCGTGCGGGAGAGCATGAACGGGTACGCCGTCGACTCGTCCTTGGGGATGAGCACCGTCGTGAACAGGCGCACGCCGTCGCGCATGGGTACGCGGAACTCGAACTTCGTGTAGTGCTCGCGGACGTCGTAGGCCGGCGGCTGCTCGCCGCCGGAGATGTTGAGCAGCATCGCGTCCCCCCACGCGCTCGTATGCGCAGACGTTCGGAGTGTAGCCCACCGCCGCCGTGAATACCCGTTCGGCCACGCCGGTCCGCCGAGGGCGTTTCCTTGCGGTCCGGCATGCACCGGCGTAGGGTTTCGGGCGGGGCAATCCGACGTTGGGAGACGGACATGACGCAGCAGACAGCGGTACCGCTCGACCAGATGGCCCAGCGCTTCTTCAAGCTCGTCGACACGCTCGACGTCGAGGCGGTCAGGCAGCTGATGACCGACGACTGCGAGGAGGTCGACGAGATCAGCCGGACCTGGAGGCGGGGCAGGCCCGCGGTGGAGGCCTACTTCGGCGAGGTGCTCACCGCGATCTCGGACGTCCACACCGACCTCAGCGACGTCTCCGTGCGCGAGTGGGCGGACACCGGGGTGATCACCTTCGTCATCGACCAGACCTACCGGTACGAGGGCAGGAACGAGCGGGTCGTCGCACCGACCACGCTGCTGCTGCGGCGCGAGGGCGGCGACTGGCGCCTCGCCCTGATGCACAGCGTGCCCCTGCCTGAGGGTGCGGGTTCCTGAGAGCTGGCGTGGCGGGATGGGGGATCACGCATGCTCGACCGAGATCAACTCCGGGACTTCGCGCGGCGCTACACCGCGGCTTGGTGCAGTCAGGACCCGGCGAAAGTGGCCCATCACTACCAGCCCGCCGGCTCCCTGACCATCAACGGCGGCGACCCCGCGGTCGGCCGAGCCGCCGTCACCGACGCCGCCCGCTCCTTCATGACAGCCTTCCCGGACATGCAGGTGCTGATGGACGACCTCGTGACGCGCAACGCGGTGGTCGAGTACCGCTGGACCCTCGTCGGCACCAACACCGGACCGGGCGGGACGGGAAACCCCGTCCGCATCAGCGGGTGCGAAGAGTGGACGTTCGGAGAGGACGGGCTCATCGCCGAATCCCAGGGCCACTACGACCAAGCTGATTACGACCGGCAGCTCCGAGGTGATGCCAAGGCCACAGGGGGATAAGCCCTTCCCCCCGACGAGGCGCCACCCCCCGGCGGTCCAGCGAGCCGGCAAGCACCGCCGGCGACCGACATGCGCCGGCCAGGCCGGGGCGGCGAGGCGCGACCACCTGGCGGCACAGCGATCAGCGCCGGTGCCGGATATGCCCCGGCCAGGCCGCTGACGCGCCTCAGGCCGGCACCAGCTCCATCGCCGCCACCCGCACCGCCACCTCCGCCGCGCGCCGCTCCGCCTCGCCGGCGAGACGCCCCACGCGCACCAGCGCGGGCCAGGTCCCCGGCCGCACCGCCACCCGGGCAAGGTCGGCGAGGCCCGGCCCCGTCGCCCCCTGATGCACCAGCTCCGCCACCATCCCCAGCGGCTGCTCCGGGGTGTCCAGCACACCGCGGACCACCGCGCAGGGCACCCGCGCCGCCGCACATGCCGCCGCCCACGCCGCCCCCTCGGTGTCTACGGCGGCGGCGCCCACCTCGCGCAGCGCCCGCAGCCCGCGGGCGTCGACCACCGGCTGCTCCACGCTGGCCACCGGCGCCAGCACCGTCCCCATCACCTCGACGCCGCTCACCATGCCCACCGCCGCGCCGCGCGGGCCGACCACCCGCGACGCCACCACCACGTCGCCCCCGTGCGCCAGCCCCCCGGTGCCGCCGGCCACTCCACACACCACCACGGCGCCCACCAGCGGCACCCACTCCGCCGCGCTGGCCGCAGCGGCCAGCTGCCCCATGCCGCTGACCACCACCTCGACGCCATCAGCGCCTCGGCCGC
>CAZCJX010000222.1:0-3738 GCA_964499205.1 uncultured Actinomycetes bacterium | reverse complement strand
CGCGGCGGCGGATCATGCTCGACACCTTGTTGAGCACGCCGGGATGGTTCTCGACGAGCAGCGAGAGAAGGCGGTGACGGCTGGACATGGCCTAGAAGCCCTCCTCGATGATCTCTTCGACGAAGTCGGGAAGCCCCGCACCGAGCGGGACGATGGGACGCACGTTGGCCTCGGGGTCGATGACGAACTCGGCGATGCAGGGGCCCTGGTGCTTCTCCATGGCGTCGAAGATGCGGGGCAGCTCCGTGACGTCGCTGGTGCTCCAGCCCGGCATGCCGTAGGCGGCGGCCAGCTTGACGAAGTCGGGGCCGACGCGCAGGTCGACGGCGCTGCGCACGCCCTCGTAGTAGTCGTCCTGGAACTGGCGGACCATGCCCAGGTTGTAGTTGTTGAGGATGACGATCTTGACGTCGACGTTGTGCTCGATCGCCGTGCTCAGCTCCTGCATGGTCATCACGAAGCCGCCCTCGCCGACCACGCACCACACCCGCTTGTCGGGACGGCTGAACCGCGCCCCCAGCGCGGCGGGGAAGGCGAAGCCCATGGTGCCGGCGCCGCCGCTGTTGAGGAACAGGCCGCTGGCCCGGAAGTCCCACCACAGCGCCGCCCAGATCTGGTTCTGGCCGACGTCGGCCACAACGATGTCCTGCGAGTCGGCGCGGTTGAACATCTCGACCAGCACGTCCTGGGGCTGGAGCACGCCGGTGTTGCGCCGGTAGCGCAGCGGGTGCTCCTCCTTCCAGCGGTCGATCTGGGTGATCCAGCTGTCCAGCCGCTTGGGCGCCACCAGCTTCTCCAGCTCGCCGAGCACCTGCTTGGCGTCGCCGACGATGGGCACGGTGGGCCGCACGTTCTTGCCGATCTCGGCGGGATCGATGTCGATGTGGACGATGTTCTCGACCTGCGGGGCGAAGGAGTCGAGCTTGGTGGTGACCCGGTCGTCGGCGCGCATGCCGACCATGACCAGCAGGTCGCAGCCGAGCACCGCCTTGTTGGTGTAGCCGGCGCCCATGAAGCCGACCATGTGCAGCGACAGCTCGTCGCCGACGGGATAGGCGCCGGTGCCGAGCAGCGTCCAGCCGACCGGGATGCCGGCCTTGCGCGACAGCCGCAGCAGCTCGTCCTCGGCCTGCGAGATCAGCACGCCGCGGCCGGCGAGCAGCACCGGGCGCTGCGCCGCGTCGATCAGCTCGGCGGCCTTGCGGATCTGCACCGGGTTGCCGCGCGTGGTCGGGTTGTAGCTGCGCAGCCGGATGGGCCCCTCGGGCCAGTGGAACGGCACGCGCGTGTTCTGCAGGTCCTTGGGGAAGTCGATCAGCACCACGCCGGGGCGGCCGGTGGTGGCGATGTGGAACGCCTCGCGCACGGTGCGGGCGATGTCCTCGGTGCGCTGCAGCAGGTAGCTGTGCTTGACGATCGGCATGGTGACGCCGATGACGTCGGATTCCTGGAACGCGTCGGAGCCGACCGCGATGGTGGCCACCTGGCCGGTGATCACCACCAGCGGCACCGAGTCGTACTGCGCCGTGGCGATGCCGGTGACGCAGTTGAGCGCACCGGGGCCGCTGGTGGCGAAGACCACGCCGGCGCGGCCGCGGTTGGCCCGCGCGTAGCCGTCGGCCATGTGCGTGGCGCCCTGCTCGTGGCGCGCCAGCACGTGCTTGAGCTCAGGGAACTCGGGCAGGTAGCGGTAGAGCCACAGGTTGGCGCCGCCGGGGTAGCCGAAGATGGTGTCGACGCCCTCGCGGCGCAGCGTCTCGAGCATGATCTCGGCGCCGGTGACCACCTGCCCGTCGCTGTAGCGCGACGGCGTGTGGCCGTTGGGGCCGGGCGCCGCGCCGGTGGCCGTCGTGGTCTGGGTCTGGGTCATCCCTGGCTACCTCCGGGTACAAAAAAATCCCTGCGTCCGCAGCATCGAATCTCTGCTGGGACGAGGGACGTGCCCCCGCGGTACCACCCGGCTTGGCCGCCCGCGCTTCCGCCAGGCAACGAACGACCCACTCGTCGGCGCTGGTAACGGGCGCCATCCCGGCCCGGCCTACTGTCCCCTCGCGGTGGTGTTCCGCGAGCGAGGGTTCGACGCTCGCCACGCCGGGTCACGGCATGGCTCGGACTGCTCAGGGGCGAGTTCAGGACCGCTGCTGGCTGCCGGCTCTCACCGTCCCGGCTCGCTGGGAACCCAGCCGACCCCTACTACTCCCCGTCGTCGCACTGTTCAGATGTGGACGGGGAGCATAGCAGAGCCCCGGCGAGCGCGGTCGGCTAGCTGGTCACCGCGCCGAGCGCGGCGGAGCTCACCTCGGCGGCGTACTTGGCGAAGACGCCGCGGGTGAAGCGCGCGGGCAGCGGGGTCCATTCCTCGAGGCGGCGGCGCATCTCGGCGTCGTCGATCTCCAGGGTGAGGAGGCGGTTGTCAATGTCGATGACCACCGGCTCACCTTCGCGGACGGCGGAGATCGGGCCACCCATGGCAGCTTCTGGGGCGATGTGGCCGACCATCAGGCCGCGGGTGGCGCCGCTGAAGCGGCCGTCGGTGATCAGCGCGACGGTGTCGCCGAGCCCCTGGCCGACCACCGCGGCGGTGATGCCCAGCATCTCGCGCATGCCGGGGCCGCCGCGCGGACCCTCGTGGCGGATGACGATGACGTCGCCCTCGACGATGCGGCGCGCCACCACCGCCGCCATGGCGTCCTCCTCGGAGTCGAAGACCCGTGCGGGACCGCGGTGGTAGGGCCGCTCGTGCCCGGCCACCTTGACCACCGCACCGTGCGGGGCGAGGTTGCCCTTGAGGATGACCAGGCCGCCGGTGGGCTTGAGCGGCTGCTCGACGCTGACCACCACCTCCTGCCCCGGCGTCTCCACGGCGCCGGCGCACTCCTCGGCGAGGCTGCGGCCGCTCGGCGTCAGCTGGCTGCCGTCGAGCAGGCCGGCGTCGATGAGCCGCTTGGCGACCAGCTGCACGCCGCCCGCCCGCTGCAGGTCGAGGGCGGCGAAGCGGCCGCCGGGGCGCATGTCGGCGATGATCGGGGTGCGCGCCGAGATCCGGTCGAAGTCGTCAATATCCAGCTCGACGCCGGTCTCCCGCGCCATGGCCAGCAGGTGGAGCACCGCATTGGTGGAGCCGCCGGTGGCGGCGACGCCGGCGATGGCGTTGTCGAACGCCTTGCGCGTCACGATGTCGCGCACCGAGAGCCCGCGCTGCAGCATGTCGACCACCAGGCGGCCGGCCGCCTCGCCGACCGCGGCCTTGCCGGGGTCGACCGCGCCGACGCTGGCGGAGCCGACCGGCGACAGGCCGATGAACTCCATCACCAGGGCCATGGTGTTGGCCGTGTACTGCCCGCCGCAGGCGCCGGCGCCGGGGCAGGCCACGTCCTCCAATTCGCGCAGGTCCTGCGCGGTGATGCGGCCCGCCTCGTGCGCGCCGATGGCCTCGAAGACGTCCTGCACGGTGACGTCGCGACCCCGGAAGTTGCCCGGCGCGATCGAGCCGCCGTAGAGCAGCAGGCCGGGAATGTCGAGGCGCAGCAGGCCCATCGCCGCGCCGGGCAGCGTCTTGTCGCAGCCGACCAGGCAGATCATCGCGTCGAACATGTGGCCGCGGCCGAGCAGCTCGACGGAGTCGGCGATCAGCTCGCGCGACACCAGCGACGCCTTCATGCCCTCGGTGCCCATGGTCACGCCGTCGCTGATGGCGATGGTGTTGAACTCCATCGGCGTCGCCCCCGCGGCGCGCAC
>CAZCJX010000221.1:0-3744 GCA_964499205.1 uncultured Actinomycetes bacterium | reverse complement strand
GTGAACAGCTCGAAGATGGGACCGGTGTAGTAGTCCCAGTCGCGCACCGCGCCGAGGTCGAGGTGGAGGACGTTGCCGTTCAGGCCATGTCCGGCCAGAAGGTCCCAGAGCCGGCGCAGGTCGTCGAGGGCGCGCAGTGGGCGCTCGGCGCGCAGGCCCTGGGCGGCGACGTCGAGGATCTCGCGGCCGCCGCGCAGCGCCGGGAAGCGCAGCAGCAGCGACCGTTCCGCCTCGCCCACCTCGGTGCCCTCCAGCGCCTCCTCGACGGCGACCAGGTCGCGGTCCTGCAGCGCGTCGAGCACGCGCTCGCGGGTGGCGTCGTCGAGGCCGGCACCCTCGAGCAGGCCGGGGAGGAAGTCGGCGTGGCCGACGTCGATCTGCACTCCGCCCAGCCCGGCGCTCTCCAGCGCGCGGGCCGCCAGGGCCACGCACTCGGCATCGGCGGCCAGCCCCGCGCTGCCGATCAGCTCGCAGCCGGCCTGCAGCGTCTCCCGGCGGCGGCCGCCGAGCAGCGCCTGGTTGCGCAGCACCGGGCCGGCATAGCAGAGGCGCAGCGGGAAGGGTCCCTCGCGCAGCTGGGTGGCGACCACGCGAGCGACGCTGACCGTGCGCTCGCCGACCAGCGCCAGCAGCGATCCGTCCGCGTCCATGAAGCGGAACAGCGAGGCCTGCCGGCCCTCGCCGATCCCCGCCGCGACGGTGTCGAGCGGCTCGACGACCGGCGTCGCTAGCAGTCCGTACCCCCACGCTTCGAAGGTGTCGAGAAAGGCGTCGCTGACCGCCCGGCGCCGCGCCGCCGGACCCGGCAGCCAGTCGCTGAACCCGCCGGCCCGCCCCCGCGGCGCGCCGGCACCGTCGACGGGAGAGGCGTTGTCCACGGGCGAAGTGTACCGGGAGGCGGTGTTCGGCCCTCGGAGCGCGGCGGTCAGCGGGTGTAGTCGCGGGGGTCGGCGACGGCGGCGTAGTCGGCGGGGGTGAGGTAGTGGCACCAGAGCTGGGCGCCCGGCACGCGCAGACGCGGGGAGCGGGGACCGGACCAGGCGGCGATCTCGCAGCGCGGCCGGGAAAGGCCGGCCACCGCCTCCAGCGCCGGAACCAGGTCCGTGTCGTGGGACATGAGGACACCCACGTCGTACTCGCCCTGGACAGCCATGCGGACGAAGTCGACGGCGAGCATCACATCGATGCCCTTCTCCTGCGGCCGGGCGCGGGGATAGTCACGCGGGTAGCGCAGCGGCCGGGTGAGCACCTGCACCCGTGAGTCGCTGCGACGCCAGGCCTCGACCTGCCGCGTCGCGGCGTCATGGGCGCGCTGGTCGCGACCGATCAGGGGTACGCCTCGGTAGACACGGACCTGCGTCAACTCGGCGGGGCCGGCCACCCGCCCGGCGAGCATGCCCGCCAAACGCAGGGGATCGACCTGGCCCGCCGCTGCTGGCGCCTGACGCGAGCAGAAGCTGCGGCGGGCCTGCATGTAGATGTTCTGGTAGTCCAGAAAGACACAGACGCGGAGCAAAAAAATCCCCGCCAATCCCGACGGCTCGAGGGCCGGCGGGGGCGGGGAGGATTGCCGCCGAGTCTACCAGCCGCACGGCGCACCGCCAAGCCACCACGGGCCCGACAACGCCGTGTATACTACCACATCGCTGTGGTACTACGACTCAGTATTGGTCCTCGGGGCGGACGTCCTCGTCCGGCTCCTCGTCGAAGTCGCCCCCACCCGACTCGTCGAGCTCCGACTCGACCGTCTGCATGCCCTCGAACTCCTCTTCGGTCTCGTCGGTGGCCGGGCCGGCGAGGCTCTCGTCCTCCTCCACGTCGATCGACTCCCAGTCGGTTCCGCGGGAGGCCAGCAGCGACTCCTTGGCGTACGGACGGAACTCCTCGCGCTTGCCGCGCGCGATGGGGAAGGAGGACTTGCGCGCGTTCTCGGGCGACTGGAAGACCTCGCGGATCATGATCTCGATCCGGTCGTCCTCGGCCCTGGCCACGGCGGCGCTGTAGCGGTTGCCGGTCTCGATCAGCGGAGCCAGCCGGCGGGAGATCTTGGCCTCGACGTCGCCCAGCGCCACGCCGCGCGCGGTCCGGGCATGGAGGACGCCGCCGACCGACTCGAGCTCGACGGGATCGCCAGGCGCCACCTGCACCAGCACGCCGCCGCTCGGCGGGGTGAGCACGGTCAGCGCGCTCTTGCCCGGCTCCTCGGCGAAGAGGTCGACGTCGACCGAGGCGTGCACGCCCTCGACCCGCGCCGGCTGCTGCAGCATGGCGCTGAGCTTGCGCTGGTTCTTCTGGGCGATGATGTTGAGAGGATTGAGCTTGAGGGTCTCGCCGTAGGCCTCCAGCGCCTCCTCCAGCTGGCTCAATTCCGACAGGGCCTTGCCGAGCCGGTTGTACGCGTCCTCGTCGGGACCGTACTTGTCGAGCACGGTGCGGTTGACGGCGACCGCATCCTGCCAGCGGCTCTCCAGGGCCAGCTGGATCGCCTCCTCGACGTACATGGCCCGAGGCTTGACACGTTCCGCTTCAGCCACGCTCGAACTCCAGTGATGCGGTCAGAACCAGGCCTGCCACCGGCGACCCCCCAGCCGCCGCGCGCCCGCAGGCGCGCCCGGGTTCGCAGCGACCGGTGCGTCCGGGAGACGGAAGGTTACCCAAAAGAGGGCCGCGCCGCTGCGGCTCGGGTATGATACCGGCTCGGTGGAGCGCATCTGTTCGGCCCGCACGTGACCCGCGTCCTGGCGATCGCCAACCAGAAGGGCGGTGTCGGCAAGACGACCACTGCCGTCAACCTCGCGGGGGCCCTCGCCGAGCACGATCAGCGGGTCCTCGCCATCGACCTCGACCCGCAGGGCCACCTCACCATCAACATGGGTGTGCGCCGCCCCGACGAGCTGGAGCTGACGGTCTACAACCTGCTCACCGACCACCAGGTCGCCGTCACCGACGTCCGCCTCCACACCGACGAGATCGGCGTCGACTTCCTGCCCTCCAACATCGAGCTGTCCGGCGCCGAGCTGGCCCTGGTCACCGAGTTCGGCCGCGAGTCGGTGCTCAAGGAGAAGCTGGAGCCGATCCTCGACGAGTACGACTACGTGGTCATCGACTGCCCGCCGTCGCTGGGCCTGCTCTGCATCAACGCATTGGTCGCCGCCACCGAGGTGATCATCCCGCTGCAGTGCGAGTACTTCGGCATGAAGGGCATGCAGCAGCTGCAGCGCACCATCGACCGCGTCCGCGCCAAGCTCAATCCCGGCCTCACCATCGCCGGCATCCTGCCGACCATCTACAAGCCGCGCACCCTGCACAGCCAGGAGGTGCTGGAGTTGGTCCGCGAGAACTACGGCGAGCAGGTCTTCGACGTCCGCGTCGACGCCAGCATCCGCTTCGCCGAGTGCCCGCTGGCCGGCCAGTCGATCCTCCAGTACGCCGACAACTCCCCCGGCGCCAGGTCGTACCGCGCCCTCGCCGCCGCCGTTCTCGAACGGGACCAGGCCAAGGAGGCGGTGTGATGGCCGGGTTCCGCCGCGCCCAGCTGCGCGGCTCGGAGGAGCTCTTCCAGCCCACCCGCACCGACAACGGCGAGCCGCCCTCGACGCGCCCGGCCAACATCGCCGCACCCGCCCCGGCGCCGGTCAGCGAAGCCCCGCAGGCACCGCGGGTGCCCGACGGCCGCCTGGTCCGCCTCACCGATGAGGAGGTGCAGACCCTCGCCGAGGCGGTGCAGCGCCTCAAGTTCCCCGG
>CAZCJX010000220.1:0-3747 GCA_964499205.1 uncultured Actinomycetes bacterium | reverse complement strand
CCGCGCACGGCAACCCCGGCTGGGCGCGCATCGGCTGGATCGCCCTGGCCATGGCCGGCGCGCGCTCCTGCGCCTTCGCCCTCAACCGCCTCATCGACCGCGGCATCGACGCGCTCAACCCGCGCACCGCGTCGCGCCCCAGCGTCACTGGCGAGGTCGGGACAATCGGCATGGTGGCGCTTGCCGTGGTCGCCGCCGCGATGCTAGTGCTCGCCGCCGCCAACCTCAACCGGCTCTGCCTGGTGCTCTGCCCCATCCCACTGGGGCTGTTCGTCCTCTACCCGTACTGCAAGCGCTTCACCTGGCTGGCCCACTTCGTCCTCGGCGCCGGCATCGCCGGCGCGCCGGTGGGCGGCTTCCTGGCGGTGCGCGGCGCGTGGAGCGCGGCTGCGGTGATGCTCGGGCTCTGCGTGCTCTTCTGGATGGGCGGCCTCGACATCCTCTACGCACTGCAGGACCGCGAGCACGACCGCGCCCACGGACTGCACAGCGTTCCCGCGCGATTCGCGCTGCCGCAGGCATTCCTCATCAGCGACGCGTCGCACGTCGTCTGCGCCGTGTTCCTGGTGCTGACCGGCGTGCTCGCCCACCTCGCCTGGCCCTACTACGCCGGCGCCGCCGCGGGCATCGCGCTGCTGCTCTACGAGCATTCGCTGGTGTCGCCTCGCGACTACACCCGCGTCAGCCGGGCCTTCTTCACCGTCAACTCCTACTTCGCCGTCGCCGTGTTCTGCGGCGTGCTCGCCGCCGTGGCGCTGCCCGCATGACCGCCGACTCGCGCCCGCCCGACTGGACCGCGCCGAGTCCCTGGCGCGACAGCGGCACCCCGCCGCCGCCGCGCGAATCGCTGCCGCTGGTGGTCGGCATCAGCGGGGCCAGCGGGTCACTGCTGGCGCGCAGCGTCCTGCGCCGTGTGATCGCGCGCGGCGAGCGCGTCGAGTGCGTGGTGTCGCGCGCGGCGCACGAGGTGTGGCAGGACGAGCTGGGCGAGTCGCTCGACGACGGCCTGCGCGCCCTCGGCGGCGGCGAGCGGCTCACCGTCTACCCGCCTGACCGCTTCAACGTGCCGCCGGCGTCGGGCAGCCATCGCACCAAGGGCATGGTGATCGTGCCCTGCAGCATGACCACCGCGGGTGGGCTGGCCAGCGGCGCCGGCGACGACCTGCTCAAGCGCTGCGCCGACGTCTGCATCAAGGAGGGACGGCGCCTGGTCCTGGTGCCGCGCGAGTCGCCGCTGTCGGCGATCCACCTGCGCAACCTGGCCACCCTCGCCGAGCTGGGCGTGCGCATCGTGCCGCCGATCCCGCCCTTCTACCGCCGCCCCGCCTCGCTGGAGGAGGCGGTGGAGCAGGTCGTTGACCGGGTGCTGCAGGCGCTCTACGACTGATCGCCTGATCGCCGCCCGCGGCGTGATGTCCCCTCGCCCCGCGCCCTACAGCGCGCCCAGCGTCTCCAGCTGGCGGCGGAAGGCGAGCATCCACCATGTCAGCATCGCCGCCGCGCCGACCAATCCCGCGGCCTCGACGCCGACGGTGACCAGGCCGGCGCGCGCCACGTCGTCACCGGTGGCACTGGCGATGGCATAGGCGATGGCGCGCGCCGCGTCGAACATGGCGAGGACGTCGACCACGGCGAGCCCGATGCGGACGACGCGGTATTCGCGGCGCAGCGCGTTGCGCATCTCGGCGACGCTGCTCGCCCGTCCCGCCGGCGGCTCCGGGCTGCCGCGCACCAGGCGCAGCACCGAGAGCAGGAAGAAGAACGCCGCCGCCCAGCCGACCCAGGCGGTGCTCCAGGACGACCCGTCGGCGAAGAAGCCGGGGACGCCGGTGAGGTTGCGCCCGTTGGCCTCCATCTCCAGCAGGCGGTGCTGCAGCACCAGCATGCCGACACCCCAACCGGCGGCGAGAAGCATCACCACGAGCACCAGGGCGAGCTGGGCGCGCGGCGGCAGGCGATCGAGCAGCGACGTGGGGGAGGTCGAGGCCAACTGCCTGGCATTGTAGGGTTGCATCCGCCACATGCCCACCGCCACGTCGAAGGGCGGCCCGGCCAGCCGGCTGCGCGTCGTCACCTACAACATCCTGCTCGGCGGCCACGGTCGCGGGGACCGCATCGCGGCCGTGCTGGAACGCACCGGCGCCGACGTCGTCGCCCTGCAGGAGGCCAGCGACGTGGGGCTGGTGCGCGAGCTCGCCCGCCGCCTCGACATGCGCATGGTGGTGGCCAAGCCCAACGACGCCTCCAAGCTCAACCTCGCCGTGCTCAGCCGCCTGCCCCTGACCCGCTGGCGCGCCCACCGCCACCCCGGCCGCATGCTGCGCGCCCACCTCGAGTGCGAGGTCGCCGTGCAGGCCCCGGGGCTGCCCCGCCTGCGCATCCACTGCGTCCACCTCGCCGCCCGCTTCGGCGAGAAGAACAAGGGCGAGGCCCGCCGCATCCGGGAGCTCGACGCCATCCTCGGCGACATCGAGCGCTCCGGCGACGTCCCCCACCTCGTCCTCGGCGACTTCAACACCCTGGCCCCCGGCGAGACGGTCGCCGCCACCGCCTTCTTCACCCGGATGGCCGAGCTGCGCCGCCGCGGCCTGATGGTCCGCGGCCTCGACGGCCTGGTCACCCCGCTGGAGGCCAGCGACGACGAGGAGCTGGCCGCGCAGTGGCGCGAGGCCGGCGTCCACCCCGAGCTGCACGGCGGCCTGCCCAAGCTGCCCTGGGTGGTCGGCCCGCTGACCGGCGTGCTGCCGCGCCACCCGCTGACCGACCGCGTCCTCAACCGCTTCATCGAGCGCTGGACGGTGCCGCGGATGATCGAGGCGGGCTACGTCGACTGCTACCGCTCGGTGCATCCCGACGGCGAGGGCTACACCTGCGCCACCTGGATGCCCGCCGCCCGTATCGACTACGTCTTCGCGGACGCGGCCATGGCGGAACGGCTGCTGTCCTGCGACGTGGTGGGGCCCGACCCGGACGTCGCCGGCGCGTCCGACCACTTTCCCGTGGTGGCCGAGTTCTCCCTGGTGTAGCCGGGCCTCCTCCGTATACTCGGTCGCCAGATGCCCCCCACCCCTCCTCGCTGCGCCCACGCCATCGTGGGTGGTTCCGGCACCGCGGCCATCGACTTCCCCGAGGCCCTCGGTGACGAGCGTGTCCGGGTCATCGGCGAGCCCTTCACCGCCTCCACGCCGTTCGGCGAGAGCCCCAGCGTCAAGCACGTCGCGGTGCGTCTGCCGAGCGGCGAGGAGCGCCAGGTGCTGGTGGCGCACATGCACGGGTGGCGCCACAACGCGTCGCGGCACGAGGCCACCCTGGCGCTGTTCTGGCTGTTCCGCGAGGCGGGCGTGCGCCGCGTCATCGCCGAGGCGGGCAGCGGCAGCATCACCCAGCACTTCCGCCCCCGCGACCTGGTGCTGCCCCACGACGTCATCGACCTCACCCCCAGCGTCGGCGGCCGCCTCGACCCCGGTGCGGTGGTGCTGATGCGCGAGCCGTTCTGTCCCGACATCCGCGCCGCCATCTGGGAGCACGCCTCGATGTGGGCGGCCGACAAGGCGACACGCGCCTTCAACCGCGCGGTGTACGCGACCGGGCAGGGTCCGCGCTTCGAGACCGCGGCCGAGGTGGCCGCCTTCGCGCGGCTGGGCGCCGACATCACCGGCCAGGCGATCGCCCCCGAGGTGTTCCTCGCCCGCGAGATCGGCGCCTGCTACGCCGCCATGACCCTGGTGCTCAACTACGCCGAGGGCG
>CAZCJX010000219.1:1496-3768 GCA_964499205.1 uncultured Actinomycetes bacterium | reverse complement strand
AAAACCGCTGGGGGCGCTGCCCCCGTCCGGGTTCGAGTCCCGGGCTCGGCACCGCTCTGAGTACGACGGATCGCCCGGTCCGAATCGACCTATGCTGTTCTGGCCATGGCTGAGCGCGCATCGGACGATCGCTGGGTGGTGTGGCTCGTCGCTGCCCTCGGCGCGGTCGTCGTCGGGCTCTTCGTCGGACTGGCGGGTGTCACCGCTCTGCTCCTCGTCGCTTTCTGGGGCTGCGTCCTGGGTGCGGTGATCGTCATCCCTGCGCTGGTGAACTGGCGTGCAAAGGATTCGATCGATTCAGGGACCCCGGCGGGACAAGTCCAGCTGCAGTTGCTCCGGTACGCCTGGCCACTCGGCATCGCCGTATGGCTCGCCGGACGCGCACGCCGGCTGCCCCTGGGGTCTGTCGCCACGGGTCTGCTCGACATGTTGCGCACTCTCCTGCGTTTGGTGCGGCGAGGAGGTCAGCGGCAGCCCTGAGGGCACGTGCGGCCGCACTGGACAAACCGCGGCTGGCGGCGCAGGGTGATACCGTCGCGTGACGAGGCAGGACTCCCAGGGCGAGGTTCGAGCGCGATGGATTCGCAGACGACCGCGGTGCGCAGCGAGATCCGTGCCCGCCTGCACGCCGTTCGCGACGAGCTGGTGGTCCAGCGCGAGCGCCTGCTGCAGCTGATCGAGGCCTGCCAGGCGACCACCCTGGAGCTCCGCCAGAACCCCGACGAGCTGTCCGGGCCACGGCTCTTCGCCCGCGACGTGGTCCGCATCGGCGAGGCCGAGGTGCTCATCGCCCGCCAGGCGATCCGCCACGCCGGCGGGGTGCACCGGGTGACGCCGACCGAGTGGCAGCTGCTCACCTTCCTGCTGGCCAACCCCGGGGCGGTGCACAGCCGCCTCCAGCTCGCCGTCGGCGCCTGGGGACCGGGGTTCGCCGAGCGCAACAGCGAGGTCGAGGTCTACGTCTCCCGGCTGCGCCGCAAGCTGGGATCCGCGGGCCGGCTGCTGGAGACGGTGCGCGGGCGCGGGTACCGCCTGGTGCTGGCCAGCCATCCCAGGGTCGCCCTCGCCGCGCAGGTGCTGGCCGGCGGCAACGGCAACGGCGGCAACGGCGTCGCCGTCCACCCCGTGCCCGACCTCGACGTCGACCCCGAGCTTCCCGACAACTAGCGCTCGAGGTGCCCCGCGTCGGCGTCGGCCGGCTCCGGCTCGACGCGCGGCAGTGTCGCCAGCGCGCGCACCACGTCCGCCTGGCGGCGTGCCTCGTCGGCGCGGCGGCGGAAGCGGTCGGCGACGGCGTTGTCGCGCCGGGTCGTGGCGCGATCGGAGAGCCGGGTGGCCAGCGAGGCCTGCTCCTCCAGGGCGCGCACCGAGGCCCAGAGAGCGTTCTCGATCTCGTCGTAGCGCAGCTCCAGCAGGGTCTCCGCCGAGACGCGGTGGCCGATGCGGCAGGCGAAGAGGGGGACGTCGGCCGGCTGCTCGATCTCCCAGAGCACGCCGTGGCACTCCGGGCAGGTGAAGCCGGATGGCCGGCCCGGCTGGTCGTCGCCCCACGGCTCGTCGTTCGGTGGCGCCATCGTGCCGGCCTCCTGGTCGCCGTTCGTCGAGCGCTCCATCGCGCGCATGCCGGCGAGGTCGAGCAGGTTGCCCGCCGTGGAACCGCGCACCAGGCGCTCCACTGTGGCCGCGATCTCGTCGATCGGCAGCACGTGGTCGGGTCGGGCCACGGCAACCGCGTTGCGCGGCATGTCGGCGAAGACGCAGGTGTCGGGGTCGAGCACCACGCTGGCGCCGCCGGCCCGGCGGATGGCCAGCAGGCCGGCGCTGCCGTCGTCGAGCAGGCCGCAGAGGACGACGCCGGTGGCCGCCTCCCCGTAGCTGCGCGCCGCGCTGCGGAACAGCGGGTCGATGGCCGGCCGGTGGCCGTTCTCGCGCGGCGCGTGGCTGAGGCGCACCCGGCCGCGGTGGACCAGCACGTGGTGGTCGGACGGGGGCACGTAGATGCGGCCTTCGAGCAGCGGCTCGCCATCGCTGGCGACGGCGCTGGGCAGCGACCCGGCGCGGTCGAGGATGGTGGCCAGCCGGGTGCGCGCCGAGGCGGGGAAGTGGATGACGGCGAGCACCGCGGCGGGGAGGTCGGCGGGGAGCTCGCGGACCAGCTGGCTGAGCGGCTCGAGCCCGCCCGCCGAGCCGCCGACGACGACGAGGTGGCGCGCCTGGCGCGACGTCACCGAGTGCCAACCATGACGATGACACTATCACGGATGGCGACAGG
>CAZCJX010000219.1:0-1396 GCA_964499205.1 uncultured Actinomycetes bacterium | reverse complement strand
AGGTGCTGCCGGTGGGCGAGATCGCCGCCGCCCTGGAGCGCATCGCCGAGGAGGTGCCGGCGTGACCGACTCGGCGGCCTTCGAGCACCTCCTCGAATACCTCTACCAGAGCCACGGCTTCGACTTCACCGGCTACAAGCGGGCCACCCTGGTCCGCCGGGTGCAGAAGCGCGTCGACGAGCTGCACCTCTCCGGCTACGACGACTACCTCGACTACCTGCAGGTCCATCCCGAGGAGTTCGCCGTCCTCTTCGACACCATCCTCATCAACGTGACCGCCTTCTTCCGCGACCCTGCGGCATGGACCTACCTGGGGGAGACGGTGCTCCCGCGCATCCTCAAGGCGAGTGGCGGCGAGGACATGATCCGGGTGTGGAGCGCCGGCTGCGCGTCGGGCGAGGAGGCGTACACCCTGGCCATCGTCTTCTGCGAGGCGATGGGCATGGACGCGTTCAAGCGCCGGGTCAAGATCTACGCCACCGACGTCGACGAGGAGGCACTGCAGCGGGGCCGCCATGGCGGCTACGGCCTCAAGGACCTGCAGGGCGTTCCCGATGAGCTGCGCGAGAAGTACTTCGACATCCGCGGCCAGCGCGCCGCGTTCCGCCCCGAGCTGCGCCGCTCGGTGATCTTCGGCCGCCACGACCTGGTCCAGGACGCGCCGATCTCACGGCTCGACCTGCTGGTCTGCCGCAACACGCTGATGTACTTCACCGCCGAGACGCAGAACCGCATCCTGCAGCGCCTGCATTACGCTCTCAACGACAACGGCTTCCTCTTCCTCGGCCGGGCGGAGATGCTGCTCAGCCACAGCAACCTGTTCACCCTGCTCGACATGCGCCACCGCGTCTTCACCAAGGTGCCGCGCTCTGCGCGCGACCGCCTGCTGGTGCTGGCAGGCGGCCAGGATCGCATGCGCGACCCCTCGGCGGTGACCGCGCCGGGGGAGCGGCTGCGCGAGCTGGCCCTCGACTACTCGCCGGCGGCGCAGCTGGTCATCGACACCGCCTCGGTGGTGACGGTGATCAACCGGGCCGCCCGCGAGATGTTCGGCCTCACCGCCAGGGATCTCGGTGCCCGCCTGCAGGACCTCGAGCTGTCGTATCGGCCTGTCGAGCTGCGCTCGCGCATCGAGCAGGCGCAGAAGGAGCGCCAGGTGGTGGTGGTCCGCGACGTCGAACGCCTCCTCGAAGAGGCGCGCGTGCAGTACCTGGAGATCATGGTGGCGCCGATCTTCGCCGACGACAGCACGTACATCGGCGCCAGCCTGGCCTTCGTCGACGTCACCGCGTCGCAGTCGCTGCGCAGCAGCCTGCAGCGCAACAAGCAGGAGCTGGAGACGGCGTACGAGGAGCTGCAGTCGACCAACGAGGAGCTGGAGACCACCAACGAGGAG
>CAZCJX010000218.1:0-3814 GCA_964499205.1 uncultured Actinomycetes bacterium | reverse complement strand
GCGGCATCTTCAGCTACGGCGACGCCGGCTTCCACGGCAGCGCCGGCGCCATCCACCTCAACCAGCCCATCGTCGGCATGACCCAGTCGGGCGACGACGCCGGCTACTGGCTGGTGGCCAGCGACGGCGGCATCTTCAGCTACGGCGACGCCGGCTTCCACGGCAGCGCCGGCGCCATCCATCTCAACCAGCCCATCGTGGGCATGTCCTCGGTTCCGGCCTAGAGCGGCCGAAACGTGCGGGGGCGCGGCTCCTCTAGCGGAGCTGCGCCTCCCACGTGCCGCCCAGCTCGACCAGGCCGGGCCGGCTCTTCTCGTCGATGACGCGGAACTGCTGCGCGTTCTCGATGTGGTCGTAGGTGTGGCCGCGATGCTGGTCGTGCAGGGCCACGGTCAATCCGTAGCTGGCTGACAGCAGCGGCAGCCGCTCGACCTTGTAGCGCAACGTCCCGCTCGTGCCGGGTACCTGCTTGACCATGCTGAGCTGCCCCATGGTCGTCTCCGGCGAGGCGAGATTCAGGCCGTCGGTGCGGTCGATGCGCAGCGCGCAGAGGAAGTCGTCGAAGTCGCCGCCGCGCACGGCGTAGTCGATCTCGACGATCAGCGGCGCGCCAGCACCGAACACCCGATGGGTGCCCCCGTCGATGTCGAGGAGGCGCACCGCGGTGATCTCGACCTCGCGCGTGCCCCAGCGGTCACCGTGTTCGCCGCCCTCGGCGCTGTCCTCGGCTTCGGAGACTGCGCCCATCATGCGCCGGTAGAGACCGGTCACCTCGCCGGGCGGCCCGTCGGCGTGCAGCTTGCCGTGGTCGAGCATCAGGGCCCGGTCACAGTAGAGGTTGACCGACCCGATGTCATGGGTGACCAGCACCACGGTGCGGCCCTCGCGCTTGTACTGGGCGAAGGTGTCGAAGCACTTCTCCTGGAAGCGCGCGTCGCCCACGGCGAGGACCTCGTCCATCAGCAGGATCTGCGCGTCCGCCTGGATGGCCACGCTGAAGGCGAGGCGCACCTGCATGCCGCTGGAGTAGTTCTTCAGCTTCTGGTCGGCGAAGTTCTCCAGCTCGGCGAACTCGATGATGCTGTCGATGCGCTGGTCGAGCTCGGCGTGGGTGAGGCCCAGCACGGCGCCGTTGAGGTACACATTCTCCCGGGCGGTCAGCTCGGGGTTGAAGCCGACGCCCAGCTCGAGGAACGGTGACACGTTGCCGTTGATCGCCACGCGGCCGGCGTCGGGCGTGTAGATGCGCGAGAGCACTTTCAGCAGCGTGCTCTTGCCCGAGCCGTTGTGGCCGATGATTCCGAGGAACTGGCCCTCGGGAACCTCGAAGCTGATGTCCTCGAGGGCGTGCAGGTCGTAGTAGCGGCCGGCGCTGCGCATGTGGGTGACGCGGTACTTGAGCGTGGTGCTGCGGTCGAGCGGGATGCGGAAGCGCTTGTTGACGCCCTCGCAGACGATGGCTGGGCTCACAGGTACTCGGCGAATCGCGGTGTGAGCCGGCGGAAGATGTACCAGCCCAGCACGCAGAGGATGACCACCAGCGCGAGCGGCGCCACATAGGCCCAGCCCATGATCTCCACCGTCCAGGGCACCTTGGGAGTCACCAGCGCGTGGCGCATGTCCTCGATGATCTGGGCCAGGGGATTGGCGCAGACGGCGACCTTCAGGACCTGGTGGTTCTTGTCGAAGATGGACAGCGGGAACATGACCGCGCTGCCGTAGATCAGCAGCTGCATGCTGATCTCCCAGATGTGTCCCAGGTCTCGGAAGAAGACGAACAGCGACGACAGCAGCAGCGATACACCCAGCACCAGCGCGTAGAGCTCGATCATGAACAGCGGCACGGTGAGCGAGCGCCAGCCGATGGAGAGGCGGTGGATGGGCAGGGCGATGAGGATGATCAGCGTGAGGTTGATCAGGAAGGTCATCACCGAGCTGATCGTCGCCGCCACCACCAGGATGGCGCGCGGGAAGTAGGCCTTGCGGATCATGTTGCCCGCGCTGGCGATGCTGTTCATCGCCGTCACCGTGGTCTCCTGGAAGAAGGTGAAGAGCACGATGGCGAGCAGCAGCTGGAGGACGTAGTTGTCGGTGCTGGCGCCGATGTGGAAGAGCTTGGCGAAGATCACGTAGAGGATCGCGAAGTTCATCGTCGGCTTGAACAGCGACCACAGGTAGCCGAGCACCGACCCGGTGTACTTCAGCTTGAAGCTGGTGACGGCGAGCTCGCGCGTGAGGTTGGCGTAGCGGCGGAGCAGACCACGCCGCTCTGCGGCGGAACCGGGGGGAGCAGCCTCCCGCACGGCGCGGGTCGACTCGGCGGACGTCGCCATCAGTCCCACCCTCGCGGCGCCGCGGCGCTGGGGATGCGACACATTCCGGCGCAGTCTACCATCCGCCCTCGGGTGCGCCTCCGACAGTGCCCGCTCGCACCGCGGCTACACTGTCGACCGTGACTGGCGACCACGGCCGCGAGGTCGCCGACCAGGAGCCGCCGGCGCCCGGTGCGGACCGGGCCGTGCGGCTCGGTGCGGTCCTGGTCCTCGGCGCGGCCCTGGTGCTGCGCCGGCCTGATGCCTTGACCCATCCCCAGTTCTGGGCCGAGGACGGCAGCGTCTTCTTCGCCGACGCGTACAACACCGGCGCCATCCACGCCCTGGGCAACACCATCGTCGGCTACTTCGACACGCTACCCCGGCTCGCCGCGGCGGCCGGTGTGGCAGCGGGCTTTCGCTGGGCTCCACTGATCTCCAACCTGGTTGCCCTGGCAGTCGCCATCGCGCCGCTGGCGCTCCTGCTGAGCCGGAGATTCGCGTCGCTGGTCCGCCCGTTGTGGCTTCGGGTTGCCCTCGCTGGGCTCTACGTCGCCATGCCCAACGCCGAGGTGCACGGCAACGTCACCAACGCCGCCTGGCGCCTGGCGCTGCTCGCCTGCTTGGTGGTGATGCTGCCAAGGAGCAGGCGGCTCGCCTGGCGGGTGTTCGACGTCGTCGTGGTGGTCCTCTGCGGACTGACCGGTCCGTTCGTCTTCGCCCTGCTGCCGCTGGCGGTGCTGCGCTGGGCGATGACCCGCGAGCCGGGTGACCTTCGGCTGGCGGCGCTCTGGGTCCCGTTCGCGGTGCTGCAGGGAGTCGCGGTGCTCACCACACTCGGCTCGCGGACAACCGCGCCCCTCGGGGCCGGGGTGACCCCGCTGGTGCGCATCGTGGCCAACCGGGTGGTGGTCGCGGGAACCGTCGGCAACGGCGGCAACCCCGCCTTCTACACCCAGCGCTGGCCGCATGGGCTGGCCATCGGGGCGCTGCTCACCGCAGCGAGCGCCGCCCTCCTGGTCCTCGTCCTCTGGCGGGGACCCCTGGCGCTCAAGATCTTCGACCTGTTCGCCGTGCTGGTTCTGGCGACCGCCCTGATCCGGCCCCAGGCGACGGCGACGGCGCCGCAGTGGCCCGACATGGCTGACAGCGGCAGCGCCGAACGCTACTTCCTCATCCCCATGCTCGCCTGGATGGCCTCGCTGGCCTGGGTGGCCGGCCGGATCCCCCGCCGGGTCGGCCTCGCGGCGGCCGCTGCGGTCGGCGTCGGCTTCTTCGTCCACGCAGCGATCGGCTGGCAGTACACGCCATACCCCGACATGGACCCGGGCCGCTCCGCCGACCGCCTGGCCGCTGCCTCCGCCGGCTCCCCGGTGGTCATCCCCATCGATCCACCCGGTTGGACGATGACCCTGGTCAAGCGCTGACCCCGATCCCGGCGACCAGCTCGACGAGGTGGTCGAGGGTGCGCTCGGGGGCCAGCTCGGCGGCGCGGCGGCGGC
>CAZCJX010000217.1:0-3825 GCA_964499205.1 uncultured Actinomycetes bacterium | reverse complement strand
GTCGGCTGCGGCCGAGACGCCCGCGCGCGCCGCAGCTGAGACGCCCGCGCCGGCTGCCTCGCAGACGCCCGCGTCCGCGCCTGCGGCGGCCCAGACCCCGACGCCCGGGCCCGCTGCCGCACACACGCCCGCGCCCGCGCAGACGCCCGCACCTGCACCTGCATCTGCCGCCCCTGTAGCCACGGCTCCCGCCCCGCCCGCGGGACGCGTGCAGCTGGCCACCGAGCCGCAGGAAGCCGCCGTGCCGCTCGATGCCCTCGCCCTGGCGCGGTCGATCGCCACCGACCGTCTCCGCGCCGTGGGACCGGGGCGGCTGGCAGGAGTCGCCGTGGCGCTGTTCGCGGTCTTCGCGCTAGCGCGCCTGTGGCGCAGGCGGGGGCGCCGCAGGAGCTGAGCGACCGCTCCGCGCCGGCAGCGCCGCCAGCAACCGCCCCAGCTCGTCGAGGGCTTCGAGGTCGTTGGCGGCGAGGAAGTCGTCGCAGTAGGGCAGCGCGGCGCGCATGCCGCGGGTCTCCGGGCTGTAGCCGCCGGCGCCGAGCAGGGGATTGAGCCAGATCAGGCGGTGGCAGCTGCGGTGCAGGCGCGCCATCTCGGCGGCCAGCTCGTCCGGGTCGCCGCGGTCCCAGCCGTCGCTGATCAGCAGCACCACCGCGCCGTGGCCCAGCACCCGGCGCCCCCAGCGGCGGTTGAAGTCATGCAGGGCGGCGCCGATGCGGGTGCCGCCGCCGATGTCGTGCACCCGGCTGGCGACGTGGTCGAGGGCCTCGTCGACGTCGCCGCGGCGGAGCAGGTGGGTGATGCGAGTGAGGCGGGTGGAGAAGGCGAAGGTCTCGACGCGCTGGCGGTGGCCGACGGCGTGGGCGAAGACCAGCAGCTGGCGTGAGTAGCGGTCCATCGAGCCGCTCACGTCGCAGAGGATCACCAGCGGCCGCTGCGTTGTGCGCTGGCGCATCCGCGCCAGCTGCGTCGACTCGCCGCCGTGGCGGGCGGCGACGCGCATGGTGCGGCGCAGGTCGACGGCGCCGCGGCGGTCGCTGCGCCGCCGGCGGGTGCGCCGCTCGGCGATGCGCCAGGGCGCCTGGTGCAGCAGGCGGCGGACCTGCAGCGTCTCCTCGTAGGTCATGTCGCGAAAGTCGCGGTGCCGGAGCAGCTCCTCGGCGCTATAGCCGGAGCTGGTCGCCGGGCTGGGCTCGCCCTCCTGCTCGCTGCCCAATTGCGACGAGGGCAGGGCCAGCGCGGCCAGCCACTGCCGCGCCTTCTCCGGATCCACCGGCAGCGCACGCCCGCGCTGCGGGATGGCCCCGGCACTGATCGTTGGGGACATGTCCGACCAGAACAGCGAGAACGCCGCGTCGAAGACCTCGACCTCCTCGTGGCGGGCCACGTATACCGCGCGCAGCGCGTCGCGCACCTCGTCCATGCTGGAGACGTCGACGCAGGTGAGCGCGGCGGCGGCGTCCATCAGGCGGTCCGGGCCGGTGCGCAGGCCGCAGTCACGCAGCAGGCGGGCGAAGAGCGCCAGGCGGGGGAGGGGGTCAGGCCTGTTCGCCGCCGGTCCCGACGCGGGCACCGCGCCGTCTCGCGCGGGCTGCGATTCCTCCATCAGCCCGGCGTGACGCCCCCGGCGATGGCCTCGGCGGCGCGGTCGAGGTCCTCCTGGTACTTGACCGCCGCACCGACGGTGTCGCGCAGCACGGCGGCGTCGGCCGAGGTGTGCCCCAGCGCCGCCACCGCCCGCGCCCAGTCGACGGTTTCTGCCACACCTGGCAGCTTGTAGAGGTCCATGCGGCGCAGCCGCTGGGTGACCTCGGCCACCTGCCGGGCCAGACGCTCGCTCACCTCGGGGGCGCGGACGCGCACGATGGCCACCTCGCGCTCCAGGTCGGGATAGTCGATCCAGTGGTAGAGGCAGCGGCGCTTCAGCGCGTCGTGCACCTCGCGGGTGCGGTTGCCGGTGAGCACCACGAACGGCGGCCGCCGCGCCCGCACCGTGCCCAGCTCGGGGATGCTGATGGCGAAGTCGGCCAGCACTTCGAGCAGGAAGGCCTCGAACTCCTCGTCGGAGCGGTCGATCTCGTCGATGAGCAGCACCGGGGGGACGTCGTCGTCGTTGTCGATGGCGTCGAGCAGCGGGCGGCGGAGCAGGAAGTCGGGGCCGAAGAGGTCGTGCTCGGCGCGGGCGAGGGCCTCGCCGGCCGCGGGCGCGTCGCCGAGCAGCCGGATGTGCAGCATCTGCCGCGCGTAGTTCCACTCGTAGGCGGCGTGGGCGAGGTCGATGCCCTCGTAGCACTGCAGGCGGATCAGCCGCGCGCCGAGCACCGCGGCCATGGCGCGCGCCGCCTCGGTCTTGCCGACGCCCGCCTCGCCCTCGAGGAAGAGCGGCTTGCCGATGCGCAGGGCGACGAGGATGGCGGTGGCCAGGCGGTGGTCGCTGAGGTAGCCGTGGGCGCCGAGCCGGTCGACGACGGCGTCGACCGAGGCGAGGGAGGAGGCGGCTGGGGACGTGTCCACGTCCCCAGCCTGCCGGTGCGACGGCTCGATGGTCAAGCCGCCGCGGCCGCCTGGCGCAGCGCCCGTGCGGTGAGGACGGCGGTGAGGTGGCGCTTGTACTCGGCGCTGCCGCGCACGTCCGAGGTGGGTTCGATGTCCTGCCCCGACTGCGCCGCGGCGTCCTCGGCGGTCCCGCCGCCGGCGATGGCGCGTTCCACCGCGGTGCCGCGGCGAGGCGTCGGGCCGAGGTTGACGAAGCCGACCCGCCACTCGCCGCCCACCTGCTGCACCGCCACACCGGCCAGCGCCCAGTCGTAGAGGCGGCGGCGGAACTTCTGGTACGCATGCGCGCCGGTGGCCACCGGGAAGCGCACTTCGGTGACCATCTCGTCGGGCTCCAGCGCGGTGGTGAAGACGTCGCGGAAGAAATCGCCGGCGCGGTGGGTGCGCTTGGTGGTGACGATCTGCGCGTCGAGCATCACCGCCAGCGCGTTGTAGTCGCCGGCGGCGTCGCCGTGCGCCACCACCCCACCCATGGTGCCCAGGTTGCGGACCTGGTTGTCACCAACTTCGTATGCCATCTCGGCGAGCAGCGGCAGCGCCTCCCGCACCACCGGGCTGGCATGGATGTCGGAGTGGCGGGCCAGCGCGCCCACCACCAGCGTGCCGTTGTCGCGGCGGATGTGGTCGAGGCCGGTTACTCGGGTGATGTCGACCAGCGCTGCCGGTTGGGCCAGGCGCAGGCGCATCAGCGGCACCAGGCTCTGGCCGCCGGCGATGAGCTTGGCGTCCTCGCCGTAGCGGGCGAGCAGGGAGATCGCCTCGTCCACCGAGCCGGCACGCGCGTAGTCGAACGCAGCGGGGATCACGACCGTGCCTCCTGGAGCAGTGACCAGATTCTGTCGGGGCTGGCCGGCATCTCGACGTGGGCGATGCCGAAGGGCGCCAGCGCGTCGACAACCGCGTTGATCACCGCCGGCGTCGAGGCGATGGTGCCCGCCTCGCCGATGCCCTTGACGCCCAGCTCGTTGGTGGGGCTTGGTGTCACCGTGCGGTCGAGCTCGAACTGGGGCATCTCGGCGATGCTGGGGACGAGGTAATCGAGGAAGCTGCCGGTGAGCAGCTGCCCCGAGCTCTCGTCGTAGCGCACCTCCTCGAAGAGCGCCTGGGCGATGCCCTGGGCGATGCCACCGTGGATCTGCCCGTCGACCACCATGGGGTTGATGACGTTGCCGCAGTCGTCGACGGCGACGTAGCGGAGGATCTGCGTGGCGCCGGTGTCGGGGTCGACCTCGACCACGCAGACGTGGGCGCCGAAGGGCCAGACGAAGTTGG
>CAZCJX010000216.1:0-3875 GCA_964499205.1 uncultured Actinomycetes bacterium | reverse complement strand
TCGTCGCCGTCGACGACCGCGGCCGCTTCGCCGTGCCCCTGGCCGGCGCGCACGCGGGTGGCGGCAACGAGCTGGCCCGCCGCGTCGCGCTGGCGCTCGGCGCCACCGCGGTGGTCACCACCGCCAGCGACGGCCGCGGCTGGCCGGCACTCGACGACCTCGCCGCCCACCGCGGCTGGCGCGTCGAGGACCCGCGCCAGCTGGCCCACGCCGGCGCGGCGCTGCTCGACGGCGACGCGGTGGGACTGGTGCAGGAATGCGGCGAGCCGCTGGAGAGCGCGGGAAGCTGGCCCGCGTCGCTGCGGCGCTTCGACAGCATCGCCGCGCTGCGGGAGGCCGCCGCCGGCCTGCGCGCCGCCATCGTGGTCAGCGACCGCGCCGTCGAGCCGCGCGACGGCTGGCTGCTGCTCCGGCCGCCCACGCTGGTGCTCGGCTGCGGCTGCGAGTCGGGCGTCTCGCTCGACGAGCTGGGCAGCGCCGTCGACGCCGCGCTGCACGACGCCGGGGTCAGCCCGCTGAGCGTCGCAGTTGTTGCCACACTCGACCGCAAGACCGCCGAACCCGCGCTGCGCGAGCTGTGCGGGCAACGCGGATGGACCCTGCACGGGCACGCCGCCGAGACGTTGCGCGACGTCGACGTCCCGACACCGAGCGCCGTGGTCGACGCCGCCGTGGGCACGCCGTCGGTATGCGAGGCCGCCGCGCTGCGTGAGGCCGGCGACGGCGCGACGTTGTTGCTGCCCAAGCAGGTGCGCGGGCGCGTCACCGTCGCAGTCGCACGGCGGGCCGGCAGCGGAGCCACCGCGCATGCCTGAGCGCGAGGGACGGCTCGCCGTCGTCGGCATCGGGCCCGGCGATCCCGCCTACCTCTGCGAGCGGGCGCGCGAGGAGTTGCACGCCGCCGACACGGTGATCGGCTATCGCGCCTACACCGAGCAGGTCAGCGCGTACTGGCCCGAGGCGCCCGTGGAGCCATGGCCGATCGGCGCCGAGGTGGAGCGGGCCACCGAGGCGGTGCGGCGGGCGCGCGCCGGCGAACGCATCGCGGTGGTGAGCAGCGGCGACGCCGGCGTCTACGGCATGGCCGGGCTGGTGCTCGACGTGCTCTACGACCTGGGCTGGGACGGCGAGCACCATCCCGCGGTCGAGATCGTCCCCGGCATCACCGCGGCGCTGGCGGCGGCGGCGCGGCTCGGCGCGCCACTCGGCGTCGACTTCGCGGCGGTGTCGCTCTCCGACCTGCTGGTGCCGTGGGAGACGATCGAGAAGCGCCTTGCGGCGGCGGCCGACGGCGACCTCGCCCTGGCCATCTACAACCCGCGCAGCGTGGGGCGGCCCGAGTCGCTCGACCACGCGCTGCAGGTGCTGCGGGCGCGGCGTCCGGGCACCACGCCGGCGGCGCTTGTGCACGACGTCTGCCGCCCCGGCGAGCGGGTGGAGCTGACCACCCTCGGCGCCCTCGACCCCGCCGCCGCGACCATGACCACCCTGGTGGTGATCGGCTGCTCGACAACCCGGCGGCGGGGCCGCCACCTCGTCACCTCGCGTCCGTACCAAAGGAGACCGGCACCGTGAGCATCCTCGAACAGGCCGTCGCGGCCATCACCCCCCTGGACGAGGCCGCCATGGCGGCGGCGCGCGCCCACCAGGACGGCCTGACCAAGCCGCCGGGCAGCCTGGGACGGCTGGAGGAGGTGGCCGTGCAGCTCGCCGGCATCCGCGGACGCGACGCCTCACCGCTCGGCCCTGCCGCGGTGCTGGTCTGCGCGGCGGACCACGGCGTCGCGCGCGCCGGGGTCAGCGCCTATCCCGCCGAGGTGACGCCGCAGATGGTGCTCAACTTCCTCGCCGGCGGCGCGGCGATCAACGTGCTGGCCCGGCATGTGGGGGCGCGCGTCGTCGTGCTCGACGCCGGCGTCGCGGCGGAGCTGCCGGCGCATCCCGCCCTGCTGGCGCACAAGGTGCGGGCGACGGGGACGGCGAACATCGTCGAGTCGCCCGCGATGACCCGCGACGAGGCGCGCGCCGCGGTGGAGGCGGGGATCGCCGCCGCCTGGCAGCTGCACGACGAGGGTTGCGAGGCGATCTGCGTCGGCGACATGGGGATCGGCAACACCACGGCGGCGAGCGCGGTGGTGGCCCTGGTGACCGGGTCGGACGCCGCCTCGGTGGTGGGACGGGGGACGGGTGTCGACGACGCCGGGCTGGCGCGCAAGGTGGCGGCGGTCGAGGCGTCGGTGCGGCGGGCTGTTGGTGCTGGCGTGGACGGCGGCGACGGGCTCGGCGTGGTGAGCGAGGTGGGCGGGCTGGAGATCGCCGCCATCGCGGGCGCGGTGATCGGCGCCGCCTCGCGGCGCATGGTGGTGCTGGTCGACGGGCATCCGGCCACGGCGGGGGCGCTGGTGGCGTCGCTGCTGGCGCCGGCGTGCGTGGCCTACATGGTGGGCGGGCATCGCTCGGTGGAGCGGGGGCATCGGGTCGCCCTGGCGCGGCTCGGGCTGGTGCCGCTGCTCGACCTCGACCTGCGGCTCGGTGAGGGCACCGGCGCCTGCCTGGCCCTCGGGGTGGTGCAGGCGGCGGCGCGGCTGAGCGCGGAGATGGCGACGTTCTCGTCGGCTGGCGTGAGCGGGCCGAGCGGCGACGTGGACGACGGACGTGGGATCGTCGAGCTGCCGGGGCGCTGAGCCGGCCAGCGGGACGGGCCGCATCGGCCGGCTCTCCCGCTTCACCGCGCCTGCTCGTGGACGGCTGTGCTCCTTGGACGGCGCTGGGCCATGACCGCCGCCGGCATCCCGCCGCTGACCACCGCCCCGGCCCGTCGCGGCCTTGGCTGGATTGCGCTTGGACGCCTGTGCTCCTCGGGCGGCGCTGGGCCATGACCGCCGCCGGCATCCCTCCGCTGACCACCGCCCCGGTGCGGCGCGGCCTGGGCTGGCAGGCGCTCGGCGCGCTCGGCTTCCTCAGCGTGCTGCCGCTTCCCCGCCGCGCGCACGGGCTGCCGACCGCCCCCACGCTGGCCGCCTTCGCCCCGGCAGGGCTGCTCCTCGGCGGCGTGGTGGCCGGCCTCGAGGTCGGTCTGGCCCGCGTCCTGCCCGTCGCACCGCGGTCGGCCGTGCTCCTCGCCGTGCTGGTGGCGCTGGCCGGCGCGATGCACCTCGACGGCCTGATGGACAGCGCCGACGGCCTCTTCGGCGGCCGTGACGCCGCCCGGCGGCTGGAGATCATGCGCGACAGCCGGGTCGGCGGCTACGGCATCGCCGCCGCAGGCGTCGTCCTGCTGGTGGAGTACGCCGCGCTCTCCTCCCTGGCCGCACAGCGCCCGCTCGCCCTGCTCAGCGCCGTCGGCCTGTCGCGGTCTGCCTCCGCCTTCGCTCTCGGCATCGCCCGCCCGGCGCGATCCGACGGCCTCGGCAGCCTCTTCAGCGTCTCCGGGCGACTCCCGGCGGGCATCCTCGCCCTGGCCGCAGCCGCCGCCGTCGCGGTCGCGCTCTGTGGCTGGCGTGGCCTGGCCGCCGCGGCGCTGGCGCTCGGCGTCTCGCTGGTTGTGGTGGCCCTCTTCCGCCGCCGGGTCGGCGGCATGACCGGCGACGGCTTCGGCGCCATCGTCGAGCTCAGCCTCGCGGCCACACTGCTCTGCCTGGCGGCGCACCCGTGACCGGCAGCAGCCCCGCCGCCCTGGCCCTCGCCCTGGTGCTCGACGGCGCCCTCGGCGAGCCGCCCGAGGCGGTGCATCCCGTGGTCTGGATGGGGCGCGCCGTCGGCGCCGCGGTGCCGCCCGACCCGCCCGACGCCGGCGGACTCACCCTGCTGCGTGGTGCCGCCGCCGCGCTCGCCGGGGCTACCGTGAGCGCGGCCGCCGCCGGCTCGCTGGCGCG
>CAZCJX010000215.1:0-3905 GCA_964499205.1 uncultured Actinomycetes bacterium | reverse complement strand
ATCGCTGCTAGGATGGCGCGACCGCGCAGAACATCCGTTGCGGGCAGCGGCGCCGTGCTCGACGGCGCACGAGGTGAGAGGACATGGCCGGACGACGAGGCCGCGCCGGTTCGGGGGCTCCGCCCAGGCCCGCGGAGTCGCACCTGCTCGACGCCTGGCACGTCGAGCCCCGCGCGCTGCGCGGCTATCCCCGCAAGACCTCCGAGTACGTCGCCAGGAGGATCCTCGCCGACATCGTCTCCCGCGGCCTGCGGCCCGGCGACCAGCTCTCTCCCGAGGCGATGATGCTGGAGGAGTACGGGGTGGGGCGGCCCTCGCTGCGCGAGGCGCTGCGCATCCTCGAGGTGCACGGGCTGATCAGCATCAAGCCCGGGCCGCGGGGCGGTCCCATGGTGGGCGGCGTCGACCCCGCCGACTTCGCCAGGACGATGACCCTCTACTTCCAGCTGGCCAACGCCACCTTCGGCCATCTCATGCAGGCGCGACTCCTGCTGGAGCCGGTGATGTGCGGGCTGATCGCCGGCAGCCGCGATCCCCGGGCCATGGCGATGCTGCAGGCCTCGCTCGACCAGGCCGCCGGCGTCGACCTCGCCGACGACCGCACCTACGCGTCGGTGGTGGCCGACTTCCACTCGGTGGTGGCCAGCGTGTCGGGCAACCCGGTGCTGGACATCATCAGCCGGGGACTCAAGGAGATCTTCACCGACAGGGTGACCACCGCGCTCAATCCCTCGGAGACCCGCGAGCAGGTGCGCCGCGACCACGAGCGCATCGCCAGGGCCATCTTCAGCGGCAATGCCAAGCTTGCCGAGCGCCTGATGCGCGAGCACCTGGAGCAGACCTGGGAGCTGCTGCAGCGCCGCCAGCCGCGCCTCTTCGACGAGCAGCTGATCTGGGAGTGAGGCCGCCGGCCGCGCCCCAGCCGTTTGACTGTCCGTTGTATCTTATCTAAGATACACATCAATTAGGCTACAGGCTGCCGGGGTGCGGCCGGCCGACGGTCGCACGGTTGGAGGATGGCAGCGTGGCAGTCGCGGCTCGGGTTCGCACCGACGCCGGCCCAGGCGGCGAGATTGGCCGCTGAGCCCGCAGCGGCAGCCCGGCTGCCGCGGATCCGCAGCGCGCTGTTCATGCCCGCCAACAACCAGCGCTTCCTCGACAGGGCGGCGTCGAGCGGTGCCGACGCGGTGATCCTCGATCTCGAGGATTCCGTGCCCGCCGGGCAGCGGGATGCGGCGCGGCGCATCGCCGGGGCCTGGGTCGCCGCGCGCGACCCGCACGCAGCGCCGCACGTGACGGTGCGCGTCAACCATCCCGACCTCGACGCCGTCGAGGCCGACCTCGCCGCGCTGATGTCGCCGGCGCTGCTCGCCGTGGTGGTGCCCAAGGTCGACACGGCGGAGCAGGTGCGAGCCGTCGCCGAGGTGGTCGCGTACCACGAGGGCCGCGCCGGCCTGCCCCGCGGCTCGGTGCGCATCTGGCCGCTGGTGGAGACGCTCGCCGCGGTGCAGGGCGCCGCCGCCATCGCCACCGCCACGCCGCGCGTCGCCTACATGGGCGGCGGCACCTCGGAGCGCGGCGACCTGGCCAGGGCGCTGCACTCGCGGCACCTCCCCGGCGACGCCGACACCCTGCACATCCGCAGCCGCGTGCTGCTCGACGTTCGTGCCGCCGGTGTCCACAACCCGGTGAGCGGGCTGGTCAGCCGGGTCGACGACCTGGCCGCGGTGGAGGAGCTGGCGGTGCAGTCACGGGGGCTCGGCTACGACGGCATGATGGTGATCCATCCCTCCCACGTCGCCATCGCCAACCGCGTGTTCTCACCGTCCGCCGAGGAGATCGAGCAGGCGCGGCGCATCGTCGCCGCGCTCGACGGCGCCGAGGCCGGCGGGCGCGGCGCGGTCACCCTCGACGGCGACATGATCGACAACGCCATGCGGCTGTGGGCCGAGCAGCTCCAGGCCGGCGCCGCGGAGGCGCAGCAGTGAGCGCGCCCAGCGTCGAGCGTGTGCCCGGCATCGGGCCGCAGGTGCTCAGCGAGGTTCCCGACGAGGTTGTCCGCAGCTTCGTCGACGCCGGCTGGTGGGACACGCGCACGCTGGCCGACCACGTGGCGGCGCATGCCGCGAGCACGCCCGACAAGGCGGCGTTCGTCGGCTCCGACGGCGCGCGGATGAGCTGGCGCGAATACCACGAGGCCAGTGCCGCGCTGGCGGCGACGCTGGTGGCGCATGGCATCGGGCGCGGCGAGCGGGTGGCGGTGATGATGCCCGACGGCCCGCTGGTGCACCTCGCCTACATGGCGCTGGAGAAGGCGGGCATGGTCATCGTCGGCATCGGGCCGCGCGCCGGCCGGCGCGAGCTGGCCCACATCCTGCGCACCACCGGCGCGGTGGCGCTGATCACCCAGCCGCAGCACTTCGACGTGCCCGCGGCCTTGCTGCTCGACGGCCTCGGCGATGAGGTGCCGACACTGCGCGAGCACCTGCTGATGGAGGCGAGCTGGCAGCCGCTCGCCGTGCAGCTGCGCCGCGACGGCGACGCCGCGCCGCTGCCCACGCCGGCGGACGCCGAGCGCTCGACGCTGCTCGAGGGCCGGCATCTCGGTCCCAACACGCTGTTCCTGATCAACTCGACGTCGGGCACCACCGGCCTGCCCAAGTGCGTCATGCACTTCCAGAACCGCTGGACCTACTTCCACCGCATGGTCGACGACGCGGCGCAGTTCAGCGGCGACGACGTCTTCATGAGCGTCATCCCCGCGCCCTTCGGCTTCGGCATCTGGACGGCGCACGTCACGCCCACGCTGTGCGGTGCCACCACCGTGCTGCTGCCGCGCTTCCGCACCGAGGAAGCCATCGAGGTGATGGTGCGCGAGCGGGTCACCGTCTTCGCCGCGGTGAGCACCCAGTTCATCATGATGCTCAACTCGCCGAACTTCGGGAGGCAGCGCGGCGCACTGCGCTGCATGTTCACCGGCGGCGAGATGGTGCCCTACGCGCGCGCCAGGGAGTTCGAGGAGCGCACCGGCGCACGCGTGCTCCAGGTGTTCGGCTCCAACGAGACCGGCGCGCTGAGCCGCACCACCGTCCGCGACAGCGTCGACGTGCGGCTGCGCACCGCCGGCCGGGTGCTCCCCGAGATGAACGTGCGCCTGCTCGACGAGGACGGCAACGACGTCACCGCGACAGGTGGTCCCGGCGAGCCGGTCTGCCGCGGCCCGGCGACCTGTCTCGGCTACTACGCCGACGAGGGCGCCAGCCGCCGCCTCTTCACCGAGGACGGCTGGATGCACACCGGCGACATCGCGGTGCTCGACGGCGACGGCGTGCTGACCATCGTGGGGCGCCGCTCCGACATCATCATCCGCGGCGGCCAGAACATCAGCGCCGGCGAGCTGGAGGCGGAGTGCCAGCACCATCCCGCCATCGCCATGGTGGCGGTGCTCGGCGTGCCCGACCCGCTCTACGGCGAGAAGGTGTGCGCCTGCGCCGTGCTCCGCCCCGGCGCCGACCTCGACCTCGACGGCTTGCGCGAGTTCCTCGTCGGCCGCGGCAATTCGCGACACATCTGTCCTGAACACCTGGTCCTGCTCGCCGAGCTGCCCTACGCCTCCGGCGGCAAGGTCGCCAAGGCGGAGCTGCGCAGAACGGTGGTGGCTCAACTCGGATTGGAGGGGCGCTAGTGGACAAGCGCACGTCGGTGGACGGCGTGGTGGCCCAGCTGCGCGACGGCATGACCATCGGCATCGGCGGCTGGGGGCCGCGGCGCAAGCCGATGGAGCTGGTGCGGGCGATCTGCCGGTCGCCGCTGCGCGACCTCACCCTGGTCAGCTACGGCGGTCCCGACGTGGGCATGCTGTGCAGCGCCGGCAAGGTCCGCCACGTCGTCTTCGGCTTCGTCTC
>CAZCJX010000214.1:0-3919 GCA_964499205.1 uncultured Actinomycetes bacterium | reverse complement strand
CCCCTGGTCGACAGCCACTGCCACCTGGTGCTGCTGGAGGAGGAGGGGAGCCTCGACGCCGCGCTCGAAGCCGCCGCGGCGCAGGGCGTGGAGCAGATCGTCAGCATCGGGCTCAACGTGGACGACAGCGACGCCAACCGGCGCATCGCCGAGCGCCATCCGGGCGTGTTCTTCACCGCCGGCTGGCATCCCCACGAGAAGCAGCCGCCCGACCGCGCGCAGCTGCACGCCCTCGACGAGCTGCTCCGCCATCCCCGCGCGGTGGCGGTGGGGGAGATCGGGCTCGACCAGTACTGGCGTCCCGGCTACCACGAGGTGCCGCTCGACGTGCAGCAGCGGCAGCTGCAGATGATGCTGGAACTGGCCGCAACCCACGGCAAGCCGGTGGTGGTGCACGACCGTGATGCCCACGCCGAGACGCTGGCCGCGCTCGACGCCGTGCCCGCCGCGCGCCGAGGCGTGATGCACTGCTTCAGCGGCGACGCCCAGTTCGCGCACCACTGCGTGCAGCGCGGCATGCTCTGCTCCTTCGCCGGCACGGTGACCTTCAACCGCAGCGAGGGCATCCAGGCCGCCGCCGCGAGCGTTCCCGACGACGCCTTCACCCTGGAGACCGACGCGCCCTTCCTCGCCCCGGTGCCCTTTCGCGGCAGGCCCAACCAGCCCGCCTACGTCGCCGCCACCTGCGTCGCAGTGGCCCGGTTGCGCGGCACCGACCCGTCGACGGCGGCGCGGCAGTCGGCCGAGAATGCGAGACGGCTCTTCGGCCTTCCCGACCCGGCCGGCGGCGACCGGCTGGGCGGCCCAGGCGCGGGCTCTCCACCATGACCGCGGCCAGCAGCCTCGACCTGACCAACCCGTCCACGGTGCGCGCCGTCGCGCGGCGGGCCGGCCTGGCGTTGAAGCACCGTCTCGGCCAGAACTTCCTGGTCGACCGCGCCGCCCTGGAGCGCATCGTCGACACCCTCGACCCCCAGCCCGGCGACGAGGTCTTCGAGATCGGGCCCGGCATCGGCACGCTCACCGTCGAGCTCGTCGCCCGGGCCGCGCGGGTGGTCGCGGTCGAGCTCGACGAGGCCTGCCTGCGCGCCTGCGCCATCACCCTGCGCGACCGCCCCAATGCGCAGGTGGTGCACCAGGACGCGCTGCGCGCCGACCCCCTCGCCCTCGGCCTGCACCCCGGCTACCTCGCCGCCGGCAACATCCCGTACAACATCACGGCGCCGCTGCTCACGCGGCTGCTGGAGCTGCCCACGCCACCGCGGCGGGCCGTGCTGCTGGTTCAGCGCGAGGTGGCGGCACGGCTGGCGGCGCCACCGGGGTCGTGGGGACTGCTGACCGTCGCGGTGCGCTCACTGGCCAGCGTCGAGCGGGTCACCGACGTGCCCCCGTCGAGCTTCGAGCCACCGCCCGCGGTGCACAGCAGCGTGATCTGCATCACCCCGGGGGCCCATCTCACCGGCGCCGAACGCACCGCCGTGCTCGACCTCGCCCGGGGCGCCTTCCAGGTGCGCCGCAAGACGTTGCGCCACGGCCTCACCCGCGCCCTCAGCGGCGACGAGCCGCGCGCCATGGAGGTGCTCGCCGCGGCCGGTATCGACTCCCGGCGCCGCCCGGAGACGCTCGACCTCGACGAGTGGCGCGCCCTGGCCCGGAGCGCGGCGGCGGGGGCCCCGTCGTGACCGACCCGCGCCCGCGCACCCACACCGGGGAGAAGCTCGACGACGACCCGCCAGGTCCTCCGGGCGTCGCCGCGCCCCTCCCCGGTCCCGGGTCGGGCACCGACAGCGCCGGCCGCCCGGAGGATGACCGCGAACCTCATGTCGCGGTCACCTCCGGCCCGGATGCCCCACAGGACGACGGCTCTGTGGCAGGCTCCGCAGCCGTGCAGCGCTCCGATCCGGCCGACCTGCCGCCCTCCGGGGTGACCGGCCCGTCGCCACAGGGGACCGCCCCGATCAGCGTCGCCGGCGACCCGCCGCGGCCCGACGACCCGCCGAGCACCAGCGTCTCCACCACCCACCCGCCCGGCGCCCCGTCGCCCCTGCACGCCGCCCGGCCGGCGCTGCCGTTGCACCCCGAGGAGGCGCTCGGCTTCATCGGCGTGCTGCGGCGCATCGACTTCCGCATGCTCTGGGGCGCCCAGGCCGCCTCCCAGCTGGCCGACAAGTTCCTCATGTTCAGCCTGATCGTGGTGGTCTACAACCTGACCCACGTCAGCTCCACCGAGTCACTGCTGATGATCGCCTACACCCTGCCCAGCGTCGTGCTCAGCGCGCCCGCGGGGGTGTGGGCCGACCGGCACGACAAGCGCACCCTCATGCTGGCCACCAACCTGGTGCGCGCCGGGCTGGTGCTGCTCATCCCCCTGTCGCAGGTCATCCCCGGCGTGCACGGGCAGATCTGGCCGCTGATCCTGGTGACCCTGCTGTTCAGCGCGGTGGGGCAGGTGTTCGCGCCGGCGGAGGCGGCGAGCATCCCCTTCCTGGTGCGGCGCGAGCAGATCGTCACGGCCACATCGCTGTTCATGACCACGGTGATCGTCACCCTGGTCGTCGGGGTACCGCTGGCCACGCTGAGCATCAAGCTCTTCGGTGACATGGCGCCGTTCTTCATCGGCTCGGGGCTGTTCGCCGCGGCGGCGGTGGGGATCTGGCGCATCGGCACGTCGCTGCGGGTGGCGGCCAAGGCGGCGGCGCCGCACACCGAGCTGCTCCGCGAGCTGCGCGAGGGGATGGTCATCCTCGGCTCCAACCCGGCGTTGCGCATCGCCCTGGCGCAGCTGACCCTGTCGCTGGTGGTGGTGTTCACCGTCTTCGTGCTGGGGCCGGCCTACATGCGCAACGTGCTCGGCCGCCAGGCGGAGGACACCTACCTGGTGCTGATCCCCGCCACCGTGGGCATGGTTGCCACCGCGCTGGTGTTGGGGCGCGCCCGCAGGCTGCGGCTCTCGCGGGCGCAGCTCCTGCTCGGTGCGCTGCTGGTGGGCGGCATCACCCTGGCCGCCTTCGGCGTGGTGCCGGGGATCTTCCGGCGGGTCGGGCTGGGGATCCTGCTGACGCCCTCGGCGGTGGTCTTCGCCGCCGTCTTCGGCTGCGCCCTCGGCGCGCTGCTCATCCCCGCCTTCACCGTGCTGCAGGAGCGCACCACCGAGGAGACCCGGGGGCGCATCTTCGGCGGCATCTTCACCGTGATCAACGCCGCCGTCGCCCTGCCGCT
Source organism: uncultured Actinomycetes bacterium (assembly GCA_964499205.1). Classification (GTDB taxonomy): domain Bacteria; phylum Chloroflexota; class Dormibacteria; order Aeolococcales; family Aeolococcaceae; genus DASRDZ01. The sequence continues at coordinate 700 of CAZCJX010000214.1, read as the reverse complement.
GCTGCTCGCCGGAGGCATCGCGGACGCCTTCGGCGTCGACCGCGCCGTGGCCGGGCTGGGCGCGCTGCTGGTGCTGGGCGCCCTGGTGGCACGCACCCGGCGGGTGTGGCGGGTGCTGCGCGTGCTCGACGAGGCGCAGCCCGGAGCGCCGGAGCCCGCCGGAGTCGGCTGAACCGGCTACGGATGCAACGGCGCCGTCGCGGCGTGCACGGAGCGGTCGCGGAGGCGACAAGACGCCGTGCCCGTCCGAGACGGCCGCTCGGGGAGGTCGCACTGTTCTCCCATCGAAGGCCACAGGGGCCTCATGGAGAAGGATCACGTGCGAGCCATCGTCACCTGCGAGTGCTGCGGGCACCGCCAGACCGTCGCCCGGCCCATCCGGCGGCCGGAGTCCTTCTACCTGGTGTGCCACGAGTGCGAGCGCACCCTCCGCGTCGACGTGACCGCCGAGGACATCCGCGCCGCCGAGCTGACCACCAGCCGCACCCCCTCCCGCGCCGCCTGACGTCCGCCTCCCCCTCGGGGGTCGAGGCCCGCGTCCCCGGGCGGCGCGGCGGGGGACCGCCCTCCGCCCGCCGGCTTTGGTCCGGCCGGTTGCTTGCTAGAATCCCCGTTCGGCGCGCCCTCGTGGGCGCCGCCGGCGGCCCGTGGGCGCATAGCTCAGTTGGTACGAGCGCTGCGTTGACATCGCAGAGGTCTC
>CAZCJX010000213.1:0-3929 GCA_964499205.1 uncultured Actinomycetes bacterium | reverse complement strand
AGGGCGCCCAGAGCTGCCGCATGGCGGTCGAGGATAGCAGGGCGCCTGCACGCCTCCCGGACCCGACGCGCCGCGGACCGGAGCGGACCGCAAGGGACCTTTGACCCGGGCCAGCTGGTGACCTGCGGCCCTGGGGAACGCTTCATACGCGTGGTTAGCGTCAAACGCACAGGGGATCGCGAGACGGGGGGGAGCGCCCTGGGCCGACACGGGGACCGTCAGCCGGGCCTCGATGGAACGGATCAGTGGTTGGGAAGGCACCCAACAAGAGGAGGCAGAGCCCATGCAAGACCCCACGGGCAACCCGGTGTACGGGAGGACCCGATGGCGGCGGTTCATGATCGTGCTGGGACCGGCATTCGGTGTCGTCGCGCTGCTCGTCTACCTGGTGGCGACCGGGGTGATCGCAGTGTCGTTCGCCATCTCCGGCATCCCCTTCAAGCTCTCGGCGAGCAACCTGAGCGGTGACAACTTCGTCCAATACGCGACCGTCGACCCGACGACCAACAACACCGCCGGCGCGCTGCTGCCGGCGGCCTCGACGCAGACAGTGGGCGGCACGACCTATGACGCGGTGACCATCACCGTGCTGGGCAGCGCCAGCATCGCCAACCTGCACCAGACGGTGTGCGCGCCGATCCCGGCACCGCTGGGAACGATCCTGCCGCACAACAAGCTGCTGGTCACCATCGACGCGGGCGGCGGCGGCAATCCCGCGACCGCCACCAACCTGGTGGTCGACGCGCCGCTGCTCACCGCCAGCGATGCGACATTCAGCAACATCAACATCGGCCAGGACCTGGGCAACGCGCTGGGCGGCGCCAGCAACGGGCAGTTCGCCCAGGCCGCAAACCACGTCAGCATCAACGACCTGGCGCAGCTGGCCATCGGCACGAGCGCCGGCACGTTCGTCCTCAACGGACTGAACCTGTCCGCGACGTTCGTCGACACCTGCCCGTAGTCACAGGACTGCGAGCAGCCACATAGGCCTGGACTGACGGAGGGAGTCGGCGGGACTCCCTCCCGATCGGCGCCACGGGCGCAGAGGAGAGCAGACACCGTGATCGACGTCACCGGCGAGGCGGCACCGCCGCAGCCGCGCGCGCAGCGCCAGCACTGGCGGTTCGGCCCGCACAACATCCGCATGGGCTTCCGCCGCTGGCGGCGCACCCGGCCCTTCTGGGGCGGTCTCTGGGCGATCCTCGGCGGCCTCATCTGCGCCATGGGGCCGGCGTCGGCGATCAAGCTGCTCGTCGCCGCCGGCACCACCGTCTGGCTGGGCGTGCTGGTCGGCGTGCTGATCTCGATCTTCGGGCTGTTCCTCTGGTTCGCGCCGCAGCAGCGCCATCTCTTCGGGGTGCTGATCGCGGTGCTCTCGGTGCTCTCGCTGATCACCTCCGACTTCGGCGGCTTCGCCGTCGGCATGCTGCTCGGCATCACCGGCGGGGCGATGGGATTCGCCTGGGTGCCGGCGCGGCCCAAGGTGCGCAGGAGCGGCGTGATCCCGGTGACCGGCGTCGCCATGGCCGGCGGCGCGGTGGAGAAGACGGGGGAGGAGGTGGAGCGCGCCCCCGAACCGGCCGCGCCCGCGGGGGAGGGGCGTTTCCGCCGCTTTCGGCGGTAACGCGCCACAGACCATGCAGGGCGGACAGAGATCCCGCCGCCACCTGGCGATGGCTGCCAGCGTGCTCGCGCTGCTGGCCACCGGGCTCGACGCGCGGGCGGAGAGCATTCCCGAGCCGGCGGCTCGCGCCATGCTGCGGGCGGTGCCCGCCGCGCCGGGCGCTGTGCCCGCCGCCAGGCTGCTGGCCCAGACGCCGGGCTCGCGGGAGTTCACCGTCGAGGCCACGACGATGGCGGTCACCAACCTGGCCTTCACCGGCACCGCGTCGGTGGCCTCCGGCAGCGTCACCCTGACGGTGCTGCGCTTCACGGCCGACAGCGCGGTGCTCAGCGGGCTGGTGCAGTCCGACCCCTGCGTCACCAGCGCGGCGGTGACCCAGCACTGGAAGGCGGTGCACAGCACGCCGGCCAGCGCCACCACCACGCTGACCGGGCCGGTCATCCTGCTGGCCACCAGCCTCTCCTACACCCCGGTGGGCGGCACCACCGTCACCTTCGACTCGACCGCGCTGCCCCCCGTGGGCGTGCTGGTGCCGACCGGCGCACTGCCCCAGGTGCAGATCACCGCCACGTCGCTGGTCGCCGCGCAGGCGGTGGTCCAGCAGCTCACCACCCAGGTGACCACGTGCTGACCAGGCGCGGGCCGTTGCTCCTCATCGCCGTCACCGTTGTGCTGGTGGTGGTCGGGGTCTTCCTCGGAGTCGCCAACGCGCACAGGGACTCGGCGACCGGCACACCCGCCGCGCAGGCCACCACGAGGGACAACCGCACCCTGATCGACGCGGTCACCAAGCTCGACCCCGGCGTGGTCGACGCCGTCGGCAACGGCGGCCTGCCCAGCACGTTCGTGCCAATCAAGGACGCAACTCCGCTGGCCGGGAGCAGCGGCCGCCCCGAGATCCTCTACGTGGGCGCCGAGTACTGCCCCTACTGCGCCGCGCAGCGCTGGGCGATGGTGGTGGCGCTGAGCCGCTTCGGCAGCTTCCAGCATCTCTACCTCACCCAGTCGTCGAGCAGCGACGCCTACCCCAACACCAGCACCTTCACCTTCAACCGCAGCACCTACACCAGCCAGTACGTCGACTTCGTCGCGGTGGAGACGGCCGACCGCGCCGGCCAGCCGCTGCAGGTGCCCAGCGACGAGCAGAAGGCGCTGCTGGCCAGGTACGACGCGCCGCCCTACGTCGCCGCGGCGGCGTCTGGCGGCATCCCCTGGCTCGACGTGGCCAACCGCTACGTGATGAGCAGCAGCGGCTTCACCCCGGCGGTGCTGGCCAACCTGTCCTGGGCGGACATCGCCGGCAGGCTGGCCAACGCCGGCGACCCGGTCACCAAGAGCATCGTCGGCGACGCCGGCAACATCACCGCGGCGATCTGCAAGGCCACCGGCGGGCAGCCCGTCGCGGTGTGCGGCTCGGCGGCGATCGCACCGCTGGTCGTCGCCCTGCACTGAGGGCTGCGCTCCCGCGCGGGGGCCCCGCAACGCGCACGCGGCTCCGCACGAATCGACATCGGCGGCGCCACCCTGGTGTAGCGTCGCCGGCAACGAACTCCGTGCCCGCCAGGACCGAGGAGGGAACTGACGATGCCAGGGCTCGTCGACGTGCCGATCGTTGCGCTGCGCCCCGACCGCTTCGCCGACGTGCTCACCGCCGAGCAGTGGTCGAGCGCGCGCGCTGCCGGTGACCGCGCCCGCCGCCGGCTCGAGGGGCGCCGGGTCTGGAACGTCAACTCCACCGCCAAGGGCGGCGGCGTCGCCGAGATGCTGGCCACGCTGCTGCCGTACGTGCGCGGCGCCGGCGTCGACGCGCGCTGGCTGGTTATGTCGGGCGACGACGGCTTCTTCCGCGTCACCAAGCGCATCCACAATCACCTGCACGGTTCCGCGGGCGACTCGCCGGAGCTGGGCGACAGCGAGCGTGCCCAGTACGAGGCGGTGACCCGGGCGCGCGCCGAGGAGCTGTGCGCGCTCATCGACGCGCGCGACGTGGTGGTGCTGCACGACCCCCAGACGGCGGGGCTGATCCCCGCGCTGCGCGCCCGCGGCGTCCTGGTGGTGTGGCGGTGCCACGTCGGGCTCGACATGCCCGACTCGCTGGCCCGCAAGGCCTGGGCGTTCCTGCTCCCCTACGTCAGCCAGGCCGACGCCTACGTCTTCACCCGGCGCGCCTACGCCTGGGAGGGCCTGGATCCGGCGCGCATGGCGGTCATCCCTCCGTCGATCGACCCCTTCTCGGCCAAGAACGGCCATCTCGACGCATCCCAGGTGCAGGCCATCCTCGCCGCCTCCGGAGTTGTTGCCCGCA
>CAZCJX010000212.1:0-3983 GCA_964499205.1 uncultured Actinomycetes bacterium | reverse complement strand
GAAGGAGACGGCGCTGGAGGTGTACGACCGCTTCCAGCCCTACAAGGCGGGCCGTTCCCACGTCCGGCTCACCGCCGAGGAGACCCTGCGCCTGGAGCCGGGGCTGCGGCCGGGAATGGTCGGCACGGTGACCATGGACGAGTGGGGCGTCGACGCAGCGCGGCTGGTGGCGCTCAACGCGCTCGGTGCCCGTGAGGCGGGGGCGGAGGTGCGCACCTACACCGAGGTGACCGGCGTGGTCCGCGAGGACGGCGCGGTGCGCGGGGTGCGGGTGCGCTCGCGGCTCAGCGGCGCGGTCGCCACACTTCGTGCCAAGGTTGTCTGCAACGCGGCGGGCCCGTGGGCGCCCGAGCTGTGCGCCATGGCCGGTGCGACGCTGCGGCTGCGCCCCGCCAAGGGTGTGCACCTCATCTACGACCGGCGCATCACCAACTGCGCAATCGGCGTCGAGGCCATCGACGGCCGCGACCTGCTGCTGGTGCCGCACGCCAACCAGACCATCCTGGGCACCACCGACGACGACTTCTACGGCGACCCCGAGCACCTCGAGGTCACCGACGACGAGGTGGAGTACCTGCTCCAGGCCTTCGAGCGCGTGCTGCCCTCGATTCGCCGCCACCGCATCGCCCACGCCAACGCGGCGGTGCGGCCGACGCTGTTCGGCTGGCGCCGCTACGAGGACGACCTCTCCCGCGAGTACGAGGTGTTCGACCACGGTGCGCGCGACGGCGTTCCCGGACTGGTCAGCATCGCCGGCGGCAAGATGTCGATGTTCCGCAAGATGGCCGAGGACACCGTCGACGTGCTGCTCCGCGTCCTGGGCCGCGCGTTCGTGCCATGCACGACACATACAGTGCCGCTGCCGGGCGGTGAGTCGGTGGCCGACGTCGCCGAGGTGGCGGGCAACTTCGGCTTGCCTCTCCCGGTTGCCCAGCGCCTGGTGGCGCGGCACGGCGGACGCGCCGAGGCGCTGCTCGGCGACGCCGAGCCGGAGGACCGCCGCGCCGTGCTCTGCGAGTGCGAGCCGGTGACCCGCGCCGAGCTGCGCCACGTGGTGCGCACCGAGGCGGTGGAGCGGCTGGAGGACCTCTACCGCCGCGTCCGCTGCACCGGCGGCGCCTGCCTGGGCATGCGCTGCGCCTGGCCGGCGGCGCGCATCCTCGGCGAGGAGAAGGGCTGGAGCGCGCGCCAGGTGGCCGAGGAGGTGGGCGAGTTCCTCGACGCCCGCTGGCTGCAGCGGCCATCGGTGGTGCGCGGGGCCACTGCGGCGCAGGAGCAGCTCTACCGCGGCGCCGTCTACGCGCTCGGCGAGGTCGTCGACCCCCGCCCGACCGCAGCGGACGCGGACGCGGACGCCGACGCCCATGCCGCCTCCCCGCCCGGCGCGCCCGCCGCGGAGCCGCCCCCCGCGCTCAGCGTGGAGCGCTGAGGCCACCCGCGATGCCCATCGACCGCCGCCGCGCCGTCTCCATGGTCCGCCTCGCCGGCGCCTACGCCCGCCACCTCGCCCGGCGCGCCACCACGGGGCGCCAGCAGCACGAGGACGGCGTCGCCGCGTTCCTGCGCCTCTACGGGCGCGACCGCATCACCCCGCTGAGCCCCCAGGACCGCGCCGAGCTGCCCTCGCACGGGCTCTGCGTCGCCTGCGGGCTGTGCACCTTCGCCGCACCGCGCGCCGGCCACCTGCGCGCCGACCGCCTGCCCTCGCAGCTCACCCGCACCCTGCCCGAGCTCTGGACCTCGCGCGACCTCCCCTACGACGAGGTCGACTGGGCCGCCGGCGCGGCGGTCTGCCCGATGGGCGTGCCGCTCGGCGAGATGCGTGGCTTCGTCGGCCGCCGCCTCACCCAGGACGGCACCGCACCGCCGGCGCCCCAGCTGCCACCGGCGGTGCTGCCGCTCCCCGCCCCCTACGGGCAGGAGCCCTAGCCGGCCAGCTTGGAGATGTCGAGGGCATTCGGCGGCGGGGTCACCGTCACCGTGGTGCCGAAGTTGGAGAAGGTGGCGTTGCCGGCGGTGTCGTTGCTGCCGCAGCCGGAGCTGCTCGACGACGAGCTCGACGACCCGCCGCCCTTGCTCACCACCTTGAGCGGGTAGGCGGCGCCCTGGCTGGCCACGTAGAGGGTCTCAGCGGAGGCCTTGTTCTCGACCACCACCGTGGTCTGGCCGCTGACCACCGAGGTGCCGTTCTTGGTGTTGCCGGTGGCGGGGAGCAGGCAGTCGGTGATCTGGTTGATGTCGGTGAGGCTGGAGAACCCCGACGCCGAGGCCGGCACCAGCACCCAGCGGTCGCCGATCAGCTCGCCGGCCTGGGCGCCGCCGAACTTGCTCCACAGCTCCTTGCCCTGCAGGTAGAACTTGCCGCCCGTGTAGACGATGTGGGCGACGACACCCGCCATCTTCAGGGTGCCGGTGGCGCTGTTCGGCTCGGCCACGTCGAGGTCGACGGTGACCGGGCCAGAGAGCCCGCTGCTGCCGCCGCTGCTGCCGCCGAAAGTGCTGGCGTCGGCGTTGACGGTGATGTGGAAGGACCGGGCCGCCTTGAGGGCCGCCGTTGCGTCCTTGACGATCTGGTCGGCCGACTTCGCGGCTTCGCCGTTGTCGCCGCCGCCACTGCCGCCGCCGCCGCAGGCGGTGAGCAGCAGCCCGACGGCGAGCGCCGCCGTCGCACCGATGCGCGTCCTGGTCATTGCCGCAAACCTCTCGTGGTGGACCGTCGGGAAGCGATCCGGGGAGACCGACATGATGGCGTGCGCGGCCGGCCACCCGCTTCGTACACTGCCGCGCTGTGATGCTGCGCGTCATCGCCGTGGCGAACCAGAAGGGGGGTGTCGGCAAGAGCACCACCACCCAGAACCTCGGGTTCGCGCTGGCTGAGCGCGGCCACCGCGTCCTGCTCGTCGACCTCGACCCCCAGGCGGCGCTGACGGTGATGTGCGGGGTGACGCCGGACGCTGACGGCGGCCCGTCGATCGCCGACTGCATGGCGGGCACGGCGCAACCCGCGGCGGTGCTGCAGCGTCCGCGACCCCAGGTGTGGCTGCTGCCGGGGAGCATCGGGCTGGCCGCCTACGAGGTCCGCGTGGCGTCGGCGCGCGACCGCCATGCGGGGCTGCAGCGCACGCTCTCCCAGCTGCAGGACGGCTTCGACGTGGTGCTGGTCGACTCGCCGCCGAACCTCGGGTTGCTCACCGTGAACTCCCTGGCCGCGGCGACCGACGTGCTCATCCCGCTGCAGCTCGACTTCCTCGCCCTGCGCGGCATGCAGGCGCTGCTGCAGACCATCGACCGGGTACGCGAGGTGCACAATCCGACCCTGCGCGTCGCCGGCATCGTCGGCACCATGCACCGCGGCCGCGCGCTGCACAGCGACGAGGTGCTCAGCCGGGTGCGGGAGCGCTTCGGGGACCTGGTGTTCGACGCCGTGATCCGCACCTCGGTGCGCTTCCCGGAGGCGAGCAGCGGGGGAGTCAGCATCCTGGAGTACGAGCCCCGTTCGCCGGGGGCGGCGGCATACCGGCAGCTGGCCAAGGAGGTCGAGGAGCGTGGCTAGGAAGAGGATCGAGCTGCCCAGCGCCGACGAGCTGTTCGGGGAGCAGACGCCCGCCCCGGCCGCCCGGCGCAAGGCGGCCAGTCCGCCTGCCCGGCGGCGCAAGGCGGCCAGTCCGCCTGCCCAGCCCAAGGCCGCAACGTCTGCCTCGCCGAGTCGGCGCAAGGCGGCACCCGACTCGCCGAGTCCGCGCAAGGCGGCACCCGGGCACGGCAAAAGCGCTGCCAAGTCGTCCAAGTCGCCGGCGAAGGCCTCCACCAGGCCGCCGAAGAAGGCGGCGCCGGCGCGCCCCAAACCCGCACCAAAGCCGGCGCCGGCGCGCCCCAAATCCGCACCGAAGTCGTCCCAGGCGGCAGCTCGCACCGCCAAGGCTCACCGCCCTGCACCGAAGGGTTCCGGTTCTGCCCGCCGCTCCGAATCCCCCGAGGTCCGC
>CAZCJX010000211.1:0-4033 GCA_964499205.1 uncultured Actinomycetes bacterium | reverse complement strand
GCTCCCGGCTGATGTAGAGGCCGAGCCCGGTGCCGGGCAGCGGACCCAGCCGGGGATGGTCGAAGCGGACGAAGCGCTCGAAGATCTGTTCGTGCATCTCCTCGGGAACGCCCGGCCCCCGGTCCTCGACGCGCACCTCGGCCAGCTCGGCACGGCTGACCACCAGACGCACGCAGGGCGGGCCGTCGGCGTAGGTCAGCGCGTTGTTGACGAGGTTGTCGAGAATGCGGGCGACGTGGTCGAGGTCGGCCTCGACGAGCACCGGCTGCTCGCCGGGCACCACCTCGATGGAGCCGCCGCTGAGGTCCACCCGGGGGCGGGCGCGGTCGGCCGCGGCCAGCACCGCGGCGCGCAGGTCGAAACGGGTGAAGTCCGGGGCCAGCCGGCCGTCCTCGGCCCGCGCCGCGGTGAGCAGGTCATCGACCAGCGCGGTCAGCTCGTCGAGCTTCATGCTGAGGACTTCCAGCGGCCGCGCGAAGTTGACCGGCGGCGGCCCCAGGGTGCCGTCGGCGAGCATGCTGGCGTAGCCGCGCACCACGGTGAGCGGGGTGCGCAGCTCATGCGCCGCCAGGTTGAGGAACTGGCTCTTGGCGTGGCTCGACTCCTCAGCCTGGCTGAACAGCTCGGCGTTGCGCAGGGCGACGACGGCGACGTTGCCGATCAGGTGCAGCGTCTCCACCGCGTCCTCGCCGAAGCCGACCGGTTCACGCCGGCCAAGCACCAGCAGCGCGGTGACCTGGTCGCCGCTGGACAGCGGCAGCACCGCCACGCTGCGCGCCTCGCCGCCCCAGGCGCGCGCCGCGGCGGGCAGCATGCCGGCGCTGAACGGCGCCGCCACCACCAGGCGCCGCTCGGCGATGGCCTGCACCAGCAGCGGCTGCTCCTCGACCCGGGTGGCCTGGTCGAGGCTGGCGGCCCCGTGCAGATCGTGGCTGTCGAGCACCACCACGCGGCGCGGGTCGATCTGCAGCAGGGTGCCCCACTCCGCGTCCAGCGTCGCCGCGGCGCGGCGCAGCAGGCGGCCGAGCACCTCCGCGGGGTCGAGGGTTGCGGCCAGGTCCGTCACCATCTCGACACCCACGTGGAGGCGCTCGTTGAGCGCGGCGTTGAGGCGGCGCACCTGCTGCTCGGCCTCGTGGCGCTCGGTGACGTCGCGCAGGATCACCGTCCAGATCGCCTGGTCGCCGTCCGGGGTGCGGGCCACGCTGGCCTCGGCGGGGAAGGAGCCGCCGCCGCGGCGGCCGTGCACCTCGCGGTGCGCTCCCGCCGTGCCGGCGTCGGCGGCACTGAGCAGCTCGCTGACGTCCTCGACGATCAGCTCGTCGAGGCGCGAGCCCATGGTCTCGTCGGCGGAGCGGCCGAAGATGCGCTCGGCGGCCTTGTTGAAGAGGATCACCCGCTGCTCGGCGTCGACGGCGAGGATGGCGTCGCCGGCGATGTCGAGGATGCCGGCGAAGCGCGCCTCGGCGCGGCGCCGCCCGCTCTCGGCCCGCTCCAGCCGGCGGCGATGCTCCAGGGCTTCGAGGCGGCGCAGCTGCTCCGCCTGGCGGCGGATCTCCTCGGACTTGTGGTGCAGGTCGACAAAAACCGCCACCTTGTTGCGCAGCACGTCGGGGGCGATCGGCGAGAAGACGAAGTCGACGGCGCCCAGCGCGTAGCCGCGGGCCATCTCGCCCTCCGCCTCGCCGAAGGCGGTGACGAAGATGATGGGGGTGTGCTCCGACTGGCGCCGCTGGCGGATCAGCGCGGCGGTCTCGAAGCCGTCCATGCCGGCCATGCGCACGTCGAGGAGGATGACGGCGAAGTCCTCGCGCAGCAGGCGGCGCAGCGCGGCGCGCCCGGAGTCGGCGCAGACGGTGCGCACGCCCAGCGGGGCGAGCACCGCCTCCAGCGCCATCAGCTTGTTCGGGTTGTCGTCGACGACGAGGACGCTCGCCGCCGACGGACGTTCCGTCAGCGATTCAGCCATACGCGCAGCAGCGAGAGGATCGACTCGGCGGAGACCGGCTTGGCGATGTAGTCCGATGCGCCCGCCTCCAGGCAGCGCTCGCGGTCGCCCTTCATCGCCTTGGCGGTGACGGCGATGATCGGCAGCTCGCCACGCTCGGGCATGGCCCGGATGGCCTGCATGGTGGCGTACCCGTCCATCTCCGGCATCATCACGTCGACCAGGGCGACGTCGACCTCGGTGCCGGACTCGAGGATGGCCAGTCCCTCGTGACCGCTCTCTGCCGACACCACGTCGAGACCGTGCCGCTCCAGCAGCGCGGTGAGCGCGAAGATGTTGCGCACGTCGTCGTCGACGATCAGCGCGCGACGGCCGGCCAGGACGGGGTCGTTGGTGCGCGGCGCGGGACCGGCACCGACGCCGGCGGCGACGGGGTCGGCGGGAACGCGGTCGAGCAGCCGCGACACCTCCTGCAGCAAGAGCTCGGGTGCGCGCACCTCGGTGAGCTGCATGGTCCTGCCCATGCGGCGCAGCCGGGTCTCGTGCTTGCGGGTGAGCTCGCCCGCGGTGTAGACGACCACCGGCACGCTGCGCAGCGCCGCGTCGTCCTTCATGGCGTCGAGCAGTGCGAATCCCTCGCCGTCGGTGATGTCGAGCACCACGCAGTCGAGGCGCTGCGCGCGCATCGCCTCCAGCGCCTCGTCGACGCTGCCGGCGCCGTGCACCTCGGTGTGCCCGGAGTGGAGCAGGTCGGCGATCGCCTGGCGCTGCAACGGGTCGGCCTCGATGATGAGCAGGCGCTTGATCCGCTGGGCGATGCCCTGCTCGATGCGCGCGAAGAGCGACTGCAGCTCGTCGCGCTGCGCCGGCTTGGTCAGCATCGTCGACGCCCCCTGGCGCTCGCCGCGCCCGGGCTCCTCCTGCACCGAGACGATGTGCACGGGGATGCCCTGCGTCGTCGGATCGTGCTGCAGCTGGTCGAGGATGGTCCAGCCGCTGATGTCGTCGAGCAGGATGTCGAGGGTCACCGCGTCGACGCCGTATTCGCGGGCCAGCTGCAGCGCCTCGCTGCCGTGACCGGCGACCACCGCCTTGAGACGGCGTTCGTGGGCGAGGTCGACGAGGACACGGGCGAAGTTGGGGTCGTCCTCGACGATCAGCACCACGCGATCGCCGGGCTGCACGGTGTAGCGGTCGTCGCGCACCATGCTGTTCAGCGAGCCCAGGCTGTGCACCACCCCGCCGTTGCCGGCGTGGCCGTTGCCGCTCACCTCCTCGGCCGCGCCGAGCAGGGGGACGTCGGCGGTCGGCGCGGTGGCCGAGGTGAGCCGCTGCGGCGATCCCATCAGCGACGCGGCGCCGCGGCCGACGGGGAGGAACACGGTGAAGGTGCTGCCGCTGCCGACCTCGCTCTCCAGGGCGATCTCGCCGTCGAGCAGGCGCACCAGCTCGCGGCTGATCGACAGGCCCAGGCCGGTGCCGCCGTAGCGGCGGCTGGTGGTGCCGTCGGCCTGCTGGAAGGCCTCGAAGATGTGGCGCTGCTTCTCGCGCGGGATGCCGATGCCGGTGTCGCGCACCTCGATGGCGACCACGTGCGTCGCCGTCGACAGCGCGGGATGGTCGGCACTCCACCCTGACGTCGCCGGGCGGATGCGCAGGCTGACGCCGCCCTGCTCGGTGAACTTGAAGGCGTTGGAGAGCAGGTTGCGCAGGATCTGCTGCAGCCGCTTGGGATCGGTGAGGATGGTTTCGGGCAGGCCTGGCTCCATCTCCACGGTGAAGTCGAGGCTGCGCGCCTCGGCGACGTGGCGGAAGGTGCGCTCGACGAAGTCGCGCACGTCGCTGAAGCGCTCCGGCATGATGTCCAGCGCCACCGTGCCCGACTCGATCTTGGAGAGGTCGAGGATGTCGTTGATCAGGTTGAGCAGGTCGTTGCCCGAGGCCCGGATGATGCTGGCGTACTCCACCTGCTTGGGGGTGAGGTTGGCGTCGGGATTCTCGGCCAGCTGCTGGGCGAGGATGAGCAGGCTGTTGAGCGGCGTGCGCAGCTCGTGCGACATGTTGGCGAGGAACTCGGACTTGTAC
>CAZCJX010000210.1:2121-4054 GCA_964499205.1 uncultured Actinomycetes bacterium | reverse complement strand
CCGCAGCTGACCATCCAGCAGTTCATCCCCATCGCCGAGCACTTCGTCGAGCAGCACCGCGGCCACACCTTCAACACGCCGGTCACCGTGACCCTGCTCGGCGACGCCGACTTCCGCAAGCGCCTCGCCGCCGGCCGGGGCGGCAACACCACCGCCATCGCCACCACCAGCAAGGAGCTCAAGGCGCTCCACCTCATCGACAGCAGCGTCGACCTGAGCAGCGCCGCCAACGACCTGCTCGGCGCCGGCGTCTCCGGCTTCTACGACCCCGCCAGCAAGTCGCTGGTGGTGCGCGGCGTGGCGGCGACGCCGTACGTGCGCCAGGTGCTGGTCCACGAGCTCACCCACGCCATGCAGGACCAGTACTTCGGCATCGAGCGCCCCGCCCTCGACAAGGCCAACGACGAGCAGGCCGCCGCCTTCCAGGCGGTGGTCGAGGGCGACGCGGTGCGCATCGAGAACGAGTACCACGCCGCGATGACGCCGGCCGAGCAGGACGAGGCCGACCGCGAGGAGCAGCAGCAGGGGGCCGGTGTCCCGGCCAGCATCCCCCAGGTGCTCGTCGAGATCCTCGACTTCCCCTACGTGGCCGGGCCGCGCTTCGTCGGGCAGCTGGCCCAGGTGGGCGGCACCGCCGAGGTCGACAAGGCGTTCGTGCACCCGCCGGTGAGCACCGAGCAGATCCTCAACGTCAACGCCTACCTGGCCGGTCGGGCGCCGCTCAGCGTCGCCGTGCCGCACGCCGACGCCACCCCGTTCGACCACGGCGTCAACGGCGAGTTCGGCCTGATCCTGCTCTTCGAGAAGGCCGGCCTGGGCGGCGGCGACGCCCGCAGCACCGCCGACCTCTGGGGCGGCGACGAGTACGTCGCCTGGGACAGCGGGTCCGGCGCCTGCGTGCGCATGGCGGTGCTCGCCGACCAGCCCGACGACCAGCCCAGCCTCGACCAGGCGCTCGGGCAGTACGCCCAGTCGGTGAGTGCCAGCTTCACCGCCTCGCGCGGCGGCAGCGCGCCCTCGGTGCTCACCGCGTGCGGCTGAGCCGCCCGGCGGCGCGGGGCGGCGCGTGAGCGGCATCGAGCCGCATCCCCCCGCGGCGCTCAAGGTCGGCCTGCAGGCCGCGTCCGCGCTGGTCCGCGCCCTCGGCCCGGCGCGCTACCCGCTGGCCGACGGCTTGGGCATGGTCGGCTGGGCGGTCTCCGGAAGGCGCCGCCGCAACGCGGTGCGCAACCATCGCCGGCTCGACCCCGGCATCGGCGAGCGCGAGGCGCGACGGCGCGCCCGAGGATCGTTCCGCGAGTTCGCCCGCAGTGGCATCGACTTCGTCTGGGCCTGCGGCTTCGGGCCGGAGCAGTCGCTGCGCCACGGCGGCCCGGTGGGCGGCACGGTGGCCTGCACCGCCGCGGCGCGCGCCGCCGGTGGGGGAGGCATCTTCGCCCTGACCCACTTCGGCAACTGGGACATGGCCGCCAACCTGGCCTTCGCCATCGACCTCGACCTCACCACGGTGATGGCCACCACCGGCCCGCAGGCGATCACCGACCTGGTGGTGTGGGCGCGGCGCGCCAACCGGATGGAGGTCTACCAGGCGGACCACGCCGCCTTCGGCCTGGTCCGCGCCCTGCGCCGCAACCGCTTCGTCGCCATCCTCTCCGACCTGCCGGAGGGCGGCCCCACCGTGGACGTGCCCTACTGCGGCGGCATGGTGCCCTTCAGCACGGTGCCCGCCTGGCTCAGCCTGCGCACCGGCGCGCCGCTCTTCCCCGTCGCCTGCTGGCGTGAGGACGGCCGCTACCGGCTGCACGCCTTCGATCCCCTGGAGCGGCGCGAGGGCGACGACGAGCGGTCGCTGATGGCCCGGGTGGCGGCCACCGTGGAGCCGGTGGTGCGGCGCTTCCCCGAGCAGTGGTACCCCTTCCGCGAGGTGTACGCG
>CAZCJX010000210.1:0-2021 GCA_964499205.1 uncultured Actinomycetes bacterium | reverse complement strand
GAGCTGCGGCGCCTGGCCGCTCTCGACAAGGTCAAGTCCGACTTCCTCGACCTGGTGTCGCACGAGCTGCGGGGACCGCTCGGGGTGGCCCGCGGCTACGTCTCGATGCTCGCCGACGGCACCCTGGGTGCGGTCGACGACCGCGCCGCCACGGTGCTCCCGGTGGTGCTCGGCAAGCTGGACGAGATCGGCCGCATGGTCGACCAGATGCTGCTCACCGCGCGTCTCGAGGACAGCCGCCTCTCCCTCGACCTGCGCCGCGCCGACCTGCGCCGCATCCTCGACGACTCCGTCGCCCTGGTGCGCCCGCGCGCCGACGCGCGCGGCACCCGCATCGTCGTCGACGACGGGGAGGAGCGGATCACCTGCCTGGTCGACTCGGCGCGCATCGTCACCGTGCTCACCAATCTTCTGGACAACGCTGTCAAATACTCGGCGCCGGGGTCGACGGTGCGCTGCTGCGCGTCGCGGCGCGGTGGCTTCGCCGCGGTGGCGGTGCGGGACCGCGGCCCGGGCATCGCGCCCGAGGACATGGCGCGGCTGTTCACCCGCTTCGGCCGCGCCGGCGGCGAGGCCAACCGCGGCATCCCGGGGACGGGACTCGGGCTCTACATCTCGCGAGAGCTGGCGCGGCGGCACGGCGGCGACATCACCGTCGACTCGCGTCCCGGTTCGGGCAGCACCTTCGTGCTGACCCTGCCGATGGTGCAGGACTGACGGCTGGCGGGAGTCAGCAGGCGGGCAGCGCGCGGATGGTGCCGCTCGGCGAGTCGGCGACGGCGAGGCGTCCGCCGGGCAGCGCGGCGAGGCCCTGCGGCTGGGCGAACCCGGTGGCGATGGTGCGCTGCGCGCCGGTGCCCGGATCGACGGCGATCACCGAGCCGTCGGCCAGGTCGGTGACGTAGAGCAGGCCGTCGAGGACGACGATGTCGTCGAGCTGGCGCAGGCTCTCGACGGTGCCGACCCCGCCCGTGGCGGTGATGCGGAACAGGCCGCGCGGTGCGGCATCCTCGGCGGTGACGTAGATCGCACCGCCCGGGCCGATGGCCGCGTCGACCGGGCGCCCGAGCCCGCTGGCGATCTGCGTGGTGGGCGCCGGGGCTGCGCCCGAGCCCGGGCTGCGGGCGATCAGCATGGTGCCGTGCGCGCTGTCGGGGATGAGCACGCGCATGCCGGGGGCATCGAGGCCGATGCCGTCAACGCCCTCCACGCCCGGCGGCGGCGCGGCCAGGGTGGTGAAGGCCTGGGTGGAGCCGTCGGGGCGGACGGTGAGCACGCGGTTGCTGCCCTGCTCGGCGACGAGCACGTCGCCGTTGGCCAGCGGCACGATGCCTTCGGGGCTGGAGAGCCCGTTGACGGTGCGCTCGACGCCGCCGCCGGCGGTGAGGTGGTACAGGGTGCCGGCGTCGGTGTCGGTGACCCAGAGGCCTCCGGCGCCGTCGGGGGCGAGGTCGTCGGGGTGCCCCTGGCGGTGCAGCACGGCGAGCTGCGGCGCGGCGGCGGGGCGCGCCGGGCACTGGCTGAGCGAGACGGCCGGGACGGAGGTGGCCGGCGAGGGTGGCGGGCTGCTGCTGCTCGCGCCGCTGGTGGTGCTCGCGGTGGCCGGCGCCGTCCCCGCGCCGCGTGCCGTCGGCTGCGGCGTCCGCGAGCCGGTGGCCGGCGGCGCCGTCGAGGAGCAGGCGACCAGCCACAGCGCGGCCGCCGCCGGAGCCAGGAGACGCGCGCGGGGTCGCAGCCGGCGGGACATCGCTGCGAGCGTACGCCCCGACTGCAAAGCCGGCGCCTGGTGCATTTGCATCAGGGGTCCCCGACGGTTCGGTAACGATCAGCAGGGCGCCTGCAAATCATCTCGGGGAGTGCTGTCCGTTTCGTTGTGGCCGCTTCTGTCGCGTGCTACGGTGCCAGCACATTCCACCTCGGGTTGCGCATGGCGGGGCGCGTCCGATGCCGACGCGTTGCTCCTGGGAGCCTGACCGCTGTGACGCAGCGAACCGAACTTGGATCCAACACGCCCTGCACAC
>CAZCJX010000209.1:0-4086 GCA_964499205.1 uncultured Actinomycetes bacterium | reverse complement strand
GCCAGCTGCCCCATGCCGCTGACCACCACCTCGACGCCATCAGCGCCTCGGCCGCGGCGCAGCGCCCGCCGCACGGCGCGCGCCTCCCTGGCCAGGGCGCAGGCGATCAGGACGGGACCCGTGGCCGTTCCTCGATCTGCGCGCCGCGCGCCCGGGGCACCACCTGCCCGTCGACCAGCAGCCGGTACCCCAGCCCCGGCTCGGTGGCGATGCGCACCGCCGCGTCGACCGCCTCGAGCTTGCGCCGCAGCCGGTAGACCGCGCTCACCACGGCACCATCCGTTGCCTCCGCCTCGCCGCCCCAGGCCCCCTCTATGATCTGCGAGCGGCTGACCACCCGCCCCGCGTTGAGGGCGAGGAACTCCAGCAGGTCGGCCTCGCGGGCCGGCAGGGTGAGCCGGGAGTGCTCGTCGCTCAAGCGCCGCCGCCCCGGCTCGAACACCGCGTGGCCGATGGGCAGCTGCTCGCGCTGCAGCGGCACCACGGTGCGGGCGCGGCGCAGGACCGCCTGCATCACGCTGCGCAGCAGAGAGGGGGCGAAGGGCTTGGCCACGTGGTAGTCGGCGCCGGCTTCGAGGAAGCGCTCCGGCGACCCCGGGCCGGCCAGCACCACCAGCGGCACCTGGGAGCGGCTGCGCACGGCGGCCACGCCGGTGGTGCCGCCGAGCAGCTCGGCGTCGGCGATGACCAGGTGGCAGTCGGGCGCGGCGGCGCGGTGCAGCACGGCGGCGGCGTCGCGGACGCACTCCGGCTCGAGCCCGACGCGGCGGCAGATGGCCGAGACCAGGTCGCGGTAGTCGGGTTGGGGTTCGAGCACGACGGCCGGCAACGGCGAACTCCTCGGTGGGTCACGGCGATCCGCCTCTACAATCGCGAAGGAGCGTCACATTTGTCAACTTGAGCAAACCTTTCGTTGATGCAAACTAATTCCACCGCCCGCCAGCGCGTCGTCCAGCGCGCCCGCCTGCGCATGCTCTTCCGCAAGGCGGTGGCGCGGGTCGATGCCGCGGCGCAGGCCGAGGGGCTGAGCCCGGCCCAGTACCACGTCCTCCTCGCCCTGGCCGCCCGCGCCGGCGACGAGGGCCTGGCCGAGACCGACCTGGTCCGCTACCTCGACGCCAGCCGCGCCCACGTCTCGGTGCTGGTGCGCGGCCTGGAGAACGCCGGCCTGGTCCGCGACTGGCGCGACGCCGGCGACCGCCGCCAGGTCCGCCTCGCCGTCACCGACGCCGGCTGGGAGCTCCTCGACCGCCTCGGCAGCCGCCAGGAGGAGGTCCTCCGCGAGTTCGTCACCGGCATCGACGCCGAGGAGATCCAGGGCATCGTCGAGGAGATCTCGACCCGCTACCTCGGCCTGCGGCTCTAGCCGGCCAGCCGGGTTCCTACTGCCAGCGCAGGGCGCCGCGGCGCCAGGCGTAGGCGACGCCGAGCACGGTGAGGGCGGCGAGGAACAGGCCCTCGACGGCGGTGAAGCCGTGGGGCAGGGAGGCGAAGGCGACGGCGAAGGGGACCGCGAAGGCGAGGGCGACGGCGACCACGGCCAGCACCGCCAGCATCAGGAAGGTCTGGATGCTGGGCTGCGGGTCGCGGAGGTCGAGCCGGCGCGGCCGGCCGGCGAGGAGCGCCACGGCACCCAGGGCCAGGGCGGGGGCGGCCACCGCGACGGCGAGGACGGCCAGGATGGCGGCGGCGGCGAAGGGCATGGCGGCAGCAGTATAGGCGGGCGCGCTCAGGCGCTCTCGCCGTCCTCCAGGGGCGGCAGCGGCGGCGGGACGGGGAGGTCGCCCTCGGGGACGGCTTCGAAGAAGAGCACCAGCGACAGTCCCACGATGGCGAGGAGCAGCCCGCCCACCGCGACCGGGGTGGCGCTGACGTCGATCACCGGGATGGAGACGCCCGCCTCCCAGGCGCCGGGAGTGTGGTGCGCCGCGTTGAAGGGGTCGGCCTTGCGCGCGTCCTCGCTGGGGAAGACGCGCTGGCCGGCGACGCCGGCGGTGAAGACCAGGGCGCCCAGGGCGCAGACGAGGAACAGCCAGTTGCGGGTGCGCCGCGCCGCGTGCAGCGCGGCGGCGGTGGCGAGGCAGCCGATGACGGCGCAGACGATGCCGATGACCACGTCGCGGGTCGGCGTGTAGAGCATGGCTAGGCGGCCTCCGCGACGGTGCCGCCGCCGAGCACCTCGTCGCCGCGATAGACGACAGCGGACTGCCCGGGGCTCACCTGCGCCACCGGCGGGTCGAAGTGCAGCAGGGTGTCCGCCGCCCCCGGCGCGACCACGGCCGGATGCGCGGCGCCGTGTGCGCGCAACTGCACCGTGCACCTCGTGCCGGCGCGCGGCGGCGCGGCGTCGCCGGCGATCCACGACACGTCGCGCGACAGCACCCGCGTGCGCAGCAGCGCCGCGCGCGGCCCCACCACGACGGCATTGCGCGACACGTCGAGTCGCAGCACGTGCAGCGGTTGCGCATCGGGGGTGCGCGGGGCGACGTTCAACCGGGTGCGCTGCCCCACGGTGTAGAACGGCAACCCGCGATGCTCGCCGACGACGTCGCCCGACACGCTGTCGACGATCGGCCCCGGTGCGAAGCGGCCCCGCAGCCGCCGCTGCAGCTCCTCCGACAGCGACACGTCGACGAAGCACAGCTCCTGCGAGTCCGGCTTGGCCGCCGTCACCAGCCCCAGCTCCGCGGCCAGCGCGCGCACCGCCTGCTTGCCGGCCATCGCGCCGAGCGGGAACACCGCGTGCCGCAGCGCGTGCTGCGAGAGCCGGTGCAGCGTGTACGCCTGGTCCTTGCGCGCGTCGACGGCGCGATGCAGGGTCACCACGTCGCCACGACGTCCGATGCGCGCGTAGTGCCCGGTGGCGACGTGGGTAGCCCCCAGGGCGAGCGCGCGGTCGAGCAGCGCACCGAACTTGACCCGCTGGTTGCAGCGCACGCAGGGATTGGGCGTGCGCCCCGCGGCGTACTCGTCCTCGAAGTCGCGGATCACCAGCGCGGCGAAGTCGTCCTCGAGGTTCCAGGGGTAGTGCGGGATGCCCAGGCGGGTGCAGACGCGGCGCGCGTCCTCGACGGCGTCGACCGAGCAGCAGCCGCGGTCGCGCTCCACCTCGCGGGTGCGCGGCCACATCGCCAGGGTGATGCCGATGACCCGCAACCCGCGGGCGACGCAGCGCGCCGCGGCGACGCTGGAGTCGACGCCTCCGGACATGGCCACCGCGACCACCGCGTCGCGCGGCACCAGGTCGAGGGGGTCGGCCGGCAGCGCGGCCGCGCTCATGTCGCCAGCTCGCCCTCGACGGGGTCGACGCGGACGCCGCGGTCCGCCGCGTAGGCCAGC
The DNA here is from genome assembly GCA_964499205.1 of uncultured Actinomycetes bacterium. Taxonomy (GTDB): domain Bacteria; phylum Chloroflexota; class Dormibacteria; order Aeolococcales; family Aeolococcaceae; genus DASRDZ01. The sequence continues at coordinate 747 of CAZCJX010000209.1, read as the reverse complement.
GCGCGGTCGATCTCCTCGAGGTCGCCGTCGACCTCGAGCACCACCCAGCCCTCCTCGCGGGTGACGTCGGCGCGGCGGATGTTGGTGACCACGGGGAAGCGCGTCCCCATCTGGTGGATCACCGGCTCGGTGACCAGGTCAGGGCTGAAGCTCAGCTTGACGCGGCGCCGGGCCACCGGGGGAGCCGCCTAGCGGCCGCCGGCGACGGCGGGCACGATCGACAGGTCGTCGTTCTCGCCGACCGGCGTGTCGAGGCCCTGGCCGAACCGGATGTCGGAGTCGTTGAGGTAGATGTTGATGAACTGGCGCAGGCTGCCCGAGCCGTCGTAGAGACGGTCGTGGAAGCCCGGGTACTTGCTCTCGAGGTCCTGGAGCGCCTGCGACACGGTCGCGCCCTCCACCTCGACCTCGGCGCTTCCGTTGGTCAGGCGGCGGAGCGGACCTGGGACGCGGACGGTGACTGCCATGGGGTGCGATCTCCGGTTCGGGGACACGATCTCGCCGCCGGTGGCGGGACCGTGCGCTTCAGCGAGGGCCTGAGTATACCGGGGCCCGGTTGGCCGGCCCGGCGGGCGCCGGCCGGGCGCCGTCGGCGAAGCGCTCGCGGAAGGCGCGGACCGTCGGCGGGATGGGTTCCTCCAGCGACGAGCGCCCGGTCAGCACCTCGGCGGTCTTCAACCCGTGCCCGGTGATGTACGCGGCGATGGTCTCGTCGCCGCGCCAGCGACCGCTGCGGGCAAGCTTGGC
>CAZCJX010000208.1:0-4113 GCA_964499205.1 uncultured Actinomycetes bacterium | reverse complement strand
CGGGCCATGCCGGCGGCGAAGGCGAATGCGGTGGCGGCTTCGTAGACGTCGTAGGCGATGGCGCCGCTCACCGCCTTGCCGGTGTCGAGCGCCTCCAGTGCGGCGAGGCGTTGCCCATCCTCGCGGATGCGCGCGGCGACCCGCTCCAGCACCTCGGCGCGTCGCGCCGGCGGCATGCGGCGCCACACGCCGCTGTCGAAGGTGGTGCGCGCGGCGTCCAGCGCGGCCTCCACCTCGGGCCCGGTGGCCTCGCACCACTGCGCCACGGGCTGCTCGGTGGACGGGTCGATCACCGCGTGGGTGGCGCCGTCGCGGCGCTCGGTGCCGGCGACGATCTGCGGGTAGGGATCGGAGTCGATCCAGGCAGGGTCGATGCGCGTGGAATTCATCGGCGTAGAGTTGCGCCGATGCTACACGACGAGGCGACGCCCGCCCCCACCCTGCTGATCTGCGGCGGCGACGTGGTCACCATGAACGCGCGACGCGAGGTCCTGACGCGCGGCACCGTGGCGGTGGCGGGCGACCGCATCCTCGCCGTCGGCGCAACCACCGCGTTGCGCGCGCGCTGGCCGCAGGCAGCGGTGCTCGACGCCACCGGCTGCGTGGTGGTGCCCGGCATGGTCAACGCGCACCAGCACTGCACCGGCGACCCGCTGTCGCGCAGCTGCATCCCCGACGACCTGCGGCCCGGCGCCTCGATCTTCGAGTGGTCGGTGCCGCTGCACGGCGCCCACGACGGCGACGACGACGAGCTGTCGGCGCTGCTCACCGCGGTGGAGAGCCTGCGCAACGGCGTGACAACCCTGGTCGAGGCGGGCACCGTCGCCCATCCCGAGCGCGTCGGCGCCGGACTGCAGCGCGCCGGCATCCGCGGCACGGTGGGCACCTGGGGCTGGGACGTCGAGGGCGTGCCCTACTCCGGCTCCGTCGACGAGGTGATCGGAAGGCAACGAGCGGTCCTGGAGCGCTTCCCGCAGGGCGGCCGGGTCACCGGCTGGGTCACCCTGGTGGGCCACAACCTGGCCAGCGACGAGCTGCTGGTCGCCGCGTCGGACCTGGCGCGCCAGGCGGGCACGGGCATGACGATGCACATCTCCCCCACGTCGTCGGACCCTCACGAGTACGTGCAGCGGACGGGCCTGCGCCCGCTGCTGCACTTCGACCGCCTCGGCATCCTCGGTCCGCACCTGCTGCTGGCCCACGGGGTGTGGCTCGACGACGACGAGGTCGAGGCGCTGCTGCGCACCCGGACGGCGATCGCCTACTGCCCGTGGGCATACCTGCGACTCGGGCAGGGCGTGTCGCGCGCCGGACGTCACGGTGAGATCGTCGCGCGCGGCGGACGCGTGGCGCTGGGCTGCGACGCCTCCAATGCCGGCGACAGGCTCGACATCCTGCTCACCGCGGCGCTCGCGGCGGGGCTGGCCAAGGACGCGTCCGTCGATCCGCAGCAACCGCTGGGCGCGCACCTCGCCTTCGAGCTGGCCACGCTGGCCGGCGCCGAGGCGGTGGGCATGGGCGCGGAGATCGGTTCGCTGGAACCGGGCAAGCAGGCCGACATCGTCATCCACGACGCGACGCGCCCGGAGTGGACGCCGCGCGGCGACATCGGCCTGCAGCTGGTGTGGTCCGCGGACGGACGTTCGGTGCGCGACGTGCTCGTCGCCGGTGAGGTGGTGGTGCGCGACGGGCGCTGCGTCACCGTCGACGAGGCGTGGCTGCGCGCCGAGGCGTCCGCGCGCGTCGCCGACCTGCATCGCCGCGCCGGAATCACCGTGCCGCATCGCTGGCCCTTGGTACCATCTGGCTGACAGGGAATTGCGGCTCCCAGCATCCGTCCACGCCCAGGAGACACAACGCGTGAAGGTAGCTGTGATCACCGCTCCCGGTGAGGTCGAGCTTCGCGAGGAGCCGACCACTCCCCTCGCCGACGACGCGGTGCGCATCGAGGTCGCCGCCTGCGGGCTCTGCACCATGGAGCGCCGCCTCTTCACCGGCGACAAGAAGATCTATCCCGTCGCCGCGGGGCACGAGATCGCGGGTCGCATCGTCGCCGCCGGCGAGAGCGTGCAGGGCCTGGGCGGCGCGCCCCAGGTGGGCGACATGGTCATCGCCGACCTGCTCACCCGCTGCGGCACGTGCAGCGCCTGCCGCCGCGGTCGCAGCGCGATGTGCAAGCGCCCCCAGGGCAGCGCATTGTCCGACGGCACCATGACCATGGGCGCCGGGCTCGCCGAGATGGTCACCGTTCCCGCGCGCCAGGCGTATCCGGTCGGCGACATCCCGGTGCAGCAGGCGGCGATGGGCGAGCCGCTCGCCTGCGTCGCCCATTCGGTGCGCATGGGCGGCCTGCGCTCCGGCGACCGCGTCGCCGTCGTCGGCGCGGGCTACATGGGACGGCTGCACCTCGCCGTGGCGCGGCATCTCGGCGCCGAGTCGGTGGGCATGATCGACATCAGCGGGCAGCGACTCGACGAGGCGCGTGACGCGCGTGCGACCTGGACCGCCACTCCAGACGACGCCGGTGAGCATGCGCACGGCAGCGACGTGGTGTTCGTCACCGCGGGTGCGCCTGGTGCGCTGCAGCTCGCCCTGTCGCTCACCGACGTGGCCGGCACGGTGGTCCTCTACGGCGCGTTCCCCAAGGGCCACACCGAGGCGATCGACCCCGACGCCATCCACCACCACGAGAACACCGTGCTCGGCGTCTTCTCCCAGGAGCCCGAGGACTGGCGCACCGCGGCGGGGTGGCTGCGTTCCGGCCGGCTCGGACCGGAACTCGACGCCCTGGTGACCGCGCGCTTCGAGCTCTCCGGCGTCGCCGACGCGCTGGCGCTGGCGGCATCGTCGCCGGTCTACCGCGTGCTCGTCGGCGGCTGATGGAGCCCGTCGCCACCGGCGTCGACGTCGGCACCGGCGGCGCCCGCGCCGTGGCGCTCGACCGCCGTGGCGCCGTGGTGGCGTCGGCGTCGGCGGAATACCAGGGGGACGACGCCTGGCCCGCGGGGCGCGGCGACGCCCATGCCTGGCTGCGCGCCGTGATCGAGTCGCTGCACGGGCTCGGCGCCGCGGCGCAGGGCACGGTGGCGCTGTGCGCCGGCGGGCAGAGCCCGACCACCGTTGCCGGCGACGGCGGCATGCTGGCGGTGACCTGCCGCCATCCCGCGGGACTCGGCGGCTCGCCGAGCGCGCAGCACTATGCGCAGCGCGGCGTCCTGGAGAGCGAGCGTGGCGGCGCCGTGCAGCCGATGCAGCTCTGGGACTGGTTGCTGGTGCAGCTCGGCGCCGAACCGGCCCAGGGACGCTGGACCGGCGACCCCGCGCTCGACAGCTACGGCGCGGTGCGGCTGACCGGTGAGGTGGTGGGACATCTCGCCGTCGACGGGCTCCCCGTCGCCGCGGGGACACCGCTGGTCACCGGCGCGCAGGACGCGTATCTCGCCATGTGGGCCGCGGGCATCGATGTTCCCGGCCGCGCCCTCGACCCCGGCGGGCGCACCGGCGGCATCGCGCTGGCCGTCGATGCCGGCGCGAGGGCGCCGGGACCCTGGTCACTGCGCAGCGCCGCGCGAGGCGTCGACATCGATGGCGGCCCGGTCAACGCGCACGGCCTGGCCCTGGAGTGGCTCAGCGGCATCACCGGACGCGGCGTCGACGAGCTGCTGGCACTGGCGGCCGAATCGCCACCCGGCGCCAACGGCGTCATGCTCCTCCCCTACCTCAACGGCGAGCGCGCGCCGCGCTGGAACCCGTCGCTCCGCGGCGAGCTGAGCGGCGTCAGCATCGACACCACCGTTGCCGACATCGCCCGCGCCACCCTCGAAGGCACCGCGTACGGCCTGGCCCACATCGCCATGCTGCTGCGCTACGGCGGCGCGCACATGGACAGCATGGTCTGCACCGGATCGCCGGCGCGCAGCCCGCTGTGGTGCGCCATCAAGGCGTCGGTGCTGGAGGTCCCCGTCGACGTGCCCGAGCAGACCGATCTCGCTGCCTACGGCGCGGCGCTCGCCGCTGGCGCGGGCGCGGGGTGGTGGCCCAAACCGGGCGACGGCGACTCCGGCGCCTGGCCGCGCCCGCGCATGCATCGCATCGAGCCGCAGCCCTGCGACG
>CAZCJX010000207.1:0-4124 GCA_964499205.1 uncultured Actinomycetes bacterium | reverse complement strand
GCCGGCGGGGCGGAGGCCGGCGATGACCGCGGCCGCCCCCCGCGGCCCAGACCCCGCGCGCCGCCATGGCCGCCTCCGGCAGGCGCGACGCGGCCGCCTGCGACAATGCCGGCATGGCCGTCGCCCGTCCCGTGCTGCCCTTCACCGCGCTGGTCGGCCAGGAGTCGATGAAGCAGGCGCTGGTGCTCAACGCCGTCAACCCCGCCATCGGCGGGGTGCTCATCCGCGGCGAGAAGGGCACCGCCAAGTCGACCGCGGTGCGCGCCCTGGCCCGGCTGCTCCCCGACATCACCGTCGTCGCCGACTGCCCCTACGCCTGCCCGCCCGAGGAGCCCGAGGCGCAGTGCCCGGACTGCCGGACCCGCGTCGCCGCCGGCGAGACGCTGCCCGTCGAGACGCGGCAGATGCGCGTGGTCGACCTGCCCATCAACGCCTCCGAGGACCGCGTCGTCGGCACCATCGACATCGAGGCCGCCATCAAGCGCGGCGAGCGCCGCTTCGAGCCCGGAGTTCTGGCCGAAGCCAACCGAAACATCCTCTACGTCGACGAGGTCAACCTGCTCGACGACCATCTCGTCGACGTGCTCCTCGACGCCGCCGCCATGGGTGTCAACGTGGTGGAGCGCGAGGGCATCAGCGTCTGGCACCCGGCGCGTTTCATCCTCGTCGGCACAATGAATCCCGAGGAGGGCGAGCTGCGCCCGCAGCTGCTCGACCGCTTCGGGCTGTGCGTCGACGTCAAGGGGCTGCGCGACGTCGCCGACCGGGTGCGCATCATGGAGCAGGACTCGCGGCGCGGCACCGAGAATCTCCACGACGAGTGCGAGACCGAGGAGCAGCGTATGCGCGACTGCATCCTCAAGGCCGAGGAGCTGCTGCCGCTGGTCGAGGTGCCGCCGGCGATGCGCCACTTCGCATCGCTGGTGTGCGTCGACGCCGGCGCGCTGGGCCACCGCGCCGACATCGTGGTCACCCGCACCGCGCGCACGCTGGCGGCGATGCGCGAGGCCGAGCACCTGCTGCGCGAGGGCCCCGGCGAGCAGGAGCGCCTGCATCCCATCGAGGCGCTGCAGGTGACCCCGCCCGACGTCATCCGCGCCGCCGAGCTGGCCCTGGCCCATCGCCGCCGCGACAAGCCGCAGCAGGAGCAGGGCGGTGACCAGGGTATCGCCGACCGCGCCCGCGACCGACTCAAGGAGATGGAGCAACCCTCCGAAGGTGCCGAGGCCGACTCCGAGCCGCAGGAGGGCCAGCCCTCCGAGGGGGGCGGTGGCGGCGGGGGAGGGGAGGGCGTCGGCCACCAGTCGCCCGAGAACGCGCAGCCGCAGGAGGGTCCCGCCGGCGCGCCGCAAATGCACTTCGAGGGCACGCTGTTCCCGGTGCGGCGCATCCAGCTCCCCCGCGATCGCAAGACGCGGCGCACCCCGGGCAAGCGCAGCCTGACCCGCAGCGGCGACAAGCGCGGCCGCTACGTGCGCAGCACCACCGTCGAGCGCACCACCGACCTCGCCTTCGACGCCACCCTGCGCGCCGCCGCGCCGCACCAGCCGTCGCGCCGCGCCGCCTTCGAGGCCGACGCCGTCGACGGCGAGGACCTCGCCCTCAAGCTGGAGCGGCAGGACCTGCGCCAGAAGGTGCGCCAGCGCCGCACCGGCACGCTGATCGTCTTCGTCGTCGACGCCAGTGCCTCGATGGACGCCGAGCAGCGCATGCAGGCCACCAAGGGTGCGGTGCTCTCGCTGCTGCGCGACGCCTACGTGCGCCGCGACAAGGTGGCGCTGGTGGTGTTCAGCGGCCGCACCGCGCGCGTGGTGCTGCGGCCGACGTCGAGCGTCGACCTCGCCGAGCAGCGCCTGCAGCGACTCACCGTCGGCGGCACCACGCCGCTGACCCACGGCCTGGTCGCCGGACTGAAGCTGGTGCACACCGAGCGGCTGCGCGACCCCTCCGTGTATCCGCTGATGGTGCTGATCAGCGACGGGCGCGGCAACATCTCGCTGTTCGGCGAGGAGCCGCTGGTCGAGGCGCAGCGCGTCGCCGCGCAGTACAAGGCCGAGAAGATCCGCTCGCTGGTGATCGACTCGGCGCGCGACTACACCCAGACGGTGCAGCTGCCGCGCATCGGCCGCCCGCCCGGCGGCGCGCCGATGTTCGGCGGCTACTCCTTCAACGCGTGCCTCGACCTCGCCGAGCGCCTGGGCGGCAAGTACTTCGGGCTCTACGACCTCTCCCAGGGCTCGATCCTGCAGACGGTGCAGGAGTCTCTGCGCGACCGCGCCTGACCGGGATCACAGCCGTTCGGCGGTGATCCCCCACGTCGCCGCGCAGGCTTCGCCCGGCTGCAGGACGACGAGGTCCACACCGGTCTGCAACGCGTTGGGCGGACAGGTCATCGGCTCGATCGCCAGCGCACGGTTGCGCCGCGGCGGATCCAGCGGCGCGCTGCTGAACACCATCACCCAGCGGAATGGCGCCTGCATCCACAGCACGGTGCGCCAGGACTCGCCGTCGCTCACCATGGCGCGCACCACCCCGCCGGCGTCGGCGTCGAGTTGGGTGAAGCAGTGGTCGAGGGCGACGTCACCGACGGCGCGCTCGGTGGTGAAGTCGAGCGCCGTGCCCGCGACATCCTGCACCACGCCGGTGGGAATCATCCGCGCGTCCGTCTCCAGCACGCCGTGCGCGGGAAGCCGCAGGCGCGCGTCGCCGACGTACCCGCCCGGACACGCCAGATAGGGATGACAGCCGAGTCCATACGGCGCCGCACCGTCGCCCGCGTTGAGCGCGGTGATCGTGCAGCGCAACCCCTCCGCCGCGAGCAGATATTGCGCCGAGAGAAGCAGGTCGAAGGGATACCCCGGCGACGGATGCAGCCGGCATTCCAGCGTCACCGACTCCGGCGCGCGCTCCGCTACCCGCCACGGCCGGTACGCGACCAGCCCGTGCAGTGCGTTGAAGCGGTCGGGCTCGTTCAGCGCCAGCTGCTCGGTGCGCCCGTCCGGAGTGCGGTAGCGACCACCGGCGACGCGGTTGGGCCAGGGTGCCAGCACCGCGCCGTGGTACGCGGGCGACATCTCGTCCGCCGCGAAGCCGTCGAGCACCGCGCGTCCGCCGGCTTCATAGAGCCGCAGGGCGGCGCCCACCTCGGTGACCACGGCGCGCTGGTCGCCGAACACGATCTCCAGCTGCTCGCCGGACGGGGGCGCGGGGATGCGCATCGAGCTGCACCATACCGTGCGGCACCGGCCCCGGCGGACGTTCCCCCTGCCCGGGTCTGCGAGAATGGGCCGCGCATGGCTCTCGTACGGACGATCTTTCCCTTCACCGCCCTGGTCGGCCAGGACGAGATGAAGCAGGCGCTGGTGCTCAACGCCATCAACCCCGCCATCGGCGGCGTGCTCATCCGGGGCGAGAAGGGGACCGCCAAGTCGACCGCGGTGCGGGCCCTGGCCCGCCTGCTGCCCGAGCTCGAGGTGGTGGCCGACTGCCCCTACGGGTGCCCGCCCGACCAGCCCGACGTGCAGTGCGGCGACTGCCGCGCCCGGGCCGCCGCCGGCGAGACCCTGCCCCGCGCCCGCCGCCGCATGCGCGTGGTCGAGCTGCCCATCAACGCCTCCGAGGACCGCGTCGTCGGCACCATCGACATCGAGGCGGCGATCAAGCAGGGCGAGCGCCGCTTCGAGCCCGGCGTGCTCGCCGAGGCCAATCGCAACATCCTCTACGTCGACGAGGTGAACCTCCTCGACGACCACCTCGTCGACGTGCTGCTCGACGCCGCCGCCATGGGCGTCAACGTGGTGGAGCGCGAGGGCATCAGCGTCTGGCACCCGGCGCGCTTCATCCTGGTCGGCACCATGAACCCCGAGGAGGGCGAGCTGCGCCCGCAGCTGCTCGACCGCTTCGGGCTCTGCGTCGACGTCAGCGGCATCCGCGACATCGAGCAGCGCGTCGAGATCGTGGAGCGCCGCGAGGCGTTCGAGGAGGATCCCGACACCTTCGTCACCTCGTACGAGGCCACCGAGCAGGCCGAGGCCGACCGCATCGCCCGGGCGATCGTCTCGCTGCCCACCGTCGAGGTCGACCGCGAGATGCTGGTGGCCATCGCCGCGCTGGGCATCGAGCTC
>CAZCJX010000206.1:0-4132 GCA_964499205.1 uncultured Actinomycetes bacterium | reverse complement strand
CCCTGCACCGAAGGGTTCCGGTTCTGCCCGCCGCTCCGAATCCCCCGAGGTCCGCCTCGCCGCGATCGAAGAGCGCCTCTCCGCCCTCCCCATCGACTCCCTCATCGACCTCCGCGACGGCCTCGAAGACCTGCTCTCCGCCGACAGCGTCGACGTCGCCGCGGTGGAGCGCCTCCTCGACTCCGTGAAGGTCTGATCCGCACGCCCTTCCCACCGGCTATATTCCCGGCAACATGGCAGGGGAACACCCGTGCTGAACGGTCTCCTCCGGCGCACCCTCCGCCGGACCGCCCCGCCACCCCCTCCGGCGCTCATCGCCGCGCCGGTGCCCACCGGCCCCGCCACCGGGACCGGGCAGCACCAGACCGTCCCCCGCTCCCCACTGCTGGTCGACGCCGGAACCTGGACCTTCTGGTCGCGGGGCGCCGCCGCCGCCGAGACACTGGTCGAAGCCACCGGCCACCCCACCCAGCCCGCCGAATCGGTCTCGCGTCGCGTCGCCGCGATGCTCGAAGCGCGCGACCGCTCCCGGCACGGCGCCGCTCCCGTCGTCCCCCGCCGCGGCGACCCCGCCCAGGCCGAGCTGCTCTTCGTCGAGCTGATGCGCGCCGGCCAGTTCCAGCGCGCCTACCGGCTGCTCGCCCCCGAGTGCCAGGTGCGCTGGGGCTCGCCGGCGGCGTTCGCGGCGGCGCAGGACGGCGGCGGGCACGAGCAGGTGCGCCACGCGGAGATCCACGACGTCGAGATCCTCGACGTCTGGCCCGACCCCGACAGCGGGCGCATCAACCGCGAGGTGGCCGAGCTGCGCGTCGCCTACCGCATCGAGGTCGCTGAGCGCGAGGTGGAGGTCGAGCGGGTGGTGCACATGGTGCTCGTCGACGGGCGCTGGCGCTCCCTCTGCTACCCCCCGCGGCGGCTCGACCAGGCGGTCGCAGGATGACCACAGCCGGGCGTCACGTTTCGTGCTGGCCCCGGCGGGACGGGCCGGTCCTCGTGGATACAATGCGCCGATGCAACTGACCGCGGTGCGCCCGACCGGTGGACCGCTCGAGCGCACCTGCGCCGAGCTGGAGACCATCCGCCGTGCCGCCGCGTTCCGCCGCGACCGTGAGCTGCGTTCACGGCGGCGCCTGCGCGAGTCGGACCTGCTGCTCGACCTGATCGAGCAGTGCCGCCTGCGCGGCTACCGCCTGCTGCCGGCGCAGTTGTGGACGCACATCGTCCGCTTCGTCGGCACCGTCGACGCGCAGCTTCGCGATGACCTCGGCATCAACCGCCATCCCGACCACGTCAGCGAGATCCTCTTCGCCGCCCAGGAGGAGCTGCTGCAGGAGGTCGCCGAGGAGCGCCGGCCGCAGAAGGCGCCGATCATCCCGCTCTTCGGCTCGCGCGCCGCCCCGGCCGCAGCGATCTGACCGGGCCTCTGGTGGCCTGGGACATCGCCGTCGCGGGGACCGTCTGCTTCGACGACATCACCACCCCCCGCGGCCGTCGCCAACAGCAGCAGGGCGGGTCGGCCATCTACTTCGCCCTGGCCGCCTCGCGCTACGCGCCCGTGCGCCTGGTCGGCACCGTCGGTCCCGACGCCGTCGACAGCGTGGGCCAGACCCTGCGCGGGTGCGAGGTCACCGTCGAGGGCCTGGAGGTGCGCGACACCACCACCATGCGCTGGTGGGCGCGGCACGACTTCGAGTCCTGGGTCACCGCCGAGGAGCGCACCGAGCAGGGCGCGTACGACGGCTGGCACCCGCGGCTGCCGGCCCTCGCCGCCGCCGCGCCGGTGCTCTTCGTCGGCTCGATGCGCCCGGAGCTGCAGATCGAGGCGCTGCGCCAGTCGCGCGCCCACCTGATCGGCAGCGACAGCATGGCCATGTACATCGGCCAGCGCGGCGACGACGTGCGCGCCGTGGCCGAGGGATCGGACATCCTCTTCCTCAACCGCTCCGAGCTGTCCGACCTCACGGGCCTGCCGCGCAGCGATTGGGTCGCCTCGGCGCGCGCCCTGTGCGGCCGCGGCCGGCTGCGCGCGGTGGTGGTCAAGGGCGGTCCCTTCGGCGCCGCGGTGGTCACCGCCGGCGCGGTGGTGGAGCGCGCCGCCCACCCCGTCGAGGACGTCCTCGACCCCACCGGCGCCGGCGACGCGCTGGCCGGCGGCTTCCTCGGCGCCTGCGCCCGCGCCGAGCGCGACGACGACGAGTTCTTCCCCGCCGCGCTCGACGAGGGACTGCGCTGCGCCGCCGACGCCATCGTCGCCTTCGGCACCGAGGCGCTGCAGCGCCGCGGCTCGACGGCGCACCTCGTCGCCGACTGACGCCCCGCCCTACGACGAGGGCAGCAGCGACGTCACCACCAGGAAGCCGGTCAGCACCGTCATCACCCCGGTGAGGGCGATGGCGACGACGTTGTTGATCGGCCCGTTGCGCCGCCGGCCCAGCAATCGCCGGTCGTTGGCGAGGATGACGATGAAGACCAGCAGCACCGGCAGCAGGATGCCGTCGAGCACCTGGGTGCCGATGGCAACTCCCGAGATGGGCACGCCGGGAATCAGCATGATGCCGGCGCCGACCGCCAGCAGACCGATGAACAGGGTGAAGAACAGCGGCGCCTCGCTGAATCCCGCCTGCACGCTGCGCTCCGCACCGAAGGCCTCGCCGACCACGAAGGCGGTGCTCAGCGGCAGCACCGCCGCTGCCAGCAGTGAGGCCCCCAGCAGGCCGATGGCGAAGAGCTGCTCGGCGTGGGCGCCGGCCAGCGGCCGCAGCGCGCTGGCCGCATCCTGCGCGCCGTTGGCGCTGGACAGCCCGTGGCCGGCGAAGCCGTGCAGGTTGAGGGTGAAGGCGGTGGTGATGATGATGAACACCGCCACCATCACCGCGAAGATCGAGCCGCTGACGACGTCGGCGCGGACGAAGCGCAGGTCGCGTTCGCTGGTGCCCTTGTCGACGATCGAGGACTGCAGGAAGAGCTGCATGTAGGGCGTGATCGAGGTGCCGACCAGGGCGATCAGGTCGGCGACGTAGATGCCGGTGCTGACGTTGCCGGGGTGGTTCAGCGACGGCGTCACCAGGCTGGTGCCCACCTTGTGCCAGTCGGTGGGCACCATGAAGGCGGTGATGATGTAGGCGAAGAACGCCAGCCCGAGGGCGAGGAATATCCGTTCCACCACACGGCGATTGGCGCGCAGCACCAGGATGCCGATCATCGCCGCCGACGCCGTCACCGCCACCCAACGCGGCACGCCGAGGAGCCCCAATGCGCCCGCCACACCGGCGAATTCCGCCAATGTGGTGCCGCCGTTGGCGACGATCACCACCACCGAGGCGAACAGCGTCCAGCGCACGCCGAAGCGCTCGCGGATCAGGTCCATCAGGCCCTTGCCGGTCACCGTGCCCAGCCGGGCGACCATCTCCTGGGTGACGATCAGGGCCAGGGTGATCGGCAGCATCGCCCAGAGCAGGGCGACGCCGTACTTGGCACCGATGTTGCTGTAGGTGAAGATGCCGCCGGCGTCGTTGCCGGCGTTGGCGACGATGACCCCGGGGCCGACGATGGCCAGGTAGGCCCACACCGGCGCCAGGCGGCGCGGGCGCGCCGAGATGCGCCGCTCAGCGGCCTCGGGACGCGCGTCCTCGTGGACAGCCGCCGCATCGACGCGGCGGCGCGGCGGACGGAGGGTCGGAGTCGGGCGGCCGATGCGCACTTCGACTCTTCCGCTTTTTCATAACGCTCGGGCCCTCCGCTTGAGCCCGGCCGGCATCACCTCGTCCATGGCGTCGTCGATGGTGACGATGCCCTGGATCCGGTCATCGTCGTCCACAACCGGAACGGCGAGCAGGTTGTACTTGGCGATCACCGCGGCGACGTCCTCGGGCCGCGCGTCGAGCGGCACGGCGACGACGCGCTTGATCATGATGTCGGCGATGCGCGTGTCCGGCTTGGCGACGATGAGGTCGCGCAGCGAGAGCACCCCGAGCAGCTTCTCATCGTCGTCGACCACGTAGACGTAATAGATCGACTCCGCGTTCGGTTCCAGCTCGCGCAGGCGGTCGATGGTCTGCTCGGCGGTGAGCGACACCGGGATGGCCACGAACTCGGTGGTCATCAGGCCGCCGGCGGTGTCCTCCTCGTAGTG
>CAZCJX010000205.1:0-4146 GCA_964499205.1 uncultured Actinomycetes bacterium | reverse complement strand
TCGGGAGCGACCACGGACCCGGATTGTAGGCGCCGCTCACCGGGAAGCGTGCGGGGGGAGCCGTGCGGGCGGCTGCGTTGGGGGCGCTCAGCGCCGGCGGGGGACGGGGGCGCGGCCGCGCTCGGCCATGGCCAGGTCGAGGGCGCGGCGGTGGGCGGCGGCCTCCACGCTGTCGTCCAGGGGCGTGAGGGGGGTGGGGTCGGCCCGGCCGTCGCGGTGGGCCAGGCCGGCGGCGAGCAGCCAGTCGGTGAGCGCGGGGTTCTTGGGGAGCAGCGAGCCGTGCAGGTAGGTGCCGATCACCCGCCCGTGCAGCACGCCCTCGCCGCCGTCGTCACCGTTGTTGCCACCGCCGACCACAACTCGGCCGAGCGGGGTGAGTCCGGGGCCGAGGTGGGTGCGGCCGCCGTGGTTCTCGAAGCCGACCAGGGTGCTGGGGTCCAGGCCGAGCTGCGGGTTGGCCTCGACCACGACGTTGCCGATCCAGCGGTCGCTGCCGGCGCTGCTGCGCAGGTCGAGCAGGCCCAGGCCCTCGAGCTCGCGGCCGTCGGCGTCGACGTAGGCGTGGCCGAGCAGCTGGTAGCCGCCGCAGACGGCGAGGATGGCGGCGCCCTCGGCGATGCTGCTGCTGAGGCTGTCGCGCTTGGTGGTGGCGAAGTCCTCGAAGATGCGCGACTGGTCGCGGTCCTGGCCGCCGCCCATGAAGAGGATGTCGCAGGCGCGCAGGTCGGCGGGACCCTCCTGGATGGGCACCACCTCGACCTCGATGCCGCGCCAGCGGGCGCGCTGCTCCATGGCGCGCACGTTGCCGATGTCGCCGTAGATGTTCATGGCGTCGGGGTAGAGGTGGCCGATGCGCAGGGGGCGGGTCATGATCTGGCCGGATCCTGCCAGAAGTGGCCGACCGCGCCGGCGCGCTGGGCGACGGCGCGCAGGTCGAGCATGGCGGTGTAGGTGGGGAGGACGGCGATCTCGGCGTTGTGGTCGGTCGCCACGGCGGCGGCGCGCTCCAGGGCGCGCTGCGGGTCGGGCTCGACGGTGACCCGCTCGGTGGGGACGCCGGCGTACTTCAGGCGCACGGCGAGGTCGTGGGCGCGGGTGCCGGCGGCGACGATGCGCGGTGCATGCGAGGTGCGGCCGAGGCGCTCGAAGTCGACGTCCCAGAGCCAGGAGACGTCGCGGCCGTCGGCGACGCGGTCGTTGATGGCGATGAGGTAGGTGGTGGCGTTGCCCAGCTCGTCGGCGGTGCGCAGCACCTCGTCGAAGCCGGCGGGGTTCTTGGCCAGCAGGAAGCGCATGCGGCGGCCGTGCAGGTGCATGGTCTCCTGGCGGCCGAAGCGGGGGCTGAAACGGGCGATGCCGGTTTCCGCCGTGCGCCGGTCGATGCCGAGCGTTCTCAGCGCCGCGTAGGCGGCGAGGACGTTGTAGGCGTTGTAGACGCCGCCGACCGAGGCGTCGAGGTGGGCGCCGTCGGAGACGTCGAGGCGGAGCGAGTCGATGGCGGGGGCGTCGATGTGGGTCAGGGCGTAGCGCGGGTCCTGGCGGGTGAAGTGGCAGCGGGTGCACGAGTATGTGCCACAGTGGGCCAGAACCACGCGGCTGAAGGCGAGCGGCGCGTTGCACACGGGGCAGGCGCGGGCGTCGGCGGCGTGGGGCAGGCCGGGGAGCAGGAAGTCGGTGGCGTCGACGCCGATGGGGACGAGGGTGGCCTGCAGGTTGCGGCACTGGCCGGCGACCAGGGGGTCGTCGACGTTGGCGACGACGGTGGCGGTGGCCGGCAGCCGGCGCAGGGCGTCGCCGATGCGGCCGGCGGTGGTCTCCAGCTCGCCGGAGCGGTCGAGCTGGTCGCGCAGCAGGTTGAGCACCACCACCATGCGCGGGCGCGTCTCCGCGACGGCGCGGTCGAGGTGGAGCTCGTCGACCTCGAAGACGGCGATGTCGGAGCGCGGGCGGCCGAGCAGGTCGGCGTCGGCGACGGCGGCGGCGACCAGGCCGAAGACCAGGTTGGCGCCGCTGCGGTTGGTGAGCACGCGGCGGCCGGCCGCCTCCAGCGCGCCGGCGACCAGGCCGGTGGTGGTGGTCTTGCCGTTGGTGCCGGTGATCAGCACCGTGCCCTCGCTCAGCGCGGGGGCGAGCTTGCGCAGGGTGCCGCGGTCGACCGCCAGCGCGACGTCGCCGGGGATGGTGGTGCCGCCGCCGCGGCGGAGCAGCCGGCTGGTGGCCGCGGCCGCCTTGCCGCTGAGGACGGCGGCGGAGAGGCGCAGGCCGGTGCTCATGGGGCGGTGCTGCCCGGCGGCAGGGGGCCGAGCGGGTGGGAGACGGTGCGGCAGGCGCGGGCGGGGAAGCCGGCGGCGTGGGCCGTAGCGGCGAGGTGGTGGGCTTGGGCGGCGGTGGTGGCGAGGGCGAAGGCGGCGCCGCCGCTGCCGGTGAGGTGCCAGGGGGTGGCGGGGGTGAGGGCGCGGAGGCGGGCGAGGGAGTCGGCGAGGCCCGGGGCGGCGCGGCAGGCGGCGGGTTCCAGGGCGCTGCCGAGCAGGGGGGCGAGGGGTGAGTCGTGCTCTGTCGATTCGCCAGCGCGCAGTGCCGCGGCGAGGGTGGCGGCCCGGCCGCTGGCGGTGCGCTCGCTGTCGGTGAGGGCGTGGTAGGCGGCGGCCGTGGCGCTGGGGGCGGCGACGGCGATGGCGAGGTGGAGGTGGGGCGCGGGCAGGCGGGTGAGCACGTCTCCCCTTCCCGTGGCGAGCAGGGTGCCGCCGGCGAGCAGGGCGGGGACGTCGCTGCCGAGCTCGGCTGCGGCCTCGGCGAGCTGGTCGGGCGCCACCGGCGGGAGCCGGGTGCCGGCGGTGGCCGTGGCGAGCAACGCCGACCCGGCGCGCAGCACGGCGGCGGCGTCGGCGGACCCGCCGCCCAAGCCCGCGGCGCTGGGGACCTCCTTGCGCAGGGCGATGTCGAGGGCGGCGGTGGGCGGGTCGCCGGCGAGGCGGAGCAGCAGGCGCGCGGCGCGGGCGGCGAGGTTGCTGTCGTCGGTGGGGACGCCCTCGGCGAAGGGGCCGGTGACGCCGAGGGTGACGGTGCCGCCGGTCGCCTGGCGCAGCGAGACGCCGACCAGGTCATGCCAGTCGACGGTGCTGATCACCGTGACCACGTCGTGCCAGCCGTCGGGACGGCGACCGGCCACCTCGAGGGCGAGGTTGACCTTGGCGTAGGCGGGGACGACCAGCATCGGTGTGGAGACGGTACCGGGTCAGCGCGCGGCTGCGGCCGGCTGGCGTTGGTGCGCTGCGGCCATGGGTGACGGATCGCGGACGGCTGCTATACTCCCGCGGTTGCCTGCACGAGGCGGTCGTCTGCCGCCCGCGGGCGCCCATTCTCTGTCGATTCTCGATTCCTTCTCAGGAGACCCGTGGCCAACTCCCGCTCCGCCCGCAAGCGCATACGAGCCAACGAGCGCAAGCGGGTCCGCAACCGGACCGTCCGCTCGGCCGTCCGCACCCGCATCACCAAGGCCCGCCGCGCCCTGCTGGGCACGGAGATCGAGAGCAGCCCGGAGCTGGTGCTCGCCGCCGTCCGCGAGCTGGACCGCGCCGCCGAGAAGGGCATCCTCCACCCCAACAACGCCAACCGCCGCAAGTCGCGCCTGATGGCCATGGCCCATCGCCTCACCCAGGGGACCACGGGCGAGGACCAGGCCGCCGCTCGCGCCGCCGCCGCCGGCGGTGAGAAGGGCCGCAGCGGCCGCGGCGCCAAGGCCACGACGGCGAAGAGCGCTGCCAAGTCGGGCGCCAAGACCTCGGCGAAGACCGCGTCGGGCGCGGCGAAGACCGCCTCGGGCGCGGCCGCCAAGCCGAAGACCACCTCGACCCGCGCCAAGAAGGCGTAGGTCGCCCGGCGCATCAGCGCCGGAGCGAGAGGCGGGGCGGTCGGCAGCCGGAATCGCCGCCGGCAGCGGGAATCGCCTCCGGCAGCGGGAAATCGCCTCCGCCCTGCGCAGCTTCGCGCTCGGCGTCGTGCGCGCGTCGCCTGGAACGTGCCCCTCCTCTGCCCCACCGTCGCCGTCGCTCGCCTAGAAAGCGCTCCTCCTCTGCCCCACCGTCGCCGTTGCCTCGCGCGCGGCGCGGAGCGCGAAGCTGCGCAGGGCACCTTGGTCGTCGACCT
>CAZCJX010000204.1:0-4157 GCA_964499205.1 uncultured Actinomycetes bacterium | reverse complement strand
GCCCTCTACAACCACTTCGGCACCATGTACCTGACCAGCCGCGAGGGCCGGGCCAACCAGGGCCCCGCACCCGGCACGCCGGCACCGCGCTTCACCGACGTGGCGCTCGACGGCGCTGCGGTGGCCGTGCCCTCGGGCCGGCCGGCGCTGCTGCTGATGGCCTCGACCGACTGTCCCGAGTGCGAGAAGCTGGCGGCACCGCTACGCGAGCTGGCCCTGCGCCGGCGCGACCAGCTCGACGTGGTGGTGCTCTGCGGAGGCCCGCGCGAGCGCGTCGCCGCGTGGGCGACGGCGCATTCCCTGGACGCGCCGGTTCATGTCGTTGCTGACCGCAACTTCCGACGCGCCGGCGACTTCGGCGTCGCCATCACCCCCTTCGTGGTCGGCGTCGACGGCAGCGGCGTGGTGCGCACCAAGGGGCTGGTCAACGGCGGCGACGGCTTGGCCCGCGCCGCCCGTGATCTGCTCGAGGAGGTGGCCGACCCGGGCGACGGGATGCGCCCCATTGCCGTCGGCGGCGCGACACGATGAGCGGGCGGCTGGTCGAGTGGAGCGCGCTGCGCATCGGGCGGCGGCGCTTCATCGGCGGCGCCCTGTCCGGCGTCTTCGGGGCCGCGGCCGCGCTGGCGGTGGGACGGCTCGACGCCTTCGCCTCGGGCACCTGCCCGTGCAGCGGTCCCTTCTCCGGGGGCTACTGCGGCAGCTCGCTCTGCAACGGCTCCAGCTGCTCCCACTCCGGCATCACCACCTGCAGCCTCACCACCGCCTACTGCGGCGCCGGCACCGGCTGCTGGAGCTGCAACGGCGCCACCTGCTGCGACTGCGTCTGCAACGGCGGCGGCAGCACCTGGTACTGTTACTGCTCAGGTTGACCACAACATGATGGTCGCCGCCGCCGCAGCAGCTCCGGCCACCGCGCTGGCCCTGGCCCTGGCCGTGGGCTTGCGCAGCTGGCACAAGCCCTGAGCCCTCAACGCGACCTACGTGGTCGCGGCGCCCCTGGTCCAGGGAGCAGGAGCCGGCGCCGCAGCCGTCGCCGCCGCGGCGCACACCGCGGCGATGCTGCTCGGCGCCGCGGCAACGGCCAGCCTGCTGGTGGCCGTCAACCGGGCGCTGGGCGCCATGCCCGCCGCCGCGGTGGCGACGATATGCGCCTGCAGCGCCGCCGCCATCGCGCTGCAGGCGGTGCTGCACCTGCGCATGGCGCCGCCGGGCAGCCGCTGGATGGTGCCGCGCCAGTGGGCGCGCTTCGGCACCACGGCATATGCGGCGTGCTTCGGTTTCGCGCTGGGCACGGGGGTGATGACGCTGCTGCCCTCGGCGGCGCTGTACGCGCTGCTGGCACTCGCCGAGTCGGCTCCGCGATGGTGGCAGAGCTACGTGATCATGGTCACCTTTGCCGCAGCGCGCGGTGTCATGGTTCCCCTGCTGACCACACGGTCAATTCGCCGTGGCCTGCATCCCTCGGTGGGCGGCGACCGCCTGCGCGACAACATGGCGCGACTCGGAGTGGTCGAGACGGTGCTGCTGGCGGCGTTGGCGATGGAGCTGCTGCTCGGCTGACGCGGCAGACGCCCTCGCGCAGATGCGATCCTGCGCAGTCATGGTGGCCGCGCAGCGGGACGCTGCAACCCGAACGCTGCAACCGCACGTATGTCAAGCGTGGCTGCAGCGGGTGCATCGCTCCTGGTGCACGTGACGATCGACGACGCGGCCGCCTTCGAGGCAGCGCTCGGTCCACTCGTCGAGCAGGCGCATCGACTGGCGACGGCGATGCTGCACGACGCCGCGGCCGCCCAGGACGTGGTGCAGGAGGCGTCGATCAAGGCCTGGCGGAAGATCGACCGGCTGCGTGAGGGCGCCGACATGCGCCCCTGGTTCCTCGGCATCGTCGCCAACGAGTGCCGCAGCGCGCTGCGCTCGCGCTGGCGCCGCTCGGTGGTGCCGCTCTCCGGCGAGGTGCAGAGCGACCTGGCCATGGAGGCGGCGGCGGTCACCGCCCAGGACACCCTGCGGGTGCTCCGCTCGCTGCGCTACAAGGATCGCCTGGTCCTCACCCTCCACTTCTATCTCGACCTGCCCGTCGAGGACATCGCCCGCATCGCCGGCGTCTCGGTGCCGGCCGCCAAGGCGCGCCTCTACCGCGCCATCGCCACCCTGCGCCGCCGCCTGGAGCAATCGGAGGAACCGTCGTGAGCGACGAGCGCGACCGGCGGGACGACGACCTGCGGGAGCGGGTCCGCGGCGCCCTCGACGGCGTGTACCGCCCCGCCCCCGGCCTGCTCCGCCGCTGCGCCGAGGCGGTGGCCCGCGACCGGCGGCGCCACCGCCTGCCCCGGCCGGTGGCCTGGACGGCGCTGGTGGTGATCGCCGCCACGGCGCTGGTGGCCACCCTGGTCCAGCACAGCATCGACCGCGGCGTGCACGGGCCGGTGGCCACGGCCTCGCCCAACCCGTCGGCGCGGCAGCTGGTGTTCGCCCTCACCGCCGCCAACCAGGTGGTCGCCCTCGACCGCAGCACCCTGCGGCCGCGCTGGCGCACCCAGGTGGCCGCGCCGCCGGCCGGAACTGTGGGCTCCGGGTCGACGATGGCGCTGAGCCCCGACGCCGCGACGCTCTACGTCCTCACCCTGGCCGACGACCGCGGCGGCAGCGGCGTCGTGCTGCTCGACACCGCCACCGGCCGGCAGCGGGGCACGGTGCAGCTCAGCGCGCCCGGCGGGGCGCTCTACCGCTCGCTGGCGGTGCAGGGCCAGAGCGGCACCCTCTACGCCGTCGGCCAGGACCAGGGGCACATCCTGGTCACCGCCGTCGACCCCGGCCGGCGCGTGGTGCTGGCCACCCAGGTGACCCGGACGCTGCCGGCGGCTCGGCCGGTCGGCCCCGACCGCCCCACCGACGCCATGGTCACCGCCGACGGCTCGCGCCTCTACTACTCCTACGGCGGCAGCGCCGACCGCGACCGCACCGGCATCGACTGGGCCAACCTCGCGGGACCCCGCATCACCCCCTGCCGGTCCGGCAGCGGAGCGGCCTGCATCCCCGGACCGGGCAACCCCTTCGGCCTGGAGAACGGTCACGTCTACTTCGCCGACGGCTCGATCCCCGAAAACCTGGTCGACGCGACCGCGACCGGCTCGGTGGTGCGGCGATCGCCGACCACGCTCGCCGGCGGCACCACCGCAGTGCTGGTCGACGCCGCGACCCAGCGCGCCGTGGTGATCGGCGACTGCGCCAACCTGGGCGGCCTGAGCACCGCCGACCTGGGCAGCGGCCGGGTCCAGACGGTCAGCACCCCGGCACCTGCCGGTGGCGAGCCGGGCCCCGAGACGGTGTGCGGCCAGAGCCCGGTGTTCCTCACCTCCCAGTCGCTCGCCGTCTCGCGGATCTCCGGCGACAACGCCAGCCCGCAGTCGCCCGGCACCGTCGACGTGGTGGACCTGGCGACGGGCCGCATCCTGCGCAGCGCCGCGCTGCCCGCCGAGGTGGCCGACCTGCTCGTCGCCGGCTGAGGCGCGGCTGGGGCACCTACGCCAGCATCTTCACCGTGAAGTCGGCGTAGGCCTCGGCGATGTCGTCGACGCTGTACGGACCCTGCGGGTCGTACCACTCGGCGACGCGGATGCCCATGCCGCCGATGGCGGCGACCACCAGCCAGGGATCGCCGCAGTGGAAGTCGCCGCTGGCCAGGCCGCGCTCGACGATCTCCAGGAAGACGCGCTCGGAGTCGTGGCGCACGTCCATGAAGCGGGCGCGGTTCTGCTCGGAGAGCGCGTGCAGCTCCTTGTTGCAGAGGCGGGTGAGCAGCGGGTAGGTGGCGTGCACCCGGGCGTGGGCGCGCATCACCCGGCGGATCTGCTCGCGGGGATCGTCGGGCGCGGCGTCGAGGGCCTGGCGCAGCCAGGCGTTGTGCTCGAGGTGGCCGATCACCATCAGCTCGGCGAGCAGCTCCTCCTTGGCGCTGACGTGGGAGTAGACCGAGCTCACCGTCACCCCGGCCGCTTCGGCCAGCTCGCGGATCGACACGCCGTGGTAGCCGCGCTCGGCGAAGCGGAGCAGGGCGGCCTCCTGGAGGCGGCGCAGGGTGCCGCTGGCCTGGGCGCGCGGGGGCAGCAGCGCCCCGTGCGAAATGGCGCTGGGCGGCGGGTTGTCAATCG
>CAZCJX010000203.1:0-4157 GCA_964499205.1 uncultured Actinomycetes bacterium | reverse complement strand
GTAGTCTTGATCGCCCTGCGGCGGGAGCAGCCGCGCACCGAGGCGGAGATGCAGGCGATGGCACCGGAGGCACCGTGAGCGACATTGCCCCGCGGCAGCAGGGCGTGGCGCGGCCGCATCGCGTCGCGGTGATCGGCCCCGGCGACGCGGCCGACGCGTTGCTCGGCATCGCCGAGGAGTGCGGGCGGCGGCTCGCCGAAGCGGGCTGCGTGGTGGTCACCGGCGGGCTGCGCGGGGTCATGGCGGCGGCGTCGCGCGGCGCGGCTGCGGCGGGTGGACTCACCGTCGGCATGCTGCCGGGACGCGACCCCGCCGACGCCAACCCCTGGGTGGCGCTGCCCATCGCCACCGGCATGGGCGAGGCGCGCAACGCATTGGTGGTGGCCGCGGCGGAGGCGGTGCTCGCCGTCGGCCTCAGCTGGGGCACCCTCTCCGAGGTGAGCCTGGGCATGGCCGCGGGCAAGCCGGTGGTCGCCATCGGCGCGGCGCCGCTGCCGCTCCCCGGCGTGCACCATGCCGACGACGCCGTCGAGGCGCTGCGCATCCTCCTCGACGCCCTGCGCATCTCGACGTAGGTCTGCAGTGGCCCGCGTCCGGCTCAACCGCGACTTCTGGCTGCTCTGGGGCTCGTCGACCGCCGGCGGCCTGGCCACCCGCATCAGCCTGCTCGCCTTCCCCACCATCGCCGTCCTGGTGCTGCACGCCGGCGCCCTCGCCGTGGGCGCGCTCACCGCGCTGACCACCCTGCCGGTGCTGCTGCTCTCCATGTTCAGCGGCGTGGTCGCCGACCGCGGCAACCGCCGCCGCATCATCATCGCCTGCGACGCCGCCAGCATGCTGGTGATCGGCACCGTCCCCCTCGCCGCCGCGCTCGGCCACCTGACGCTGGCCCAGCTCTTCGTGGTCACCCTGCTCGACGGAGTTGCGGGCAACCTCGGCAACATCACCTTCTACAGCATCGTCCCCGCGGTGGTGCCGCGCGCCGAGTTCGACCACGCCAACGCGCGCCTCGAGGCGGCCAACATCGGCACCATGATCACCGGGCCGGGCATCGCCGGGGCGATGATCCAGGCCTTCGGCGCGGCGCGCGCGGTTGCCGCCTCGTCGGTGTCGTTCCTCGTCTCGGTGGTGCTGCTGCTGCAGGTCCGCGATCGCACCCGCCGCGTCCGGACCGAGATGACCACCACCTTCCTGCGCGACCTCGTCGACGGCGCCCGCTTCGTCTTCGGCGACCGCCGCCTGCGCCGCCTCGCCGTGGCCAGCGCGGTCGGCAACCTCGGCGCCGGCATCGGCAACGCGGTGGTGCTCATCTACCTCTACCGCAACGTCGGGCTGTCGCCCGGCGAACTCGGCGTGATCGTCACCGGCACGGGACTGGTCGGGGCGACCATCGCCTTCAACGCGCCGCGGATTTCGCGCCGCGCCGGCTACGCCAACGCGCTGGCCCTGTCGGCTGCCTGCAACGGCATCGGCTGGCTGCTGCTGCCCGCGGCGACCCACGTGCCCGGCCTCGTCGCCCTGGTCGTGGTGGTGGTCGCGTACCTCTTCATGATGGTGGAGAGCGGGCTGTGGAACGTGGCCATGATCACCCTGCGCCGCGTCTTCACCCCCGACGAGATGTTCGGACGCATGGTGGCCTCGACGCGCACCGTCGCCCAGGGCACCCAGCCACTCGGCGCACTGCTCGGCGGCGTCCTCGGCGCAACGCTGGGGGTGGTGCCCACCATCGTGGTCGGCGGCGTGCTGATGGCGGTGTGCGGATCGCTGGCCCTCGATCCCGAGCTGCGCGGCATCCGCGCTCCCGACGAGATGGCGGTCTAGGCCGCCTCCCGACCTGTACACTCCGCGCGACCATGGAGACGCCTGTCGCGCTGCTCGGGGGGACCGGCAAGCTGGGGCCGGGCCTGGCGATGCGCTTCGCCCACGCCGGCGTGCCGGTGCTCATCGGGTCGCGCGACGCCGAGCGTGGCGCCGCAGCGGCCGCGGAGGTCAGCGAGAAGCTGCTCGCCAGCGGCAGCGACGCCGCCCCCGTCGAGGGCATGGACAACCTCGAGGCCGCCCGCCGCGGCCGCGTCGCGGTGATCACCATCCCCTACGAGGGGCAGGCCACGTTGCTGCCAGAGCTGGCCGAAGCTCTGGCGGGCAAGGTGGTGGTCAGCACCGCGGTGCCGGTCACCTTCGCCGAGGGCATCGGTCCCACCCACGTCGACGTCCCCGAGGGATCGGCGGCGCAGCAGGCGGCCGCGCTGCTGCCAGGTGCGCGCATCGCCGCCGCCTTTCACTCGGTGAGCAGCGCCGAGCTGAAGCGGCTGAGCAAGCCGATCGACGGGCACGTGGTGGTCACCGGCGACGACGCGGCGGCCAAGCAAGCGGCCAGCGAGCTGGTGCGCCTGCTGCCCGAGGCGCGGCCCGTCGACGGCGGCCCGCTGCGCTGCGCGCGCTACAGCGAATACCTCACCGTGCTGCTGCTCAGCGTCAACAGCATCTACAGGACGCACGCCGGCGTCATGCTCACCAACCTGCCGCCCGACACGGAGGCGTGACACCGCGCCGATGAGCAGCGCCGCGCCACCGCCGGTCGCCGAGCCGCCGCCGGCTCGCCCCGCGGTGCGGGTGCGCACCCTGGTGGTCGCCGCCCTGGTCACCCTCAGCGTGGTCGGCCTGGTCTTCCTGCTCTACGCCGTCCTCGACATCGTCCTCGTCTTCCTCATCGCCATCGTCGTCGCCGAGGGCATCCGCCCACTGGTCAAGCGGCTGGAACGCTGGCACTTCCCCCGCGCCGCGGCCATCCTCGCCGTCTATCTCGTGCTGCTCGGCATCCTCACCGTCCTCGTCGTGCTGCTGGTGCAGCCGCTGGTCACCCAGGCGCAGCAGCTCGCCGACAACTTCCCCAAGTACCAGAAGGACGTCGAGAACTTCATCAGCACCATCGAGAAGCAGCTGCACATCAGCGGCGACTTCACCAGCCAGGTCAGCAGCTTTCTCGACAGCGCCCGCAAGGTCCTCTTCGACGTGGGCGCCACCACCGCGACGGTGCTGGTGCGCTTCGTCATCGTGCTGGTGCTGGCGTTTCTCTGGCTGACCACCAGCGACCGGCTCAAGGCCTTCGTCATCGACCTCATCCCGCCGCGCCACCAGGCGCTCGCCGGCGACGTCGTCGAGGACATGGGCACGCGCATCGGCGGCTACACCCGCGGCGTGGTCATCAACATGGTGGTGATCGGCGTGCTCTCCGGTGTCTCCGTCGCCCTGCTGCACCTGCCCAGCCCGGTGCTGCTGGGCATCTTCGCCGGGCTCACCGAGGCCATCCCCATCTTCGGGCCGTTCATCGGCGCCGCACCCGCCGTGGGTCTCGGATTCACCATCGCTCCCGCCTACCCGCTGCTGGTCGCCGCGGTGTTCCTGGTCATCCAGCAGGTCGAGAGCAACACCCTGGTGCCGGTGGTGATGAACCGCGTGCTGGCGCTGCCGCCGCTGGCGGTGGTGCTGGCGCTGCTGGTCGGCGGTGCGCTCGAAGGTGTCGCCGGCGCGCTCCTCGCCGTGCCCATCGCCGCGGCACTGCAGGTGGTCATCCTGCGCGTGCTGGTGCCCGCGCTGCACCGCATGCAGGGGCGCACCGCCGAGGCGGCGGCCGAGGAGGCGGTGCCGCCCAAACTGGAGCCGCCGCCGCGCCGCGCCTGGTGGCGGCGGCGCGAGCGCGTACAGCCCGAGCCAGACTGAGCCCTCGAGCTGTCACCATCCGCTGCGCTTGCAGCCGGCTGACGCGGCGTGACGCGCTGCGTCGTGACGACCGCGGTGGATCGCGCCACAATGCGTCCGCGAAGGGAAGGCCGGGGGATCGCCTGCTCGGCGCGGCGCAGCAGAAGCACATCGGCAGAGGAGGTTTGGCATCGTGGAGACCCCGCTCACGCCCCTGGAGTTCGCCCGACGGTCACGCCTCCTCTACCCACGGCGCGAGGCCGTCGTCGACCGTGAGCTGCGTCTCACCTACGATCAGTTCTTCCACCGCTGCGACCGCTGGTCGTCGGCGCTGCAGGACATGGGCGTGCGCAAGGGCGACCGCGTCGCCTACATCGCCCCCAACACCCACGCGCAGCTGGAGTCGTTCTACGCCGTGCCGCAGATCGGCGCGGTGCTGGTGCCGATCAACTACCGGC
>CAZCJX010000202.1:0-4165 GCA_964499205.1 uncultured Actinomycetes bacterium | reverse complement strand
TCCAGGGTGTGGTACGCCTCGCGGCTGTTGCGGATCTCGCCGATGATCAGGCGGTCGGGACGCATGCGCAGCGCGTTTTGGACGAGATCGGCAACATCGAGCCGTCGGGCACTGCTGTCCTGCCCACCGAGCTCGTGGTGGTGGACGCATTCGAGGCGCACCCAGTGGGGATTCTCCAGCTCCAGCTCGGCGGTGTCCTCGATGGTGATGACGCGCTCGTTGGGCGGGAAGGAGTCGACGATGGAGCGCAGCAGCGTGCTCTTGCCCGCACCGGTGGCGCCGGCGACGAGGAGGGTGGCGCGCGCCCGCGCCATGGCGTGGAGGAAGGCGGCCATCTCGCGGCTCATGCCGCCGCGCGACACCCAGTCGTCGCCGCTGCGTGTCCCGTCCGGCATCAGCGACAGGCGCAGGCGGTTGAACTTGCGAATGCACAGGGTGGGGCCGCCGACCGGCGCGTACACCGCGTTGGCGCGGCTGCCGTCCACCATGCGCGCGTCGACCAGCGGCTTGTCGACGGAGATCTCGCGGCCGACCAGGGCGACGATCTTGGCTATGACCTGCTCGAGGTGCGCCTGGTCGCGGAAGCGCGCGGCGGTGAGCTCCAGGCGGCCGCGGCGCTCGACGTACACCTCGTCGTGGCGGTTGACCAGCACGTCGGTGATCTCAGGGTCGGACATCAGCGGCTGCAGAGGACCGAGGCCGACCAGGTCGTCGTAGAGCTCGTCGATGGCGGCGGGATGCGAGGGATTGTCGAGGTCGTCGAGGGCGCGCTGGATGGCGTCGCGAATCAGCTCGCGGCGGCCGGGGACGGTGGAGAACGGGTTGGCGACGGCGGGGTCGAGCTCGAGGCTGAGCCGGGCCCGGACGTTGCGCAGCAGCTCCTCGGTGGTCGCAGGGGCGACGGTGTCAACCAACGCGCAACCTCCGGCGCAGCCAGCCGAGGCGGGTGCGCGCGGCCGCCGGTGCCAGCGAGGGATAGAGCAGTGCGGCGAGGTCGTGCAGCGCTGCCGCGGCGGGACCGGTGCCGTCGAGGGCGGCGATGCGGTGGTCGTTCTCGGCGTCCTCGACACGCGGGTCGTAGGGGATGACGGCTGCGACGCGGCCACCGAGGTCGCCCATCACCTCGTCGAGGTCGACGTCGCCCCGCGCGCGGTTGACGACGTAGCGCAGCTTGTGGCCGAGGCCGAGACGGCGCAGCGCCTCGGTGGTGCGGTACGCGTCCTGCACGCCGCCCGCGGTGGGCGTGATGACCACGAACACGTCGTGCGCGGCGCTGAGCACCCAGGTCGTCACCGCGCCGAGGTCGGCGGCGACGTCGATGACCACGAAGTGGACGCCGTCGCGCTCCAGGCGGTGCACGATCTCGGCGACGCGCGCCGGCTCCAGCGCGGCGGGACCGGAGGCCACGGGCTTGGGAGGACCGAGCAGCACGCGAAGGCCGGTGTCGTGGCGAACCATGCAGGCGTCGAGGTGCGCCGGGTCGCCGCCGCGCGACAGGTAGTCGGTGAGTGTCGGCTGGGCGATGCCGAGGCGCACCGACACGGTGGCGCTGCGCAGGTCGAGGTCGAGCAGCGCCACGTCGAGCGGGCGGACGGTGCCGTCGGCGGCGCGATGGCGTCCGCGCGCGGCGAGGATGCCGGCGACCTCGGTGGCCAGCGTGGTGCGTCCCGCGCCGCCCTTGAGGGAGAAGAAGGTGACGCGCCGAGGTGCGCCGACGAAGACGGGCGCGGGGGACGAGGCGTCGAGTGCGGGTGCGCCGGCGGCCGGCTCATGCCGGGCAACGGGGAATTGCAGCACCGCGGGCGTGCGCACCGTGACCGGCTCGGGAAGGTCGATGACGTTGCCCGACTCGGTGAACGGCAACGGCTCCACGGGTTCAGGGGCGTCAGGCTCGCCGTCGGGCTCGCCGGCCTCGCTCGGCACCTCCGCGGCATCCATCATCACCACCACCGGCGCGGCGCGCGGCGTCTCCACCACGTCCGGTTCCAACCAGCGGGCCCACGCCGGCACCTCCGGCTGCGGAGCAGGCGCAGTCGTGATGACCGGTGGCGGCACGGGCGGCGGCGGCTCCATGTCGACCGCGTCGACCTCGGCGCGCTGGGCCACCACGACACCGCCGCCCGACCGCGGCGACAGCGCAAAGCGCAGCGCCAGCCACGCCCAGGTCAGCAGCGGCCGCCCCGCCAACCGTCCCCACCCCAGGGTCGCACCGACGGCGGCGAGCAGCACCGCGATGCAGACGCGCAGCGCGAATGGCAGGGGCACCTGCATCACCGCGTACGCCGACAGCGCGGCGACCACCACCGTCACCAGTCGCGGCGCGTCGAGGCCGAGCGCGATGGTGTCGGGACGGTCGAACCCGTCGGTGAAGTGAATGCCGGACACGCGCGAACGTTCTCCCTTCCATGCAATGGGCACGCAGCAGCACACACAACGTCGCCAGACAGCGCGCAACAACCCGCCGTGACGACAGAGACGACAGCGCCCGCGCGCCGTCCCCGTACATCTGTTTAGTGTATCTGCGCCTACGCTAGCAAACGGCCGCGACGACGTGCAAGTTGCGGTCGCACAAAGGTTGCATCACGCCGCGACACGTTCGTGGTTATCGTGGTTTTCCCTTGCACCACAATGCAAAAAGCGCACCAGGAGCCACGCGACCTAGAGGCCATGGCGCTGCATGAACTCCACCATCAACGCCGCCACCTCCGCCGGCCGCTGCACCGGAAGGTCGTGCATGCCGGCGACCCAGTGCACCTCACTCCCCGCCGGCAGCGACTCCACCGCGCGCGCCGCCGCATCGCGCCGTGGATCGACTCCGTCGCGCTCAGCAAGGATGAACTGCACCGGCTGGGTCACCCGCGACAGCAGCGACGCACTGTCGAGGTGATACAGCGCGTACGCGATCTGCATGTGCCGCTCGACGCGCAGCCGCGGTCGCAACCCGCCACCGCCGGCCACCTCCTCGAAGTTGCCGCGCAGGATCTCGACCGCGCGCGCGGCGTCACCGTCCCCGGCGAGCCCCGACCGCGCCACCCACCCCGCCAGCGCCGCGGGATCGACGCCGACGAGATCCGGCGGCCGCATTGCCTTCTCGGCCACGGCCCAGCTGTGGCCGAAGTGGCTAGCCAGGTTGCCGATGCCGCCGTCGACGCAGCTCACCGCGCGCACGCCGTCGCCATCCGTCGCCGCCCACGCCAGCGCTAGCGACGCGCCCCACGAGTGCCCCGCCACGACCACCGGCCCCAACCCCAGCGACGCCACCAACGCGCGCAGGTCCGACACCACCGTGCCGAAGTCGTAGCCGCCGTCCGGCTTGTCGCTGCGTCCGTGGCCGCGCTGATCGACGGCGATCACCCTCCGCGGCGCCAGGCGCGGCGCCACCAGGTCCCACCATCGGGCGTTGGAGGCGAGCCCGTGCAGGCAGACCACCGGACCGCCGTCGCCGGTGTGGTCGCGCACCGACAGGCGGATGCCCCCCGCCTCGACGTCGTACTCGCGCGGCTGCGCCTCCATAGGTGGCTGCATTCTGCCCGGGGAGCGCCCTTGACGCACTCTGACGCGCCGCGCTAAAATGATAGCTGTGTTGTCACGCATGCCTCCGCGTGCGTGGCCAAGGCTGCCCGCCAGACAGGAGGGGGACGGAGGTACAGCACATGACCGACCTCAGCATCGTCGACAACGCCTTCGACTCGGTCGGCTCAGCCGGCGAGGCCGCTCTCGACACTGTCGTCGGCGGCGCCGCCATGGCGGTCGACACCGCGGCCCGGCCGCGCCGCACCGCCGGCCGTGCCCGCCGCCGCGGCAGCGAGGTGAACGACACCGTCGCCGAGGTGGCGGAGGACATGGTCGACACCGCCACGGGCATTCCGGAGCGGGTGTTGCTGGCCTACCTGCGCGGCCTGCGCCGCCAGGCCAGGCGCGGCGACGTCGTCGGCGCCGCCTCGCGCACCGTGCTCGGCGCGGTGCACGGCCGGGCGCGCGACGCGGTGCGCTTCTTCAGCCGGGTCGAGCGTGAGACCGACGTCGATCGCACCGGCGCCCGCCGCACCAGCTCGACGAGCACCCGCCGCGGCGCCGCCCGCACCAGCACTCGCAGCAGCACCGGCACCGGCACGGCCCGCCGCACCACCACCGGCCGCGGCCGCACCCGCACCGCTGCCGGGAC
>CAZCJX010000201.1:0-4168 GCA_964499205.1 uncultured Actinomycetes bacterium | reverse complement strand
TGGGCATGCTGTGCAGCGCCGGCAAGGTCCGCCACGTCGTCTTCGGCTTCGTCTCCCTCGACCGCATCCCCGTCGACCCGCACTTCCGCCGCGCCCGCGAGTCCGGCGCGATCACCGCCACCGAGCTCGACGAGGGGATGCTCTACTGGGGCCTCTACGCCGCCGCGCTGCGCCTGCCCTTCCTGCCCACGCGCGCCGGCCTCGGCTCCGACGTCGAGCGGCTCAACCCCGAGCTGCGCCGGGTCGCCTCGCCCTACGGCGACGACGAGGTGATCGCCATGCCGCCGCTGCACCTCGACGCGGCCCTGGTGCACGTCAACCGCGCCGACGCGCGCGGCACCGGGCAGATCCTCGGCGTCGACCACTACTTCGACGACCTCTTCTGCATGGCCGCGGAACGCAGCTACATGACCTGCGAGCAGGTGGTGCCCACCGAGCAGCTGGCCGGCGAGGGGTGCGTGCACAGCCTGCGCGTCAACCGCATGAACGTGCACGGCGTCGTCGAAGCGCCGCGGGGTGCCTGGTTCACCTCCTGCGCCCCTGACTACGCCATCGACGACGACGCCCTCGACGACTACGCGCGCGCCGCCGACCCGGCGCACTGGGACGCCTGGCGCGAGCGCAACATCGGCACCGCGGTCACCGCAGGGCAGCCGGCATGAACGAATACACCTGGTCGGAGCTGTGCATCGTCGCCTGCGCCGAGGCGTGGCGCGGCGACGGTGAGATCCTGGCCACCGGCATCGGCCTCATCCCGCGCATCGCCGCCGGCCTGGCCCGGCTGACCTTCAGCCCCGACCTGGTGATCACCGACGGCGAGGCGCTGATCCGCGCCGACGCCGCACCGGTCGGTGTGGCCACCGCGTCGCAGAACGGGCACGGGCCGCAGCCCGCCGTGATCGAGGGATGGATGCCGTACCGCGCCGTCTTCGACGTGCTCTGGGCCGGCCGCCGCCACATCATGATGGGGGCGGCGCAGCTGGATCGCCACGGCAACCAGAACATCTCCTGCATCGGCGACTGGCACCGTCCCAAGGCGCAGCTGCTCGGTGTGCGCGGCGCCCCAGGCAACAGCGTCAACCACCCGTGCAGCTACTGGGTGCCGCGCCACGTTCCGCGCGCCTTCCCCGAGCACGTCGACATGGTCAGCGGGCTGGGCACCGATCGTGCCGCCGCGCTGCCGCCCACCACGCGCGCGTACCACGAGGTGCGGCGCATCGTCACCAATCTCGCGGTGCTCGACACCGGCGGTCCGGACGGCACGCTGCGCGTGGTCAGCCTCCATCCCGGCGTCAGCCTGGACACCGTGCAGTCGCGCACCGGGTTTCCCCTGGCGGTGGCAGCGGAGGCGGCGGAGACGCCGCTGCCCAGCCCCGAGCAGCTGCGCCTGATCCGCGAGGTGCTCGACCCCACCGGGCTGCGCCATCGCGAAGCCGTGGCGCCGTGATGCGCCGCACCTGGAGACGCTGATGCCCGACCTCGCAGCGCAGACGCTGCACACCCCGCTCTGCGACCTGCTCGGCGTCCGCCACCCCATCATCCAGACGGGGATGGGCTGGGTGTCCTCGGCCGACCTGGTGGTCGCCACCGCCAACGCCGGTGCGATGGGCATCCTCGCCGCGGCGACGATGAAGCCCGACGAGGTGGAGCGGGCGCTGCGCTATATCAAGGAGCGCACGGACAAGCCCTTCGGGGTCGGCTTCCTGATGGGCCAGCCGGGCGCGGAGCGCGTCGTCGAGCTGCTGGTGCAGCACGGCGTGCGGCTGGCCAGCTTCAACAAGAACCCGCAGCAGGAGGTGATCCGCACCCTGCAGCGCGGCGGCGTGCTCTGCGTGCCCACCATCGGCGCCGTCAAGCACGCGCGCAAGGTGCAGCAGCTCGGCGTCGACGCGGTGATCGTGCAGGGCGGCGAGGGCGGCGGCCACACCGGCGCGGTGGCCACCAGCCTGCTGCTGCCCGCGGTCGTCGACGCGGTGGACATCCCCGTCGTCGCCGCCGGCGGCTACTTCGACGGCCGCGGCCTGGTGGCGGCACTCGCCTACGGCGCCTGCGGCGTCGCCATGGGCACGCGCTTCCTGGTCACCCAGGAGAGCCCCGTGCCGGCCCACGTCAAGCAGCTCTACACCGAGCACAAGCTGGAGGACACCGTGGTCACCGACCGCATCGACGGCTTCCCGCAACGGGTCATCGCCAACGACACGCTGCGCAGCATCCAGCGCGCCACCGGCGCGCGCCGGCTCGCCCGGTCGGTGCGCCTGTCGATGTCGTTCAGGAAGATCAGCGGGCTGGGACCGCTGGAGATGGCGCGCGCCGGCCTGCGCATGCGCAGCACCCACAAGCTCTCCTTCGCGCAGACGCTGATGGCCGCCAACGCACCCACCCTGGTGCGCCGCGCCCTGGTCGACGGCCACCCCGAGGACGGCATCATGCCGACCGGGCAGGTGGTCGGCATGATCCACGACGTTCCCCCCGTCGCCGAGCTGGTCGAGCGCATCGTCCGCGAGGCGACCGAGACCATCGACCGGCTGTGCAGCGGAGTCCGCTCGTGAGCGCGGTGCGCCACAGCGTCGACGCGCAGGGCATCGCCGAGGTGGTGCTCGACAAGCCGCCGGTCAACGCGCTCAACGGCCGGGAGTGGCTCGACCTGGCGGCGCTGCTGCGCCGGCTGTCCGACGACGAGAGCGTGCGCGTGGTGGTGATCCGCGCCGAGGGGCGCGGCTTCTGCGCCGGCGTGGACATCAAGGAGCTCTCCCAGGACGGCAGCCAGCTGCCCATGGTGGAGCGCGGCAACTACCAGACCTTCAAGGCGGTCTGGGAGTGCCGCGTGCCGGTGCTCTGCGCGGTGCACGGCTTCGTGCTCGGCGGCGGGGTGGGCATCGCCGGCGCCGCCGACGGAGTTTTTGCCTCCGACGACGCATACTTCCAGCTCCCCGAGGTCGACCGCGGCGCGCTCGGCGCCTCGACCTGGTTCGTGCGCATGTTCGGCCAGCAGAAGGCGCGCATGCTCTTCTTCCGCGCGGCGCGCATCGACGCCGCGGAGGCCCACCGGCTGGGCGCGCTGGAGAGGGTGGTGCCGCGCGAGCAGCTGGTCGAGACCGTCCTCGCCTACGCGCGGGAGATCGCCGCCAAGAGCCCGCGCGCCCTGGAGCTGGCCAAGGAGTCGATGAACATCGTCGAGTACCCCGACCCGGCGCGCATGTACCGCACCGAGCAGGGCTTCACCGCCGAGCTCTACCTCTCCAGCGACTCCCTGGAGGCGCGGCGCGCCTTCGTCGAGAAGCGCGAGGCGCGCTTCGAATGACAGCGCCGCACCTGCGCGAGGCGTAGTCGATGGGAACGCTGATCGGCATCGGCATCGTCACCGGCCTGGGGCTGGGCAGCATGTACGCGCTCATCTCCGCCGGCTACACGCTGATCCTCGCCTCCAGCGGGGTGTTCAACTTCGCCCAGGGGTCGATCGTCATGGCCGGCGCGCTGGGTGCCTACGGCCTGTCCGCCGAGGCGAGCTGGCCGTTCCCGCTCACCTGCCTGGCGGTGATCCTCGGCGGCGCGGTGGCGGGTGTGGTCAGCGAGCTGCTCGCCGTGCATCCCGTGGCGCGCGGCCCGCACGCCGCCAACCTCACCGAGGGAACCCTGGTCACCACGCTGGGGCTCGGCCTGGCCATGAACAGCGCGGTGGCGCTCACCTTCGGTCTCGACACCCGGCCGATGCCCTCGTACGTCAGCGACTCGCCGATCACCATCGCCGGGGTGCCGATCCGCCCCGTCTACCTGGTGATGATGGGCGCGGTGATCGTCTTCGCGGTGGTGATGGAGACGGTGCTGCACCGCACCCGCACCGGCGTGGTGCTGCGCGCCACCGTCGAGGACGCCGAGGGCGCATCGCTGAACGGCATCGGCATCCTCAAGGTGGTGTTGCGCTCCTTCGCCGTGGCCGGCGCCATCGCCGCTCTCGCCGGCGCGCTGATCGTGCCGGTGACATCGGCGTCGCCATTCCTCGCCGACCAGGTGGCGCTGCTCGGCTTCGCCGGCATGGCGATCGGCGGCTACGGCAGCTTCAGCGGCGCGCTGGTCGGGGGCATGGTGGTGGGCATGCTCACCGGGCTGCTGCCGATCTGGCTGGATCCCCATCTCAGCAGCGTGATCGTCTACCTGGTGATGGTGGGCT
>CAZCJX010000200.1:0-4186 GCA_964499205.1 uncultured Actinomycetes bacterium | reverse complement strand
CGGTGGCGACGATCTGCACGTCGTTGCGGAAGTCCTTGGGGAAGAGCGGCCGCATCGGGCGGTCGATCATCCGGCTGGCCAGGATGGCCTGCTCGCTGGGACGGCCCTCGCGACGCGGGAAGCTGCCGGGGATGCGGCCGGCGGCGTAGAGCTTCTCCTCGTAGTCGCAGGTCAGCGGGAAGAAGTCGATGCCCTCGCGCGGCGCCGACGAGGCGACGGCGGTGACGAGGAGCACGGAGTCGCCGAGGCGGAGGATGGCCGCGCCGTTGGCCTGCTCGGCGATGTTGCCCGTCTCGACGACGAGCGGCCTGCCACAGTACTGGGTCTCGTACCGGGTGTACGCCATGTGGTTGGGTCTCCTGTGATGGGTGTGACCCGGCCTGGCTGATCACCCTGCCCAGACGTGCCGCGCGGCGTGGCGGTGAGGCTGTTGGGGGTTAGAGAACGGAAGCGGCGAGGTGTCGCGCCCACTGTGTTGCGGGCTGCGGAATGTCGCCGGCCGATCTCCAATCGCCAACGTCTCACCGGTCGAATGCGCGCGCACTGCCGTCGGGATTGGGCGGTGCCGGGCCGGTGTTCTGGTGTGGGTGTGTCGTGCGCCGCGCTCGCCGCGGGCTAGCAGCCCTCCTGCAGACGTGGCCGCCGGCAGCTCACGATCAGCGCCGCAGCCCCAGGCGCGCGATGATCGCGCGGTAGCGCTCGACGTCGCTGCGCTGCAGGTAGTCGAGCAGGCGGCGCCGGCGGCCGACCAGCTTGAGCAGGCCGCGGCGCGACGCGTGGTCCTTGGAATGGTCGCGCAGGTGCTCGGTGAGACCGCGGATGCGCTCACTGAGGATGGCGATCTGCACCTCCGACGAGCCGGTGTCGGTCTCGTGCTGGCGGTGCTCCTCGATGATCTCGGACTTGGGGCGGATGTCGGGCACTTGCGTTCTGTTCCTCGGGTGGCCGGTCTGGCCGGAAGCCGATCGGAGGGGTACCGGGCGTGGATGTGGGCACACTCCAGCCTGGGCTCTCCGAGGGTCGCGGCGAAGTCTAGCACGCTGCCGCAGTGGTTCTGTCCCGGCCTGATTGGGCCGGCGAGTGCAATCGCGGCGAAGTCGCCTAGCGGTGGTTGGGAGCGCAGAGGCGCAGCGCGCCGGGCAGGCAGGTGAGCGTGGCCGGCGCTCGGCCGACCTGCTCGCCCTCGACGTCGAAGAGCACGGGACGCTGCTCCAGCGGGCTCACGGTCACCACCCTGCCGCGGCGCAGGGTGATGCCGGGACGGCCGATGTGGCGGCCGCGGTAGAGGCTGGGCAGGCCGGTCAGCGAGCGCCGCATGCCGAGGTCGGCGCAGAGGACGACGTCGAAGAGGCCGTCCTCGAGGCTGGCCTCCGGGGCGATCAGCATGCCGCCGCCGAAGTAGCGCCCGTTGGCCACCACGACGCTCTGCAGCGGCCCCTCGATGCGCTCGCCGTCGACCTCGACGCGGACCATGCGGCTGCCGAAGGTGAGCAGCGCCGCCAGCGAGTGGTAGAGGAAGGTCACCGTGCCGCCGCGCGACTTGCGCGATTGGTTGACCCGGCGCACCACGTCGCCGCCCAGGCCGCAGTCGGCGATGTTGACGAACCATCGCGGGGCGGGGGCGCCGCCGCCGTGGTAGTCGACGCGGCCGGCGTCGACGGTGCGCACGTCGCCGCGGGCGAGCAGGGCGCAGGCGGCGGCGTGGGCGACGGGGATGCCGGCGGTCTTGCGGAAGTCGCCGCCGGTGCCACTGGGCAGCATGCCGAGCACAGCGCGGGGGTTGATCGCCTCGCGGGTCTCGGGGTCGAAGAAGCCGTTGACCACCTCGTTGAGGGTGCCGTCGCCGCCCACCGCGACGACCCGGGCGAAGCCCTCGCGCAGCGCCTCGCGGGTGAGGCGGGTGGCGTCGTCGGCGGCCGAGGTGATGCGGGGCTCGAACTCGACGCCGGCGTCGACCAGGCAGCGCTGCACGCGCGGCCACTCGCGGCCGGTGCGGCCACCGGCGCTGGCCGGGTTGACGATGACCAGGGTGTCCCTCACAGCGGTGAGTCCTCCACGCGGAGGGCGGCGGCGACCGCCTCGGCGAGCTCCTTGGCAGGGGTGCCGGCTCGTTGCAATGCGGCCGCGCATGATGCGCAACCGGTGACCACCTCGTCCACCCCGCTGCGGGCGATGTCGGCGCGGAGGAGGGCGAGGTAGCCGGCGGCGATGTCGGGATGGGTCAGAGGGAGGCCGCCGCCCTGGCCGGAGCACTGGGTGGTGTCGCCGTGGTGGTGCAGCTCGGTGATGGCGTAGCCGGCGGCTTCGAGGGCGGCGCGGGGCTCGGCGCGGCGGGCCTGGTGGCGGGAGAGGTAGCAGGGGTCGTGGTAGGCGACACGTGCCGCGGTGCCCGGGGCGCCCTGCTCGCGGGTGGCCAGGGCGCGGGCGATGGTGGCGGCGAGGGGCTCGATGTCGGCGCCGGGGGTGTGTCCCAGCTGGGGGGCGCGGACGGCCAGCATCCAGGAGCAGGAGGGGGACTGCACCGCGATGCGGCGGTTCCCCAGCGACGCCAGGCTGGTGGCCAGCATCTCCCCCATCGCCGCCTCGTCGCCGAAGGTCAGGGCGGGCATGCCGCAGCAGCGGTGCTGGTCGGGCACGTCGAACTCGACACCGAGGGCGCGGAGCACCCGGCCGGCCGCGAGCACCGCGGCGGGGCGGCGGCCCAGGGCGGAGCAGCCGGGGAAGAGCAGCAGCGCGGCACCTGCGGTGGCCAGGGAGCGCAGCCGGTCGAAGGTGGCTGAGGGGTCGACCCATCGCGTGCCGTCGTCGCTCGCGGGGACCTGGCCGGTGCGTGCCTGGCGCACCGCTTCGTTTCCCGGCTGCGGGGTCGCACCGGCGCGGTGCACGGCGGCGCGCGCGGCCCAGACCAGGTCAGGGGTCTCGACGCCGTCGACGTGGCAGGGCACGGTGCAGGCGGCGCAGGTGGCGCAGGCGTAGACCCCGTCGACCAGGTCGGGGGCGACGAAGCCCTCCTCGGCGGAGAGCGCCTCGACGACCTGGCGGGCGTGGCCCCAGGGCTGGTGGCGCTCGTTGCGGGTCACCGCCTGGGTGGGACAGGCGCTGCGGCACATCTTGGGGCAGGAGGAGCACATGCGCGCCGCCCTCACCTGCTCCGGCGGCATCAGCGTCAGGTCGCTCACGGCAGCCCCCACTTGCCGGGGTTGGCGATCGCCGCGGGGTCGAGCGCCGCCTTGAGCCGGCGCAGCACCTCCACCCCACCGCCGCCCAGCTCGCGCTCCAGGTAGGGCGCGCGGGCCAGCCCGGCGCCGTGGTGGTGCGCGATCGTGCCACCATTGTCCAGAACCTGGGACATCACGGTGTCCCACAGCTGCTCGTGCAGCGGCACGGCGCCGCTCTCGTCGTCGGCCGAGCCGGCGAAGGTGAAGTAGAGGCAGGCGCCGTCGACGTAGCCGTGGGAGAGGTGGCAGAGCACCACCAGCTTCTCGCGCAGCGCCTGCTTGACGCCGTCGTACACCGCCACCAGGCGCGACCACGGCGCCGCCACCTCGATGGTGTCGAGCACCACGCCCGGCACGGGCAGGTACTTCGCCTGCTGGTAGCCGATCATGTAGCGCCGCGGGTACCACGCCTGCACCGGACCGCCGCCCAGCGTCTCGGCGCCCGCGTTCTGGCAGATCCTGGCAATTTCCGCAGACTCCGCCGCGGCGACGGCGCGCAATCCCTCGCAGGCGGTGAGCATCAGGCAGCCGCCGCCCTCGCCGATGCCGAGGTGGGTGACCTGCAGGTTGGTGTCGTCGGCGTCGTAGAGGCGCAGCAGCGACGGGCGCAGGCCGGCGTGCATGATCGCGCGCGCCGCGGTGACGCCGGTGGCGAAGTCCGCGAAGCGGAAGGCAGCGTCGGCGCGGTGCTCCGGCACGGGGTGGAGGCGCAGGGTGACCTCGAGGATCACCCCGAAGCCGCCCTCGCTGCCGAGGAAGAGGCGGCGCAGGTCGGGGCCGGCGCCGCTGCTCGGCTGCGGGCGCAGCTGCACCTCGGTGCCGTCGGGCAGGGCCACGCGCACGCCGGCCACCATGTCGTCGATGCGCCCGTAGCGGGTGCTCAGCTGGCCCACCGAGCGGGTTGCCACGAAGCCGCCGACGGTCGACACGGGCAGCGACGAGGGGTAGTGCCCGGTGGTCCAGCCGCG
>CAZCJX010000199.1:0-4206 GCA_964499205.1 uncultured Actinomycetes bacterium | reverse complement strand
CGGCGTCGCCGTGGTCATCGAGGCGGCGCACCTCTGCATGATGATGCGCGGCATCCAGAAGCAGAACAGCCAGACGCTGACCTCCTGCATGCTCGGCAGCTTCCGTGAGGACCACAAGTCGCGCGCGGAGTTCCTCGAGCTGATCCGGCGGCGCTGAGCGGCGGGATGGGGGAGGGCGCGACCACCGCGGCGACGGGCACGCCGCCGCTGGCCACCCGCTGCGCAGGCGTGCTGCTGGCCGTCGCCCCCATGCCGCGCCCCACCCGCTACCGCCTGCGCCTGCGGCATCGCGCGGCCGCCGCGGTGTCGGACCGCCTCGCCGACCGCGCATTGCCCGTGCTGCTGCTGGGCATCGTGGTCCTGGCGGTGATCGGGCTGCTTCCCCGCGTCGACGCGGCGCTGCGCCTCTTCTGGCTGGGCAGCGCGCTGGGGCTGCTCACCGGCCTGCCCTACGTGCACGAGCGCCGCCGGCTGCGCCGCCGCCTGCGCGACCTGCCGCCTGCCGCCGACCCCCTGGAGGACCTCGGCGCCGCGCTGCCCGACGACCCCGCGGTGGCGCTCCTCCTCGCCGGCGACGCGCGGGGCGCGCTCGACGCCGTGGCCGGGCGCGACCGCGACGACGCCGCCGCCCTGCGCGTCGGCGCGGTGGCGGCGGCGGCGCTGGGCGACCACCGTGCGGCGCGAGCACGGGCGCTGCGTGCGGTGCAGGTCGAGCCGCCGGTCTGGCAGGTGCCGGCGGAGACGGGGCTGTACCTCTGCCGGCAGGGGCGCTTCGGCGAGGGCATCCGCCTGCTGGAGCGGGCGGCGGAGGTCGCCGGCGGCCACTACTGGGCGGAGCTGACGCTGGCCAACGGGATGGCCATGGCCGGGCGCCTGCGCGAGGCCGCCGAGGCCTTCGACCGTGCCCGCGGCGCGGGCCCCGGGCGGCGCCTTTGACAACCCCCGCTCAGCGGACCCCGAGCACCATCAGGTCGAGCTGCAGCAGCAGCGTGCCCGCGCCGGTGAGCCCGACGCCGAAGACCAGGTGGGCCCAGCGGATCGGCCTGCGCCCGGGCCGGCGGCGCACCCGGCTGACCAGGGTCACGGCGACGATGCCCAGGCCGCCCGAGAGCAGGATCACCGCGGGGACGCCGAGCAGGCTGCTGAGCAGGTCGTGCATGGCGCCCCGCAGAGTACGGCAAACCCGGCAGCGGACCGGGGCGACCCCGGGGTCCGTACCATTGCCCTGGCACCGATGCTTCCCCTCAGCACTGTCGACGACGCCGGGCTGCGCGCCGTCCTCGATCGGCTCGGCGTCCCGGCCTGGCGGGCGCGGCAGCTTCGCGACGCCACCTGGCGGGCCGAGCCGGCGAGCTTCGACGAGGTCCGCCAGCTCCCCGCCGAGCTGCGCGCGTCGCTGGCCGAGCAGCTCGCCTTCAGCACCGTGGCGGTGAGCGCCGCCACCGAGGCCGACGGCGGCAACACCGTCAAGCTGCTCTGCCGCCTCGACGACGGGCAGACGGTGGAGACGGTGGCCATGGAGACCCCCGCCCACGGAGAGAGCCGCCGCCGGGCGACGGTGTGCGTCAGCACCCAGGTGGGCTGTGCGGTGGGCTGCCCCTTCTGCGCCACCGGCGCCATGGGCCTGCGGCGCTCCTGCACCGCGGCGGAGATCGTCGACCAGGTGCGCGCCGCCGCCCGCGAGCTGCGCGCCCGCCGCCTCGGCCCGGTCACCCACGTCGTCTACATGGGCATGGGCGAGCCGCTGGCCAACTACGAGCCGACCGTCGAGTCGCTCCGCGTGCTCACCGGCGGCATGGGCATCAGCCCGCGGCGCATCACCGTGTCGACCAGCGGCCTGGTGCCGCAGATCGACCGTCTCGCCGCCGAAGGGCTTCCGGTGACTCTCGCGGTCTCGCTGCACGCCGCCACTGACGAATTGCGTGATCGCCTGGTGCCGGTGAACCGGGCGCATCCGCTGGAGTCGCTGGTCGCCGCGGCCGAGCGCTATGTCGCCAGCACGGGACGGCGGCTCACCTTCGAGTGGTGCCTGATCGGCGGCGTCAACGACTCGCTCGACCAGGCGCAGCGGCTGCGCGCGCTGGCCCGGCGCACCCATGCGCACGTCAACGTGATCCCCATGAACCACGTCGAAGGCAGCCCGTGGGGACCGCCCGATGCCGCCACGTCGCAGCGATTTCTCGAAGCGCTGCGCGGCGTGCGCGCCACGGTGCGCGACACCCGCGGTGGCGACGCCGACGCCGCCTGCGGGCAGCTGCGCGCGGGCCTGGAGCGGCGGCGTGTGCTGCGGCCCGACGGGACGCTGGCACCGATGCGCCGCGCCGCTGTGGCCGCGGCCGCGGGTGGCGAGTCGTGAACGACGTGGCGACGACTCCCGACGAGCGCTTCATGCTCCAGGCACTGGAGCTCGCCGTGTCCGCGAACTACCACACCAGCCCGAATCCCATGGTGGGCGCGGTGGTGGTGCGCGACGGCGTCGTCGTCGGCACCGGCGCGCACATGCGCGCCGGCGAGCCGCACGCGGAGATCAACGCGCTCGCTGCCGCCGGCGAGGCGGCGCGCGGTGCCGACCTCTATGTCACCCAGGAGCCCTGCTCGCACGCCGGACGCACGCCGCCCTGCGTCGACGCGGTGATCGCCGCCGGGGTGCGCCGGCTGATCGCCGGCATGCAGGACCCCAATCCCAAGGTGGACGGCCGCGGCATCGCCGCGCTGCGCGCCGCGGGAATCACCGTGATCACCGGGG
This sequence comes from uncultured Actinomycetes bacterium, assembly GCA_964499205.1. Classification (GTDB taxonomy): domain Bacteria; phylum Chloroflexota; class Dormibacteria; order Aeolococcales; family Aeolococcaceae; genus DASRDZ01. The sequence continues at coordinate 1,460 of CAZCJX010000199.1, read as the reverse complement.
TGCTCGAGCAACGGGTGCGCCGCCTCAACGAGTTCTTCGTCAAGCACGTCACCACCGGGCTTCCCTTCGTCACCGCCAAGTTCGCCATGTCGCTCGACGGGCGCATCGCCACCCACACCGGCGAGTCGAAGTGGATCACCTCCGACGAGGCGCGCCGCGAGGTGCACCGGCTGCGCCACATGCACGACGCCATCCTGGTGGGCGCCAACACCGTGCTGCGCGACGACCCCAACCTCACCACGCGCCTGCCCGAGGGCGGCCGCTCGCCGCTGCGCGTGGTGGTCGACAGCCGGCTGCGCGTGCCGCTCGACGCGCGCATCTTCCAGCAGGAGTCGGGCGGCGTGCTGCTGGCCACCAGCGACCGCGCCCGCGGCGACCGGCTGCGCGAGTTCGAGCGGCTGGGCGTCCCCGTCGTCGTGCTGGCCGCCGACCACGGCCGTGTCGGTCTCCCCGACCTGATGCGCCACCTCGGTGGGCGCGAGGTGATCAGCCTGCTGATCGAGGGCGGCTCGTCGATGCACGGGTCGGCGTTCGACCAGCGTCTCGTCGACAAGGTGATCGCCTTCATCGCGCCGCGGATCATCGGCGGCGTCGAGGCGCCGGCCGCGGTGGGCGGGCGCGGCGTCGACGCCCTCGCCGAAGCGCACGCGCTGCGCGACGTCGAGGTGCGCAGCTGCGGGCCCGACATCGTGGTCAGCGGGTACTGCGGCTAGCCATGTTCAGCGGCATCGTCGAGGAGATGGGCGCGGTGGCGCGCAACGCCATCGCGGACTCCGGACGGCTGGCCGTCAGCGCCCACCGGGTGCTGCGAGATGTGGCCACCGGTGACAGCATCGCGGTGAACGGCTGCTGCCTCACCGTGGTGGAGTCTGCGGCTGACCACTTCGTCGCCGACGTGATGCCCGAGACGGCGCGGCGCACCAACCTCGGCGCGCTGCAGCCCGGCGACGCGGTCAACCTCGAAGCCGCGCTGCGTGCCGGCGAGCGCATCGGCGGCCACATGATGAGCGGGCACGTCGACGCCGTCGGCGTGGTGGCGTCGCTGCTGCCCGAGGGCAACATGGTCACGGTGCGCGTCGAGGCGCCCGAGTCGGTGCTGCGCTACGTGGTCGAGAAGGGCTGCATCGCCGTCGACGGCATCAGCCTCACCGTGGTCTCCGTCGACGGCGGCGGCTTCAGCGTCGCGCTGATTCCCCACACGCTGCAGGTGACCCGCGCCGGCAGCTGGCGGCCGGGGAGCCGGGTCAACCTCGAGGCCGACCTCGTCGCCAAGTACGTCGAGAAGGGACTCGCCGCATATGCGCCCGGACGGCGCGCCTGAGGGAGGGAGGAAACGCCGGTGCCACTCTGCACAGTAGACGAGGCCATCCAGGACATCCGCGACGGCAGGTTCGTGATCATCGTCGACGACGAGGACCGCGAGAACGAGGGCGACCTGGCCATCGCCGCCGACCGCATCA
>CAZCJX010000198.1:0-4206 GCA_964499205.1 uncultured Actinomycetes bacterium | reverse complement strand
CCCGGCGCCTCGATGGCGCGCGCGAGGGTGGCGTCGTCGAGGTCGGCGGCGACCTCCGCCGGGATGCCCGGCAGCTCAGGGCTGAGGGCGAGCGCGACCGCCTGCACCGGTGCCGGCCAGCCCAGGCGCCGCTCCTCGATGGCGGCGGCGACCGCACCCGGCTCGAATCGCGCCAGACCGGCGATCCCGGCCACCGCCACGGTGCGACCGGTCAGCCGCCCCAGGTCGCCGGCCGCCTGCAGCGCCGGCGCCACGCCCGCGAGGCGCACCTGCCCGGTGATCCCGCCGAGCAGCATCGGCGCGCCCATCGACACCCGCACCGCCAGCCCCGCCTCGCCCAGCGCGGCAGCGAGCCGCCCCGCCTCCGCCTCCAGCGCCTCGACCGCGGGCGCGACACCCCCCGCCAGGTACGGGTGCCCCGGCTGGCTGCGCGGCAGGCGGGCCAGCCATGCGCCGGGATCCGCCGCCTCCGCCGGGGGTACGAAGTCGAGCGGCCCCGCCGACACCGCCGTCGCCCCCAGGGCGCGCCGCACCAGGGTGACGCGCGCGCCACCTGCCGCCGCGGTCGCGGCCGCCCAGCATCCCGCCAACCCTCCTCCGACCACCACCACGTCCGGCATGAGCCGCGATGCTAGCCGCTCGGCCTCAGGCGATGCGTCCGGGCGCCACCCTGGCGTCAGGCCAATCCGATTGGGCCCCGCGACGCCGGCCGCCGGTCGTCCGGCTAGAGCTCCGGCGGCGCGGGGTGGCGGGCCAGCGCTCGCCGCGTCGCCTCGACGTCCTGGGCGATCTGCGCGCTGAGGGTTTCCGCGCTGGGATAGCGGCGCTCCTCGCGCAGGCGGGTGACGAAGGCCATCCGCACCGGCTGGCGGACGATGTCGGCGTCGAGGTCGAGCAGGAGCACCTCGACGTTGAGGCGGTCGCGGCCGAAGGTGGGGCCGTAGCCGACGTTGGTGGCGGCCATGTGCCAGCGGTCGCCGAGGCGCAGCCAGGTGGCGTAGACGCCGCGCGCGGGCAGGCATTTGCCGGGGGTGATCGAGGGATGCGCCGAGGGGTGGCCGGCGAAGTGCTCGACGTTGGCGCCGTGCTCGATGAAGGCGTCGATGAAGTAGGGGCGGCCGAGGTAGCGGTTGGCGCGCGGCATGTCGCCGGAGAGCAGTGCGCTGCGCACCAGCGAGGAGCTGATCACCTCTCCCCTCTCCTGCAGCGCGTCGACGGTGACCACGTCGAAGCCGTGTCCCGCGCCGAAGGCGCGCAGGAAGGGGATGTCGCCCTGCCGCTTGTGCCCCAACGCGAAGTCGTGGCCGACCACCAGGCGCGCCAGCGGGAACGACGCCAGCAGCTGCTCGCAGAAGTGCTCGGCGCTCCAGCGGCTCAGCGTGCGCGTGAACTCGAGAACGACGAGGCGGTCGACACCGGCGGCGGCGAGGAGTCCGCGCTTCTCGTCGAGCGTGGTCAGCTGCTGCGGGCAGTTGTCGGGATCGAGGACGCAGCGCGGATGCGGGTCGAAGGTGAGCACCACGGCCTCGCCGCCGCGGTCGCGCGCGTCGGCGACCAGGGTGTCGATCAGCGCGCGGTGGCCACGATGCACGCCGTCGAAGTTGCCGATGGTGAGCACCACCGGGGGCTCGTCCGCGCCGGTCGGGCGCGCGGGCAATCCGAAGTCGACTCGCATTCGTCAGTCTGAGCGGGCGGGCGGCGGTGGCGCTGCGCTCAGGCGCCGCCGGTGGCGAGCACCTTGGTGGGACGAAGCATGGTGCCGGCCAGGTCGCCGATGCAGATCAGCTCGCCGTCGGCGCCGTGGGCGCGCACCGCGCCGCGCGGCCGCGGGTCGGGCACCCGGGCCAGCCACACCGACTGGCCCCTGCGCACCTGGACGGCGAGCTGCGGCGGCAGGTCGACACGCGGCAGGAAGCTGACCGCCACGTCGGGACCGAGCAGCGCCGACGCGGGATCCTCCAGCTTCTCCAGCTCCTCGAGTGTGATGGCGTCCTCGATGCGCATCGGCCCGTAGGCGGTGCGCTCCAACCAGGAGAGCAGGCCGCCGGTGCCCAGCACGTCGCCGAGATCCGAGGCGAGAACGCGCATGTAGGCGCCCTTGCCCGACACCACGTCGAGCTCCACCTCGGCGACCGGGCCGGGGCGGAAGGCGATCACCCGGATCGAGCCGATGTGCACGGTGCGCGGCTCGCGCTCCACCTCGACGCCCTCGCGGGCCAGCTCGTAGAGGTGCCGGCCGTCCTTGCGCACCGCCGAGTGCATCGGCGGCACCTGCTCGATGTCGCCCTCGAATCGGACAAGGGCGGCACGAACTGCGGGCTCGGTGACGTGCGACGCGTCGGCGCCGCGGGTGATCGTGCCCTCCAGGTCCATGGTCTCGCTGCGCTCGCCCAGCCGCACTATGCAGTGGTAGCGCTTGGGCTGCTGGTGCAGGTAGTCGACCAGGCGAGTGGCCTGTCCGACGCAGATGGGCAGCAGGCCGGTGGCGCTGGGATCGAGGGTGCCGGCGTGGCCGACGCGGCGCTCGCCGAGGATGCGCCGCACCTGACGCACCGCGTCGAACGAGGTCATCCCCGCGCCCTTGTTGAGCGGGACGATGCCGTGCACGCGCGCGGGTGGACGGCCGCGCCGCGCCCGCGGCGCAGCGCCCTGGGTGTCGATCACGAGGCCTGGTCCAGCAGGGAGCGGGCCAGCGAGAGCACCTCGGCCTCTGCCTCGGCGAGCGGCAGCGGCAGCTCGGCGCCGGCGGCGCGACGGTGGCCGCCGCCGCCGAAGGGGACGCACAGCGCGGTGGCGTCGAACTCGTCACGGGTGCGCACCGACACCTTGGTCAGCGACGGCTCCATCTGCTTGAAGAGCACGGCGATCTTCATGGTGTCGATGCTCTGCAGCTGGTCGATGACGCCCTCCGACTCCACCATGTTGGCGCCGGACAGGCGCAGCATGTCCTGGGTCACCTCCGACCAGATCAGCTGGCCGTCGAGCTCGGTGCGCAGGGCGGAGACCGCGAGGCCCTCCAGCTTGATCATCTGCACCGGCCGCGACTTGTAGCTCTTCAGCGCGATCCACGCCGGGTTGGCGCCAAGTCTGACCAATTCAGCGCCGAGGCGGAGCGCGTCCTCGGTGGTGTTCTCGTGGCGGAAGCCGCCGGTGTCGGTGAAGAGGGCGGCGTAGAGGTTGTTGGCGACGTCGACGTCGATGGGCAGGTCGAGCTTGCAGAGCAGACGGTAGACCACCTGGCCGCTGGCGCTGGCCCAGGGCTCGATGAGGTTGATGGTGCCGTAGCCGTCGTTGCTGACGTGGTGGTCGACGTTGACCACCGGCACGCCGGACTCCTCGATCAGCGCGCGCTTGTCGCCGAAGCGATGCACCGTGGCGCAGTCGAAGGTGAAGACGCAGTCGTACTGCTGCGGGTCCTCTTCGAGCTCGTCGAAGCCGGGCAGGTATTCGAGCAGGAAGGGATACGGCGCGGGGACCACGGGGTGGACCCGCTTGCCGATGGCGCGCAGCGACGCGGCGAAGCCGAGCGCGGAGCCCAGCGAGTCGGCGTCAGCGTCCTTGTGGGCCAGGCAGACGATGTCGTCGGAGCGCTCGATCAGCTCGCGAATCTCGTCGGCCACATCCTCGACGCCAGGCCACTGGTTGAGCTCTGCCGCTTGAGTGCTGCTCACGATTCGCTGCCTCCCTGTTTGTCTCCCCCTGTTCCCCCGCCATGGTCCGCGGTGCCCAACTCGCGCAGCATGCTGCTGACCTTGACCGAGTAGGCGATCGACTCGTCCAGCTCGAAATGCAGCCGCGGCGAGACCTTGAGGTTCTCCAGGAGGTGTCCCAGCTGGGCGCGGATGTAGCCGGCGCCGTGGCGCAGCCCGTCGACGACGGCGCGGCGCTCCTCGTCGGTGCCGACCGCGCTGATCATCACCCGCGCGCTGCGCAGGTCGGGAGACAGCTTGACCTGGCTGACCGAGGCGAGGCGGACGCGCGGGTCCTTCATCTCGGTCACCATGAGCCGGCTGATCTCCTGGCGGAGCTGCTCGGCGACCCGCTCCGGGCGCGAGGGCCGGCCCGCCAGGCCTCCGGCGCCGTGATGTCGGGTGGTGCGAAGAGTCACTTAGGCGTTCTGCTGTTCCAGCACGTAGGCCTCGAGGATGTCCCCCTCCTCGAACTCGGCGAAGTCCTCGAGGGTGATGCCGCACTCGTAGCCCTGGG
>CAZCJX010000197.1:0-4221 GCA_964499205.1 uncultured Actinomycetes bacterium | reverse complement strand
TCAGGACTCCACCCTTTCAAGGTGGCAACCGGGGTTCGACTCCCCGTGCGGGTACCAAACTTCACACAATACGAACCCCTGCCCCCGCGGCCCCGCGGCGCGTGAACACGCGCGTTCACGCCGTGTGCGTCGCCGTCGTCGCTCCGTGCCGCCGTGGCGGCCGGTAGGCGCGGCTGATGGCGTTCCTGTCGGGCGCGCGGCATACCAGCCATCGGTCCCGTCCAGCAGCCCGGCGGCCAGGCGCACGCCGGCCACCACGTCCACGGCCGCATAGGGGTCGGTTAGCGCCGCGTCGATGGCGGCCGCCAGCTGGCCGCTCTGGGGCTGGGCGGCGTCGCCATCGACCTTCCTGGCCTCGGGGTAGCCGAGCGACGCGACCGTTTCGACTATCGATGGTCGTGGGGGCACCACAGAAATACGACGAACATGCCCGTAGTGTCTCCCGCCGCGTAGGGCACGCGGTATCCATGCCGTGTTCGCCGACGCCGCCGGATACCGCCGTGGCGGCCGTAGGGCGACCACAGAGCGAAATGCGAGCCTTGACGCCGTCGCAGGAGTGGGCGACACTGCCGGCGTTGATGTCGCTTGGGCGGAGAACGTCCGCCCCGGCCAAGGAAGGAGGAGCGGCGGTGATCAATCAGCTGGTGCTTCGTGTTGCGGCGATCACGGGCGTGGCTGCGCTCGGCCCCTTGGCCATGGCGGGCTCATCGGTTCATGCGGCGGCGGCGACCGGCGAGGCATCCGCGGCCGCGCAGACGGCCGTTGCGGGGACGCAGGTCCAGTCGGACGTCTCTTTCCGGAAAGCGTTCGGCCTGCGCTCTGACCCGGTATACATCGAGAGCCTGTATACGCGCGACCAGGATGGTACGTTGCGCGATGCCAGCAGGGAGTTCGGCGCTTTGCTGACCAGTGCGGAGGCGGCGCGGTTCGCGTTTGGACAGGCCGTCGAGCGTGCAGCCTTGCCACCGATTTTCACAACGAGGGGTTCATCCGTGGCCACGCCGTTCTCAACGTACCTTCGCGACCACGCCGCGAATTTCGGCGGCGAAGCCATCGACCATGCCCATGGCGACGTCGTGACCCTCACCTTCACTGACCAATTGGCGGCCCATCGCGCCGCCCTGCTTAGTTTGTTCCCCTATCCTGATCACCTCCGGTTCCTCCAGGGCACCTATACGGCGAGCGAGCTTCGCGATTTCTCGGCACGCGTCGTCGGCGATTTGGCGGCGTTGAATGGCGCCGGAGCGCACGTCGTTTCGGTGGGTCCAGACTACGCGACCAACTCCGTTCGCGTCGCCGTCAGTAGCCCAGCCGGCGAAGCGGCGGTGCGCCACACGTTCGGGAGCCTGCCCTTGGAGTTCGCCATCACGGCCGCTTCTCATCCCGTCGGCGATCGCAACCAGGATGCGCCACCGATGATGGGTGGCATGGGCATCTGGAGCTGCAACAATGATGCATGCCTCTCGGCCACGGAGTGCACCGCTGGCTTCATCGTGACCGACGGCTCCAGCTTCTACATGTCGACCGCTGGCCACTGCACGCTGCAGAACCTCGCCTTCGAGCAAGGGCCGACCTTCGCCAGCAACTACATCGTCGGCGTGGCCGGTGCCTCGCGGTTTGACAACGGCGACGACGCCGCGGTCGTGAAACTCTTCGTCCAGAGCGACAAGACCAACAACGTCTATCTCTCCCAGCAATCCTGTGGCTTTCTGTGCACGCAGCGCAACATCCGGATCATCAAGGGCCAGGAGAACTTCCCCACCCAGGGTGAGAGCGCGTGCATGTCGGGAGCGACCAGTGGCGGTGAGCACTGCGGCACCGTGACGGCCATCGACCAGTGCGTCTTCTACGCTGAGTTCAACATCACCTTGTGCAGCCAAGAGTTCGTCAACTGGGCAGCCAGCCCCGGCGACAGCGGATCGCCGTGGTACATGCCCCAGACGTCCGGCACCTCAATCGCCCAGGGTATCGAGAGCGGCTCCAACCTCAGCAATCAGTCGAACTACACGCAGATCGTGACGGCTCTTTCGGGACTTGGCAACTACTTGGTCTACAGTGGATAGCAGCCGCGGACGCCGCATTCGACGCGCGGCGACGGTCTGGCCGAGCCTGGCTGCTCTGGCAGCGGCCATGCTCGGACTCTCGCTGCTACCGGTTGCGGCGGCGGGCGCCGTCTCTGCCGATGAGCTCCGAGCGGCTAACGCCGCACCCGGATGGCAAACCTTAATTCAAGGACTCGGTAACCGATTCGGCGGCAGCTACATCGATCGGGCGCAGCCTCGCGCCACCCTGGTGGTCGAAGTGGTCGGCGGCGACCCGTCCCTCAACTCGACGCTCCGGGATCGATTTCCGTACCCGGATCAGCTCCACGTCGTCCAGGTGATCCATTCCTACGACCATCTCCTAGCGCTGGTCGCACGGATCGCCAGCGACGAGCAGGGCCTGCGAGCGCAGGGGATCGATGTCATCGAGGTCGGCCCTGACATTCCGCGCAACGTCGTCCGCGTCGGTGTCGTCGCTCCGACTGAGGGCGTCGCCGCCGAGCTGGCGCAACGGTATGGCGCGGGATGGATCGAGACCAGACCGGCCCTACCGGACGTGCCCGTCACCGACACCTCAAGCAAGAACCCCTACAGGCGCGTCGCGGGAGTGTGGATTCTGGTCGGGGTCGTGCTCTTCGTTGCCCTTGTCGTCGGGTCGATCGTGGTCTTCAGCCGCCTGCACTCCAGGTCGAAGAACCCACCACCTGGTCCAGGCGGCGGCGTCAGGCCCACTGACTAATCGCGCACGCAGCTCCTCGCAGGGTCAACATCGAACATCGGCTGGGGGCCACCCGCATCGCAAGCGGCATCCAGATCGCCGACCTCATCGCCTACCCGCCGCGGCGAAGTGTGATCGCGGGGTGTTCACGGATGAACTGCCCGCGCTGATCATGGAGTGCTCGGCAATCCGGGTTGCTGCACTCAAGCAGCGGCATCGGCCCGCCGCGCTCGGGCGGATCGACCAATTCCCGCCTAACGAGGTCGGCACCGCACATCTTGCAGGAGCCCATCGGGGACCTCCTCCGCGTGGTCCCAGGAGAGCGCAACAGCTTGGGGCACTCCACGCCTGAAACGGGGGTGCCGGCGGCCCTCAGCTCCGCCGGACCGGCCGGGGCACAGGAAACATACTCCCGCTGGGACGGCACGACGCGGCCGCCGGGCCACATCCGCAGCCACGATGTCGGCGTCCCTGCCCCCCGGACGGGCGGTCACGGCTCGCCCGCGATGCTGAGCCGCGGCCCCGCCACGATCGGGAGGGGTTCGTAGTGTGTGAAGCCAGGAGTACGAACGCCACAGACAATAGGCAACCGCGTGCTACGGATGCCATGTCGCGTACCCTCGGCGCGTGCCTGCCTGCCTGATCACCGGAGCCGGCCGCCGAAGTGGGATCGCCGCTGCGTGTGCTCTCGGCCTGGCGGCTGACGGTTGGGACCTCGCGCTCACGTCGTGGAGGCCCTACGATCGCGAGCTGGGTCCGCCCGGTAGCGATGACGGCGAGCCGGCGGCGCTCGTGGACGAGTTGCGGGGGATGGGCGTGCGGGCGGTCCACCACGAGGCCGATCTCTCCGCTGCCGCCGCGGTTCCGGCGCTGTTCGACCATTTCTCTGGCCTGCTCGAACCCTTCGCGGCGGTCGTCGCCGCCCACTGCCGTGATGTCGAGCTTGCACTCATGGATGCCAGCGCGGACGAGCTCGACCTGCACTTCGCGGTCAACGCGCGGTCGGTTGCCCTGATGCTGCAGGAGTTCGCGCGCAGGCTGCCCGGCGATGACGGCCGCTTCGTCGCCTTCACCAGCGACGCCCTGCGCGACAACGTTCCCTACGGCGTCAGCAAGGGAGCGCTCGACCGCGTCGTCCTCGCCGCCGCGATGGAGCTTGGGCCGCGCGGCATCCGGGCGAACTGCATCGATCCTGGCCCGACGGAGACCGGCTGGATCGACGCGGCCACCCGGCAAAGGCTCACCGCCCGCGCGCCTCTCGGCCGGCTCAGCGAGCCGTCCGACAGCGCCAATCTCGTCCGCTTCCTCCTCTCGCCGGCAGGCGCCTGGATCAACGGCCAGATCCTGCAGTCGGACGGCGGCTTCTCAGTCCGGTGATCCCTCGCACCCTCAGCGTGCCGCGCTCTCTCGGTGCATCACATGCACGTCGGTGCTCCGGTGGTGGGTGCGGTGCCGCCGAGG
>CAZCJX010000196.1:0-4221 GCA_964499205.1 uncultured Actinomycetes bacterium | reverse complement strand
GAGCGGTTCGGGCTTGCGTCCGGTTGCGGTCTCGGGCGTCGTGGTGGTGGTCATGCGAGCAAGCCTAGAGGCAGTGCACCGGGTTCGCACCGCCCTCGCCGGTGCTGCTAGGCTCGCCGCGCACATGTTCGGCGCCATCGACATCGGCGGCACCAAGCTCCTCGCCGCGATCGCCGGCGAGGACCTGCGCCCCGGCCGCGCGGTGCGCCGGGCGACTCCGCACCACGACCCCATCGCCACCCTCGCCGCCATGCTCGACCAGGCGCGGGACGGTGCGCCGCTGGAGGCGATCGCGGTGGCCACGCCCGGCCCCTTCGACCGCGAGCGCGGCGCCACCCTGAATCCCCCCAACGTGCCGCCCGCCTGGCTCGACCTGCCCCTGGCCGGCGAGCTGGGCGCGCGCTACGGCTGCCGCGTGGTGGTCGAGAACGACGCCAACTGCGCCGCCCTCGCCGAGGCGCTGCACGGCGCCGCGGCCGGGCTGCGCCACGTCGTGTACTACACGGTGTCGACCGGCATCGGCAGCGGCGTCGTCCACGACGGCCGCATCCTCGCCGGCCGCCACGACACCGAGGGTGGCCACCAGGTGCTCTGGCCGTCGTGGCTGCGCGGCGACAGCGGCGAACCGCCGCCGCGCTGCGGCTGTGGCGGCGCCGGCTGCTTGGAAGGCCTGGCCTCCGGCAGCGCCATCGAGCGCCGCTTCGGCGTCCGCCCCGAGGACCTCGACGACCAGGCCGCCTGGGACGACGTCGGCCGCTGGCTGGGACTCGCCGCGGTCAACGCCACCGCGCTGCACGATCCCGACGCGGTGGTGTTCGGCGGCGGCGTGTGCGCGGCGTGGCACAGGTTCTGGCCGTCCATGGCAGCAACGGTCGAGGCACACCTGAAGCTGCAGCCGCCGCCGCGCATCGCCCGCGCCGCACTGGGCGAGGACCGCAACCTCTGGGGAGCGCTGGTCCTGCTGCGCGACGGCTGAGGCAAACCCGGGCAGCGGGTCAGCCGAGCAGCGCGCGCACCTCGTGGGCGATCTGCAGGTCCTCGCGGGCGGCGACCACGATCACCGGCACGCCGGCCATCCCCGCCGTGGCGCGCTCACGGATCAGCGCCGCGTTCTCGCCCACGCCGCCGGTGAACACCACCGCGTCGACGCGGTCGAGCGACGCCGCCATGGCGCCGATGCAGGCGCGCAGCCGGTGCACGTACACGTCGACGGCGAGCTGCGCCCGGGCCACCCCGCGCGACGCCGCGTCGAGCACCGCGCGCATGTCGCCGGACACGCCGCTCACTCCCAGCAGCCCCGACTCGCGGTCCAGCATGCGCTCCATGTCGGCGGCGCTGACTCCGTGCCGCCGCTGCACGTGGAGCAGCGCACCCGGGTCGACGTTGCCGGAGCGCGTCGCCATCACCAGCCCCTCCATGGGCGTGAACCCCATGGTGGTGTCCACCGACACCCCGCCGCGCACCGCCGCCAGCGACGCGCCGGCACCGAGATGGCAGGTCACCAGCTGCACCGACTCCACCGGCCGGCCCAGCTCCTCGGCCGCCTGCCGCGTGGCGTAGGCGTGCGACAGCCCGTGGAACCCGTAGCGCCGCACCCCGAAGCGCTCGGTCCACTCCCACGGCACCGCGTACACCGCGGCGGCGTCGGGCATCGCCGCATGGAAGGCGGTGTCGAAGCAGGCCACCACCGGCACCGCGCGCGCCAGCAGCGCCCGCAGCGCGTGCACCGCCGGGGGGTTGTGCAGCGGAGCGAGGTCGGAGATGCGGTCGAGTTCGTCCACAACCGACGCGTCGGCCCGGGTGGGGCGCCGGAACGACGGACCCCCGTGCACGACGCGCACCCCGGCGGCGTCGAACCGGTGTTCCGGCCTATTCAGGAAAGAACCCAGCGCGTCCTCGTCGACCCCGCCGCTGCCGCTCTCGATCTCCGACGCGGCCACGGTGGCGTCGTGCTCGTCGAGCACGCTGAGCTTGAGGCTGCTCGACCCCGGGTTGACCACCAGCACGTGAGCGGGGAGCACGAATCCATTGTCCCGGTTCGCGATCGTGGTCGCAGCGTCATGCCTTCGCGACAGGGTGCGAGCGGGGCGTCGCACCCCCGGGTGTTCCATTGGAACGGTCATGGGGACAGCCATCCGCAGGAAGCTGGGCGCCCTCCCAGCCCTGGGTAGCCCGCCGCCGTCCGCCGCCGTCGCTCGCCAGCCGTTCGGCTTGGGTGGCGGCAGGTCGCCGCGCGAGAGCTACGCGGCGCTGTCGCGCGGACTCGCCTACCTGTTCCTGCTCGGCTCGCTGTTCGCCCTGGCCGCCATGGCCATCTCCGCGGGCGGCCGCTTCAGCACCCGCACCGTGATCCTGGTCGGAGCCGGCGTCTGCTCGGCCGGGCTGCTCTGGCTGCGCGCGCATCGCATGAACCGCTGGGGCATCCGCCTGCTCACCGTGGTCGGCAGCGCGGCCACCGCCACCGCGATCTACCTCAGCGAGAGCACCGACCTGCCCGGCGAGGAGTCGCTGCTGGTCTCGCGGGTCCACTGGTTCCTCACCGTCGGCACCTTCCTGCTCGGCGGCGTGCTGATCCACCGCCTGGTGCTGCGGCTGCGCGAGTACGTGCGCGTGCTCGACGCCATGGCCCGCACCGACACCCTCACCGGCGTCGGCAACCGGCGCTCCTGGGACGAGGCGCTGCCGCTGGAGCTGGAGCGCTGCCGCGCCGAGGGTCGCTCGATCTGCGTCGGCATGATCGACATCGACCACTTCAAGGCCTTCAACGACTCGCGCGGACACCCGGAGGGCGACCAGCTGCTGCAGCGCGCCGCCGCCGCGTGGTCCGCCCAGGTCCGCGACAGCGACCTGCTCACCCGCTACGGCGGCGAGGAGTTCGCGGTGATCCTGCCCAACTGCTCGCTTGCCGACGCCGCGCTCATCCTGGAGCGGCTGCGCGAGGTCACGCCCGACGGCCAGACCTGCTCGGTCGGTGTCGCCTGCTGGGACGGCAGGGAATCCCCCGCGGAGCTGACCGCGCGCGCCGACGACGCGCTCTACGCCTCGAAGAAGCAGGGCCGCGACCGCATCACCGTCGCCGAGTGGAACCGCACCTCGCCGCCGCCGCCGAGCGGCTGGACCATGGCGGTGCGCGAGCTGATCGACGACCGCGCCGTGATCGCCGCCTTCCAACCCGTGGTCGACCTCGACACCGAGGACCCGCTGGGCTACGAGGCGCTGGCGCGCACGTCGGGCCGGGCCACCACCATGCCCATCGCCGAGGTCTTCGCCAACGCCAAGCGCATGGGCATGACCCGCGAGGTCGACTGGCTCTGCCGGCGCGCCGCGCTGCGCTCGGTGGCGCGCGTGCCGCCGTCCTGCCTGATCTTCCTCAACGTCAGCCTGGCCCTCCTGCTCGACCCGCTGCACGACGTCGACCAGATGCTGCTGCTGCTCGACTACCACAAGGTCAGCCCGGAGCGGATGGTGCTGGAGGTCTCCGAGCGCGACAGCATCGCCGACAGCGATCGCTTCCGCACCGTGCTCGGCGAGTACCGCCGGCACGGCTTCCGCTTCGCCCTCGACGACATCGGCGAGGGCCGCTCCGCGTTGGAGACACTGGTGGCGGCAACTCCGGAGTTCGTCAAGGTGGCGCCGCGGCTGGTGCGCGCCGACCGCGGCGGCGTGGAGTACGCGGCGCTGCGCGCGGTGCTCTCCTTCGCCGAGTTCAGCGGCGCGGTGGTGATCGCCGAGGGCATCGAGACCGTCGACGACGCCCGCCGGGTGGTCGAGCTCGGCGTCCGCTACGGCCAGGGCTACCTGATCGAGCGTCCCAGCTTCGAGGCGGCGGTGCTGCCTCCCTCGGCGGCGGCGTCGTGAGCGCGCAGGCGGCCGCCTCGCGCCGCGTCCCGCGCCGCTTCGGGCGCCGCGGCCCGGCCAACGCCGCCGCGCTCCCCGGCGAGACCTGGCTGCCCCAGCCCTGGCAGCTGCAGCAGATTCCCGGCCGGCGGCTGGCGCGCGTTCGCGCCGCGGCCACCCTCTGCGCCCTGGGCGCCATCTTCGCCCTGCTCTCGCTGAGCGCGCCGCCGACTCGGCCGCTCGACGCGCTGGCCATCGGCGCCGTCGCCGTGGCCGCCTTCGCCGTCTCCTGCACCCTGTGGGTTCGGGCCGGCAACGCCCGCGGCGCACGGCTCGGCATCCTCGTCTTCGGCGGCGGCCTGCTGGCCATGCTCGCCGCCGGCA
>CAZCJX010000195.1:0-4241 GCA_964499205.1 uncultured Actinomycetes bacterium | reverse complement strand
GCGCGGCTGTCGCGCGGGCGCGTCGAGGTGTTCCGGCACCGCGACCTCGACGACCTTCGCGCCCGGCTGCGGCGCTGCGAGGGGCGGCCGATCGTGGTGAGCGACACCGTGTTCTCGATGGACGGGACGGTGGCCGACGTTGGGGGGCTGGCGGCGCTGGCGCACGAGCATGGGGCGTGGCTGGTGCTCGACGAGGCGCATGCCACGGGGGTGCTGGGGCCGGGCGGGCGCGGCGCGGCGGCCGCGGCCGGCGTGGATCCCCGCGACGCCCTGGTGGTGCGGGTGGTGACGCTGTCCAAGGCGCTCGGCGCCGGCGGTGGCGCGGTCTGCGGCGACGCGGCGGTGCGATCACTGCTGCTGCAGCGGGGGCGGGCGCTGATCTTCTCGACCGCTCTCCCCCACCCCACGGTGGCCGCGGCGCGCGCGGCGCTGGGGCTGCTGCGGTCCGATGCCTCGCTGCCGGCGCAGCTGCACGACAACGCGCGGGTGCTGCGCTCGGCGCTGCGCGGCGCGGTGCCGGCTGCGGCGGAGGGCACGCCGATCGTGCCGGTCCTGGCCGGAACTCCCGAGCGCGCAGTGGCGCTGGAGCGGGCCATGCTCGACGCGGGCTTCCTGGTGCAGGCGGTGCGGCCGCCGACGGTGCCGGCGGGGACCAGCCGGGTGCGGCTGGCGGCGTCGGCGGCACACCACCCCGACGACCTGCGCGCCGCGGCGCGCGCGCTGCTCCGCGCACTGGAGACGGTGTAGTGCCGGCGCGGCTGCTGGCGGTGGTGGGCACCGACACCGAGGCGGGCAAGACGGTGGTGTCGGCGGCGATCGTCGCCGCGCTGCGAGGGCGCGGAGTCCGCGCCGAGGGCATCAAGCCGGTGGCCACGGGCGTGGCGACGGGCGAGGCGGGCGAGGACGCGACGCTGCTGGCCCGCGCCTCGGGGCGCGCGCCGGGCGAGTGCCTGCTGGCGGGTTTCGTGCTGCCGCGATCGCCGCTGGCCGCGGCGCGCGCCGAGCAGCGCGCCGTCGACGTCGAGGCACTGCTGCGCGGCATCGCTGCGCGCGCCGTCGAACCGGGCGTGGAGCTGCTGGTCGTCGAGGGCGTCGGCGGGCTGCTGGTGCCGCTCACCGACAGGGTCACGGTGCGCGACCTGGTGCGCCGCCTCGACGCGCCGGTGCTCGTCGCCGGCCGCGCGGGACTGGGCACCATCGGGCACTGCGCGCTCACCGTCGAGGCCTGCCGCGCCGCGGGACTCGACGTCGCCGGCGTGGTGCTCTCCGACGTCGACGGCACCACCCCCGCCGAGTTCGCCGCCGAGAACGCCGCGCAGGTGGCGGCGCAGTGCGGCGTGCCCCTCCTCGGCGTGCTGCCCCACGTTGCTGACACTGCTGACATCAACGCGCTGGCCGCTGCTGCCGAGTCGTCGCTGCACCTCGATGCGCTGCTCGACGCTGTCGCGGCGCCGCGCGTCGACGGCGACGCGGTGGTCCGGCTCGACCATCGGCACCTCTGGCACCCCTTCACCCAGACCAGCGAGTGGCTCGACGAGGACCCCGTGGTGGTCCACCGCGGCGAGGGCTGCTGGCTGGTCGACGCGCACGGCAACCGCTACCTCGACGGCGTGGCCAGCCTCTGGGCCAACGTGCACGGCCACGCCCACCCGCGCCTCGACGCGGCGCTGCGCGAGCAGACGGCACGCATCGCCCACAGCACCTTCCTCGGCCTCACCCACGAGCCGGGCGCGCGGCTGGCCGCAGAGCTGTGCGCGGTGGCGCCACCCGGACTCACGCGCGTCTTCTATTCGGAGGCGGGCGCCGCCGCGGTCGAGGTGGCCCTGCGGGTCGCCCTGCTCGCCCACCGCCACCGCGGCGAGCCGCAGCGCACCCGCTTCGTCTCGCTGGTCGAGGCGTACCACGGCGACACGCCCGGCGCGGTGAGCGTCGGCCGCTCCGAGCCCTTCCACCGCGGCCTCGACCCGCTCCTCTTCGACGCGCTGCGCGCGCCGCCGCCGCACCTCTTCGAACGCCGCGGCATCGATGCGCGGCAGGCGGAGGAGATGTCGCTGGCCGCGCTCTCCGCCACGCTGCGCGAGCAGGGTGCCTCCGTCGCCGCGCTGGTTGTCGAGCCGCGCATGCAGGGTGCCGCAGGCATGTGGCCGCACCGCGACAGCTGGCTGCAACGCGCGGCGCGGATGGCCCGCGACGCCGGCGCGCTGGTCATCTGCGACGAGGTGGCCGTGGGCTTCGGCCGCACCGGCGACATGTTCGCCAGCGGCGGCGCCGGCGTCGCGCCGGACATCATGGCGCTGGGCAAGGGCATCACCGGCGGCTACCTGCCCCTGTCGGCGACCCTGGTGCGCGAGGAGCTGTTCAACCTCTTCACCGCGCCATACAGCGAGCATCGTGCGCTGTACTACGGCCACACCTACACCGGCAACCCGCTCGCCTGCGCGGTGGCACGCGCGTCGCTCCAGCTCTTCGACGAGGAGGGGACGCTGGCCCGCGCCCGCACGCTGGCGGACCGCCTGGCCATGCTGCTGGCGCCGCTCACCGCCCTGCCCTTCGTCGCCCAGGTGCGCCAGCGCGGCGTCATGGTGGGCATCGAGGTGGGCGCCGGCGGGTTGGAGGAGCCTTTCGACCCGGCGCTGCGCGTGGGCCGCCGGGTGATCCTCGCGGCGCGCCGTCGCGGCGTGATCGTGCGCCCGCTCGGCGACGTGGTGGTGCTCAACCCGCCGCTGGTTCTCGGTGACGCCGAGGCCTCGCTGCTGGTCGAGGCGGTGGCGGAGTCGATCGTCGAGGTGTGCAGCGCGCTGCCCGCGGCGCAGGAGGTGTCACGCACATGACCGCACCGCTGCGCGGCAGCGTCTACCGGCTCGGCGACCGCGTGCCGCGCATCCATCCCGAGTCGTTCATCGCGCCGGGCGCGATCCTCGCCGGCGACGTGGAGATCGGGCCGCAGGTGAGCATCTGGCCCGGCTGCGTTTTGCGCGGCGACTACGGGCGCATCGTCATCGGGCGCGGCACCAACGTGCAGGACGGCACGGTGATCCACGCCACCGGGCGGCTGAGCACCGTGGTCGGCGAGGACGTGGTCATCGGGCACGGCGTGCGCCTGGAGGGATGCGTGGTCGAGGACGCGGCGCTGATCGGCATGGGGTCGGTGGTGCTGCACGAGGTGCGCGTCGGCGCCGGCGCCGTGATCGCCGCGGGTGCGGTGGTGGCGCCGCGCAACGTGGTGCCGGCGGGCGCGCTGGCGCGTGGCGTGCCGGCGCAGATCGTCGAGGCGGACGAGGCGACCCGCGATCAGCGCGTCGCGGCGCACCGTGCCACCAGCGAGCGCTACTGGGCCAACGCCCAGCGCTGGATGCGGGAGCTGCAGCCGGCAGAGGAGTGAGGTGCGGCGCGGGCTTTTCTCAGCGCTGCCGCTGTCAGACCGCGGTCCAGCCCCCGTCGACGGCGATGGTCTGCCCGCAGACGTAGGACGACGCGTCTCCGGCGAGGAAGAGCAGCACCCCGTCGAGCTCCTCCTCGCGGCCGGGGCGGCCCATCGGCACGGTGCGCTCCACGAAGCGCATCGACCGCTCGTCCTCGAACATCACGCTGGTCATCTCCGAGGGGAACCACCCGGGCGCGATGGCGTTGACGCGCACGCCCTTGCGCGCCCACTGCGCGGCCAGCTCGCGCGTCAGGTTGACCACGCCGCCCTTGCTCGCCGCGTACGACGCCTGGGGGATGCGACCGAGGCCCACCAGTCCCAGCGCCGACGCAACGTTGATGATGCTGCCGCCGCCCGCGGGGATCATCACCCGGGCCGCCTCGCGGCAGACTGCGAACAGCGCCACCAGGTTGACCTCGACCACGCGGCGGAAGTCGTCGCTGTCCTCGTCGAGGGCGGGCACGGGATTGGTGATTCCGGCATTGTTGACCACAACGTCGAGACTTCCGAAGCGCTGCACCGCAGTGTCGACGGCGGCGCGCAGCGCGGTCTCGTCGGTGACGTCCGCGGCCACGGCGACGGCCCGCTCTTCGCCCAGCTCGGTCGCCAGCGCCTCGATGCGGTCGGCGCGACGCGCCACCAGCACCACGCGCGCCCCGGCCCCCGCGAGCACCCGGGCGAAGCGCGCGCCCAGGCCGGACGAGGCGCCGGTCACCAGGGCGGTCCTTCCCTCGATGTCGAAGAGCGCAGGCACGGGGGCAGAGGATAACCGCGCCGCGCGCCGTGCCGGGCCGCGCGCCGGTCGGGCCGCACGCCG
>CAZCJX010000194.1:0-4326 GCA_964499205.1 uncultured Actinomycetes bacterium | reverse complement strand
CCTCGGCGGCACCGCACCCACCACCGGAGCACCGACGTGCATGTGATGCACCGAGGAAGCGCGGCACCCTGGGCGCGTATATAACGTGTTCCCTGCGTATATACTGGCGCGGTGAGCAAACATCTTGTCGACATCGATGAGGATGCCCTTCGGGCTGCCCAAGCCGAGCTGCGAACCGCCACGATCAGGGACACCGTCAACGAAGCCCTTCGCCGTGCCACTGCCCGGCGGGATCATCGCGTCGAGAAGGCGCTCGACGTGCTGAGCCGGATTCGTCTGCGGGATCGCGACGAAGCGTGGCGCTGACCCACCTGGTCGACACGAGCGTGCTCACCCGGCTCCGGGCCCCGTCCGTCCGTGCGGTTCTGGAGCCGCTTGCCGCGGCTGGCCGAGTGGCGCGCGCCGGCATCTCCGACCTCGAAGTCGGGTATTCGGCGCGGACCGCGGCCGAGTGGGATGCGCTCCATCAGGCAGCGCGCATCTTCAGCCTCATCGAAACCGACGCGCGCCACGTGCAACGTGCCCGGCAGGTCCAGCGGGCCCTGGCAAGCCGCAGCCAGCTCGGAAGAAAGGTGCCAGACCTTCTGATCGCCGCGACGGCCGAGGAGGCCGGGCTCGTCGTTCTGCACTACGACGCTGATTTCGATCGCATTTCTGCAGCGACCGGTCAACCGTGTGAGTGGGTGGTTCCTGCCGGAACCATCGACTGAATCGTCGGCGAGTTCTTTCGAGTACGGTGGTCGCGGAGGGATCAGCGGACTGAGAAGCCGCCGTCCGACTGCAGGATCTGGCCGTTGATCCAAGCGCCTGCCGGCGAGAGGAGGAAGCGGACGAGGTTGGCGCTGTCGGACGGCTCGCTCAGCCGGCCGAGAGGCGCGCGGGCGGAGAGCCTTTGCCGGGTGGCCGCGTCGATCCAGCCCGTCTCCGTCGGCCCAGGATCGATGCAGTTCGCCCGGATCCCGCGCGGCCCAAGCTCCATCGCGGCGGCGAGGACCACGCGGTCGAGCGCCCCCTTGCTGACGCCGTAGGGAACGTTGTCGCGCAGGGCGTCGCTGGTGAAGGCAACGAAGCGGCCGTTATTGCCGGGCAACCGCCGCGCGAACTCCTGCAGCATCAGGGCAACCGACCGCGCGTTGACTGCGAAGTGCAGATCGAGCTCCTCCGCGCTGGCATCCATGAGTGCAAGCTCGACATCACGGCAGTGGGCGGCGACGACCGCCGCGAAGGGTTCGAGCAGGCCAGAGAAATGGTCGAACAGCGCCGGAACCGCGGCGGCAGCGGAGAGATCGGCCTCGTGGTGGACCGCCCGCACGCCCATCCCCCGCAACTCGTCCACGAGCGCCGCCGGCTCGCCGTCATCGCTACCGGGCGGACCCAGCTCGCGATCGTAGGGCCTCCACGACGTGAGCGCGAGGTCCCAGCCGTCGGCCGCCAGGCCGAGAGCGCACGCAGCGGCGATCCCACCTCGGCGGCCGGCTCCGGTGATGAGACAGGCAGGCACGCGCCGAGGGTACACGTTGACAAGTGCTGGGACACGGCCTCCGTAGCACCCGGTGGTAAGCGGCAACCGGGATGGAGCGGGGCGGCTATGAAGCCTGCGCGAAGGACGCCTGCATAGCCTCGATGCCCGGACCGGCTTGGCCGCACCGTGTGTGACATCGCCTGCTCCGGGGCGCGGCGCATGCCACTGGCCTGTTGCGCGCGTTGACCGCGGACCGATATCCTGCCGCATACGCGTCGCGTGCGCGGCGCTCCATGTGGAAGGGATAGGTAAATGCGAGCGGGTTGGGCAAATCGTGGCTTTCGTTGCATTGTCGCAGGGGTGGTTGTGGCCGGAGCCTTGCCGTTCCTGGGAATCCGTCCAGCGGCGGCCTCCACAGCGACGGAGTGCGTCGGCACCTATTCCCTTGTCGTTCCCAACACACTCGCAACCTTCGTCACCATCACCGCTCTCGACAACGCAGCCGGATCATGCGTGGGTGAGACCGTCAACGGGTCGTCATCGCTCCTCAACGTGACCACTCCCGGCCCGTGGGGCAGTTCAAACCCAGTCACGTACACGGGCGACTGTGTCGAGGGGAGCGTCTCGTACGGCGACGGCGGCGGCGGGGTGTTCCTCGCTGGCCTGCTCGTCGTTGCCAACCCGCGTGGCGCGGCCTTCGTGGCAGTCCTGACGCCGCCAAGCGCACCGTGCATGGGCGCACCAGGAAGCACCCTCACCTGGTCTGGCCCGGCCACATGGGACCCAGTGACACCGTAGTCGGTGCCGGGCGGAGATGCCAACGCGACTCAGTTCGTCGCACCGGTTGGCTTCACACAGTAACGGACCCCTCCCTGCCGAGGGGTGACACGGACCCCTACCTGCCGAGGCGTGACTTCCGCGCGCTCTTGGGCCGTGCAACCCGTTTGACCGCCGCTGGGAGCTTGATCCTTCCTTCCGCGTAACCCTCCAACAGTGCGCGTGATAGGGCGCTGATCGTTGGCAGGCCCTGCGCCTGCCCACGCTGAAGCGCGCGGGTGTATGTCCTTGACGGCACACGATATTGGAGGCGCGGGGACTCCCCGTCGCCGTCGAGCGATGGTCGCCCAATGCGGCGGCGCCGCAGCGTGGCCGGGTCGTAGCCTCGCTCCGCTTCGGCGCTGAGCGCTTCGATCATGTCCGCCGTCACCGGCGTTCCAGACTTCGTCTTCATCTTTACTGGTCTTGCATCGCTTGGCGGTAGAGATATCGATAGGCGCGGCGCATCTTCATCGCGTGGATGATCAGCACGGCTCTCGTACCGCGGCCTGCACCGGCAGGGCTACCACCACAAGCGGATCAAGCGCTCGGCGCACATCGGCGTGGTGGGCGACATCCACACCAACACCATCGAGGGGTTCTGGTCGCTGGTCAAGCGCGGGATCGGCGCCGTCTACCACGCCGTCAGCGCTCAGCACCTCCAGAGCTACCTCGATGAGTACGTGTTCCGCTACTCCCACCGCGACGACCCCGGCTCGATGTTCGACGCGATGCCGGCCCGCCTTCCGGGGTCGGTCCCGCTCCCTCGGCCTTCCTGAGCACGCGGTCGAACACGTCGGGGTGGATCTCTCCGGGCGGCCGGTCGTCGGGCCTCTGTGGCTGCTACGTCGGCGGGAGGTGACGGTCGCGCTTCACTGTCGGCCAGTTTAGGCGTTAAACTAGGGCGTGCGAGCTTGGCACCGGCTCCGGTCCTTCGATGGGCCGGGTCAGGGGGGTTTCACACCCCTGACTGTCCTCCCCCGCGAACTCATGAGGTACCACGGGGACACAGCCGGTGTCAGGCTCGCACGCTGTTAGGTGTCGCTCGGCATGAACATGTAGTGGCCGTACCGTGGCTTGGTGACCCTCGGATCGGTCGCTTCCAGGCGACCCAGCGCGCTCGCGACAACGTGGCGGGGGTCGTCGCTGTCGGTTGTCCAGCCGCGCTCCAGCATGATCCGCGCCACTTCGACCGGCCTCATCGCGACGCCCGAGCGTTCGACGAGGATGATCCTGGCAGCCGCCACGGCCTCCATTCCCGCCAGATCGGGGAGCGTGAGCGCAGGGGCGGCGGCCTCGCCTAGCGCTCGTGAACTCGCACGTCCGTTCGGCGGCGGGGCCGACCCATAGAGGCGCTCGGCAAGTTCGTAAAACTGGCGCAGATCACGAGCTCGCCCCTCCGCCTCCTCAGCACGCGCGCGGAGCTCGGCGGCGTGCGCCTGTGCTCGCTCCGCGTCACGTCGCGCCTGATCGAGATCAACGGTCTGACTCAAGACGCTCTCTAGTGTAACGGAACTTCACGGGAATCGACAAGACTCACGGCATTTCACGGTCTTGATGCGCTGGCGGAGACATCACGGGCTAGAGGCCTAAGGCGGTGGAGCGGCGTTTCCGCACCGCGACCGCGATGTTCAGCGCCGTCTTCAACGCCTGCGCGGCGCCGTCGAGGGCGGCGTTGAGCTCGGCGATGGCGGCTGGCGGCGCCGCGCCGGTCGGCGCCCACCGCTCCGCGCGCAGGGCGGTGAGCTCGGTGGCGACGCGCCCGATCGCTAACTTGCGAGGCACCACGAATGGTGTCACGCGCGCTCTTGGTGCGGCCACGTGTCTTGGCTGGATGCTTACGCAATATTATGTATGTTGCGGATCAAAGTCCGAGTACTCCTCGTGCGCTCCACCAGCCATCGGAGCCGCGTCCGGCGACCTCGGCCCCCGGGTGCCGCGCCTCACGCGTCGCATAGGCTCGCAGGCAGAGGCTCGGTGTTGTGTGGCGCTCTACCCGCACGGGGAGTCGAACCCCGGTTGCCACCTTGAAAGGGTGGAGTCCTGAC
>CAZCJX010000193.1:0-4363 GCA_964499205.1 uncultured Actinomycetes bacterium | reverse complement strand
CCGATCATGCCGGCCCGGCCGCCGCCCTCGATCGACATGTTGCACACCGTCATGCGTCCCTCCATGGAGAGCGCGCGCACCGCCTCGCCGGTGTACTCGATGACGTGCCCCACCGCGCCGTCGACGCCGATGGCACCGATGATGCCGAGGATCAGGTCCTTGGCGGTGACGCCGAAGCCCAGCGCGTTGTCGACGCGCACCTCCATGGTGCTGGGGCGGCGCTGCACCAGCGTCTGGGTGGCCAGGACGTGCTCCACCTCGCTGGTGCCGATGCCGAAGGCCAGCGCGCCGAACGCGCCGTGCGTCGCGGTGTGCGAGTCGCCGCAGACGATGGTCATGCCCGGCTGGGTCAATCCCAACTCGGGGCCGATGATGTGCACGATGCCCTGGCGCGGGTCGCCGATGCCGTAGCAGGGGATGCCGAACTCGCGGCAGTTGGCCACCAGCGTGTCCATCTGCTGCTTGGCGATGGGGTCGGCGATGGGCAGGGACCTGTCGGTGGTGGGCACGTTGTGGTCCATCGTCGCCACGGTGAGGTCGGGGCGGCGGACGCGGCGGCCCGACAGGCGCAGGCCCTCGAAGGCCTGCGGCGAGGTCACCTCGTGGACGAGGTGGAGGTCGATGAACAGGATCGCCGTGCCGTCGTCGTCGTGGACGAGGTGGTTGGTCCAGATCTTGTCGAAGAGGGTCTGGGGCATCGGCGGTGAATGATACGGAGCCCCCGCGCCGACCCTGCTTCTATCCGTCCCCGAACAACCGGCGCTCGATGATGTCGGCGACCTCCTCGCTCGCCTCGGGGGTCGGCGCTTCCTCGGTGGGGCCGTGCACCAGGGAGCGGGGCAGCTGCTCGGCGGCCTTGAGCGGCGCGCCCTTGCGGCGCAGCAGGCCGCGCTTGCGCCCCTTGTCGCCGGCGCCGCCCATCACCTCGCTGCGCATGTAGTCGAGCTCCTCCTCGACCTCGACGCGGCGCTTGTCGGCGGCGTGGCGCAGCTCGCTCTCCTCGCGAGCGCGCTGGGTGGCCGCCTCCGCTTCGCCGCGCGACGCCTGCAGGTCCTCGGTGAGGCGCTGCACGTCGGCGCGGGTGGCACCGAGGTCGGCGGTGGTGCTCTCCAGGGTGGCCTGGGTCTGGGCCAGCTGCTGCTGGGTGGCGGTGAGCACGGCGGTGTGCTCGGCGACCAGGCGGTCGAGCTCCTCGCGGTGCTGGAAGGCCTGCTCGGCGCGGGCCGCCTCGGCGGTGCGCCGCTCGTCCTCCAGGGTGCGCTGGTACTCCTCGCGCTCGGCGGTGAGGGTGTCGGTGAGCTCCTTGGCGTGCGCCTCCCACTGCTGCCGGGCGTTCTGCTCGGCGCGGTGCATCTCGGCGAGCTCGGCGTGCTGCGCGGTGAGCGCCGCGTGCTGCTCGGCCAGGGTGCCGTGCTCGGCCTGCAGGGCGCTGAGCCGCTGCGCCAGGTCGGCCGCCTGCGCGGTCGCCTCCTGCTGCGCCTGCTGGGATTCGCCGAGCGCCGCCTGGGTGGCCGCCAGCGTCGCGTTGACGGCGGCGAGCTCCGCCTGCAGCCCGTCGATGCGCTGGGCATGGGCGGCGGCGGTGATCTCGGCGAGCTCGCGCTGCCGCTGCTCCTCGGCGTGCGCCGCGGTCAGCTGCTCGTGCTGCGCCCCCAGGGCGGTGTGCTCGCCGGTGAGCCGGTCGAGCGTGGCCGCCTTGTCGGCGGCGAGGGACTCGAAGTAGGCGTGCGCCTGCGCCTCCGCCTGGTGTGCCGCGGTGGCCTGCTCGTAGGCCTGGCGCAGCGCCGCGAGCTCGGCGCCGAGGCGCTCCAGCTGGGCGGCCCGCTCGCCGGCGACGGCCTCGAACTGCTCGTGGTCGCGCTTCTCGGCGGCGTGGGCGATCTCCAGGGCGGCGTGCTGCTGGCGCAGCTGCTGCCACTGCTGCTCCAGCGCGGTGTACCGCGCCTGGCGGTCGTTGGCCGCCGCCTCCCACTGCTGCCGGGCGTCGCGCTCGGCGGCCAGGGCCTGCTGCAGCTGCTGGCCCACCCGCTCCGCCTCACCCCACTTCTCGCGCGCCTCGCGGAGTTGGAGCTGGGCCATGGCGTGGCCGTCGCGCTCGGTGGCCAGGTCGGCGTCGAGCCGGGTGACCCGCTCGCGCAGCTGGTCGCGCTCGGCCGCCGTCGACGACAGGTCGTTGCGGATGGCGCTGAGTGCCGCCTCGAGCTTCTCGTGGCGCTTCTGCAGGTCGGCGACCTGGCGGCGCGCCGCGGCCAGGCTGGCTGGGGGCTGCTTGGTGGGACCGCGACGGCGGCCGAAGCCGAGGAAGCCGCGGCGCTCGGGCTCGGGGGAGGGGGTCGGATCGGGCTGCGAACGGTCCGGGGGGGTCACGTCGGGCTGGGGGTGCTCCGCTCTCCGCTCCTTCGGCGCGGCCAGGGAGGGCCTTGCCCGCTAGAGCATGGTGGCCAGGTCGCTGATGGCGACGACGGCCGGGATGTTCGGTTGTGAGAGGGCCACGGGCCGGCCGGTCGACACCGAATCCGGGAAGACCTGCCCGCCGTTGGGGATGGTAACCGCCACCGGCCTGCGCAGGAACGCCTCAGCGCGACGGGCGTCGATGGCGGGCACCTCGATGATGCGATTGAGCACCACCAGCACCCGCTCGTCGGGCACGCCCAGGCTGGCGAGCACGCCGAGCAGCTCCTTGGTGCGCCGCAGCGAGGTCAGCTCCGGGGAGGTGACGGCGACGATGCGGTCGGAGGACTCGTAGACCGACAGGGCCATGTCGCTGTACGACGGCGGCAGGTCGGCGATGACGTAGTCGTGCAGGTCGCGCAGCTTGGTGGTGACCTGGGCGACCAGGTCCTCGGTGACCGCCGAGGCGTCGTGCGGCTTGGGCGGGGCGGCCAGCACCTTGGCGCCGCTGGAGTGGCGGACCAGGTAGTCGTCCCACTGGAAGCCGTCCCCCTGCTGGACCATGTCGCGCACCGCCTCGCCGATGCCCATCTTGGGCTGCAGGTCGAACATCACCGGCAGGTCGCCGTGCTCGAGGTTGAGGTCGTAGGCGCACACCGTCTCGCTGCGGCGGCCGAGCAGGACGGCGAGGTTGGCGGCCAGGGTGGTGGTGCCGACGCCGCCCTTGGCGCTGGTCACCACGATCAGCTTGCCGGTGGTCGGCGCGGCCAGCCCGCCGCCGGTGGCGCGGGCGCGGCGCAGCAGCGCGTCGATCTTGAGGCCGAGCACCTCCATGTCGACGGGCTTGGTGACGTAGTCGTCGGCGCCGGACTCGTAGCCGGCGACCAGTTCGTTGGCCTCGGAGTGGGCGCTGAGCAGGATCACCGGGATGGTCGCCGTGGCGGGATTGCGGCGGATGGTGCGCACCAGCTCGTACCCGTCCATCTCCGGCATGGCGACGTCGCTGACCACCAGGTCAGGCGCCTCGTCGCGAGTGGCCGTCCACCCCATCAGCCCGTTGTCGGCGACCGCGACGTCGTAGCCGCGCGCTTCGAAGAAACGCTTGAGCAGCTTGCGAACCGAGGGCTCGTCGTCGACCACGAGTAGCTTCATCGGGACCCCTTGGAGGTGGTTGCAGCGGCGGGCGGGGTGCCCACGGAGTCGTACTCGGTGGGCGTCGGGAAGTAGAGCGTCTGGGGAAGGGTGACATGGAAGCTGCTGCCGTGTCCCACCTCGCTCTCCACCCAGATCCGTCCCCCGTGCAGCTCGACCAGGCCCTTGACGATGCTGAGGCCGAGGCCGGTGCCGGAGATGTTCTTGGTCTCGAACGAGGAGACGCGGAAGAAGCGGTCGAAGATGCGGCCGCGCGCCTCGGGCGGGATGCCCACGCCCTCGTCGCTGACCACCACCTCCAGCCAGCGGTCCTGCGGCGTGGCGCTGACCCGCACCGTGCCGCCGCGCGGGCTGTACTTGATGGCGTTGCTCACCAGGTTGATCAGGATCTGGGTGATCTTGTCAGGATCGCCGGAAACCGACGGGATGTCGTCGCCGACGGTGCTGACCAGCTCGTGGTTGGGCGCGCTGGGCCCCAGCGAGCGGATCACCTGGGCCACCAGCGGGCCGATGCGCACGTCGCGCATGTCCAGCGACTCGGCGCCGTTCTGCACCGCCTCCTCCTGGAGCATGCGCTCCACGTAGGTGGACAGGCGCACCGCGTTCTCGTAGATCTCGGTGGCGAAGTCCTTGGCCTCGTCGCCCTCGACGTCGCCGTCGCGGATCATCTGGGCGAAGCCGCGGATGCCCATCAGCGGCGTCTTCAGCTCGTGCGACACGGTGCTGAGCACCTCGCCGTACTGCCGCTCCGACTCGGTGAGCTTGTCGACGATCTCGCGCTCCTGCCCGTAGAGCTGGTTGAGCTCCTCCAGGCGCAGCG
>CAZCJX010000192.1:0-4491 GCA_964499205.1 uncultured Actinomycetes bacterium | reverse complement strand
GGCGCGCCACCGAGTGCTTCTCCATGAACTCGCTCATGTCGATGCGCACCATGGCCCGCTCGTCGTCGAAGAGGAACTGCGCCAGGGCGCGCGCCAGCTCGGTCTTGCCCACGCCGGTGGGACCGAGGAAGAGGAACGAGCCGATGGGACGGTTCGGATCCGAAAGGCCGGCACGGCCGCGGCGCACCGCGTTGGCGACCGCCGCGATGGCGTCGTCCTGGCCGATGACGCGCTCGTGCAACCGCTCCTCGATGTGCACCAGCTTCTGCATCTCGCCCTCCAGCATCTTGCTGACCGGCACGCCGGTCCAGCGCGACACCACCAGGGCGATGTCCTCGTCGTCGACCTCCTCCTTGAGCAGCGGGCGGTCGCCCTGCAGCTCGCGGAGGCGCGCCTGCTCGGCCTCGAGGCCGTTCTGCAGCTCGGTGAGCTGCCCGTACTTGAGCTCGGCGGCGCGGCCGAAGTCGGCCATGCGCTCGGCGCGCTCGGCGTCGTGGCGCACCTGCTCGATGCGCTCCTTGATCTCCCGGATGGCGGTCAGCGCGCCCTTCTCCTGCTGCCAGCGCTCGCGCATGCCGGAGGCGCGCTCCTGCAGGTTGGCCAGCTCGCGCTCCAGCGCCTCGAGGCGTTCGCGCGACGCCGCGTCGGTCTCCTTGCGCAGCGCCTCGCGCTCGATCTCCAGCTGCCGGATCTCGCGCTCCACGATGTCGAGCTCGGTGGGCAGCGAGTCGATCTCGATGCGCAGCCGTGAGGCGGCTTCGTCGACGAGGTCGATCGCCTTGTCGGGAAGGAAGCGGTCGGTGATGTAGCGGTTGGAGAGCATCGCCGCGGCGACGATCGCCGAATCGGTGATGCGCACGCCGTGGTGCACCTCGTACCGCTCCTTGAGGCCGCGCAGGATGGAGATGGTGTCCTCCACCGACGGCTGGTCGACGTACACCGGCTGGAAGCGGCGCTCCAGCGCGGCGTCCTTCTCGATGTGCTTGCGGTACTCGTCGAGAGTTGTGGCCCCGATCGCCCGCAACTCGCCGCGTGCCAGGGCGGGCTTGAGCAGGTTGGCGGCGTCCATCGAGCCCTCGGCGGCGCCGGCGCCGACCAGGGTGTGCAGCTCGTCGATGAAGAGGATGACCCTGCCGTCGCTGGAGGTGACCTCGCGGAGCAGCGCCTTGAGGCGATCCTCGAACTCGCCGCGGTACTTGGTGCCGGCCACCATCGCGCCCAGGTCCATGGCCACCACGCGGCGGTCCTTCAGGCCCTCGGGCACGTCGCCCGCGACGATGCGCTGGGCCAGGCCCTCGGCGATCGCCGTCTTGCCGACGCCGGGCTCGCCGATCAGCACCGGGTTGTTCTTGGTGCGCCGCGAGAGCACCTGCATGACGCGGCGGATCTCGTCGTCGCGCCCGATCACGGGATCGAGCTTGCCGCGGCGGGCGGCGTCGGTGAGGTCGCGGCCGTACTTCTCCAGGGCCTCGTACTTGGCCTCGGGGTTGGCGTCGGTGACGCGCTGCGAGCCGCGCACCGCCTCGAGGATCGAGTAGATGCGGTCGCGGGTGACGCCCGCCTGCTGCAGCAGCCGCGCCGCCTCGCCCTGGTCCTGCCCGGCGAGGGCGAGCAGCAGGTGCTCGGTGGACACGTACTCGTCCTTGAGCCGGTTCATCTCGTCGAAGGCGGCCATCAGCACGGTGCGCAGCGCGGGGCCGACGGCGGGCTCGCCGCCGATCTGCTTGGGCCGCGCGTCGAGAGTGGACTGCAGGCGTGCCGACATCGGCTCCGGCTGCGCCTCCAGCCGGCGCAGCAGGGTGGGAACCAGGCCCTCGGGCTGCTCCAGCAGGGCGAGGAGCAGGTGCTCAGGGTCGACGGTGGGGTGCTGGAGAGTCTGCGCCGCCTGCTGGGCGGCCTGCAGAGCCTCCTGGGATCGTTCGGTGAAGCGGTCGAGCCGCATGGGGACGAGTGGAACCTCCTTCGGGGAATCTGCCCACTGCATACCCGCCAGACCGGCGGACCAATCGCCGTGCCACACTCTGCTGCCCTGACGACACGCTTGGAGGCCGCGAGGATGAAGCTGGGCCTGATGTTCGCCAACACCATGGCGATGGTGAACCCCGAGGGGGCGGCCGAGGTGGCCAGGCACGCCGAGGCGGCGGGATTCGAATCGCTGTGGACGGTGGAGCACGTCGTGGTGCCCGCCGGCTACGAGTCGAAGTACCCCTACAACCGCTCCGGCAGGATGGCCGGCGGCGACGACGTGCCCATCCCCGACCCGCTGGTCTGGCTCAGCTTCGTGGCGGCGCACACCGAGCGGATCAAGCTGGCCACCGGCATGCTGATCCTGCCGCAGCGCTCGCCGCTGATCACCGCCAAGGAGTTCGCCACCCTCGACGTGCTGTCGCACGGCCGCGCCATCCTCGGCGTCGGCATCGGCTGGCTGCGCGAGGAGTTCGAGGCGCTCGGCGTGCCGTTCGAGGGGCGCGGCCGCCGCGCCGAGGAATACGTCGAGGCGATGCGCGTCCTCTGGTCGCAGGACGAGCCCAGCTACGAGGGCGCGACGGTTCGCTTCCACGACGCGCGCATGTGGCCCAAGCCGGTGCACCGGCGCATCCCCGTGGTCATCGGCGGCCACGGCGAGGTGGCGGCGCGGCGGGCCGGGCGGCTCGGCGACGGCTTCTTCCCCGGGCGCAGCATGCCCGAGGACGTCAAGCCGATGCTCGAGGTGATGCGCCAGGCCGCCGAGGACGCCGGCCGCGACCCCGCCGCCATCGAGCTGACCCTCGGCGCGCGGGCCGACCGGGCGCTGGTCGAGGTGCTCATGGAGATGA
Source organism: uncultured Actinomycetes bacterium (assembly GCA_964499205.1). Lineage (GTDB taxonomy): Bacteria > Chloroflexota > Dormibacteria > Aeolococcales > Aeolococcaceae > DASRDZ01. The sequence continues at coordinate 1,675 of CAZCJX010000192.1, read as the reverse complement.
AGCCCGACCGGCTGGTCCTGCCCCCCGCGGGCTTCGACGTCGACTCCGTCAAGGCGGGGATCGACCAGGCCGCCGAGGTGCTCGGCGACCTCGTCGCCGCGTGAAGCGGGGTTCCTGCCAGGACTGACCGGAGCGCCCACGTCGCCAGCGGGGACGGTACGATTGCGCCGCCCCACGGCACGCATGCGAAGCCTTCATCTCCTCCAACGTCTCAGCCAACGGCAACGCCGCGCGCTGGCCGCCGTCGCGGCTGTCGCATTCCTCGCCATCGTGGTCGTGGCCAACCAGCCGTCGGGGGGCGACGGCGTCCACCAGCAGGCGCGCGCCGCCGCGGCGCACACCGTCAGCCGCAGCGAGGCGGAGCCGCGGGCGACCCCGGTGCCCGTGCTCGGGCTGGTGCACCAGCACGTCAGCTTCACCGACGAGTCGGCACTGCACAGCGGCGCCCCCAACGTCCACGCCGACAGCGGCATCCTCGTCGACCTCGACACCGGCGCCATCCTCTGGGAGCGCAACCCCCACCAGCCGCGGCCGCCGGCCAGCACCACCAAGGTGATGAGCGCCCTGGTGGCGCTGGAGAACTTCGCTCCCGACCGGGTGGTCACCGTCACCGCCGACGCCTTGCACCAGGCGGGCGACGAGACCAAGATGGGACTGGTGGCGGGCAACCGCCTCACCGTCCAGGAGCTGCTCGACGGCATGTTCACCGTGAGCGCCAACGACGCCGCCGACGCGCTGGCCGTCGACACCGTCGGCCTCGACTCCTTCGTGGCCACCATGAACCGCCAGGTCGCCGCGCTGGGCCTGCACGACTCGCACTTCACCAGCCCCGTCGGCCTCGACGACCCGCAGCAGCTGGCCTCGGCCTACGACCTCGCCGCCATCGCCAGCGTCGACGTCGCCCGGTTCCCCCTGTTCCGGCAGATCGTGTCCCAAACCGAGATCGACCTGCCCGCCTCGCCGGCGCACCAGGCGTTCTTCCTCGGCAACCTCAACCGCCTGCTGCGCATCTACCCCGCCGCCACCGGCATCAAGCCGGGCTACACCGGTGACGCCGGCGCCTGCCTGGTGGGCATGGCCGAGCGCGACGGGCACCGCCTGATCTCGGTGCTGATGAACGCCGGCCAGCTCTACACCGACTCGCGCGACCTGCTCGACTGGGGCTTCGTGCAGGAAGGCATGCCGTCGCTGCTGGCGACGCCCACCCCCAGGCGCCCCTAGCCCGGCGAGGGTCGAGCGGGATGCGCGTGGAGATCCGCCTGCTGCGCCAGGACGACGCGCCGCTGCTGCTCGACCTCTACCTGCGCAACGCCCACTTCCTGCGTCCCTGGGAGCCGCTGCACGACGACTCCTGGCTGACCCTGCGCGGCCAGGAGGCGGCGCTGGCGGCGACGCTGCGGGCGCAGCAGCTGGGCCTGCTGCGCGACTTCGTCATCCTCGCCGGCGCCGTCCCCGCCGGCCGGGTGACGCTGAGCGAGATCACCCGCGGCGCCTTCCAGAACTGCTACCTCGGCTACTTCGTCAGCGAGGAGCACAACGGGCGCGGCATCGCCAGCACCGCGGCGCGGCTGGCCGTCGACCACGCCTTCACCGTCGAGAAGCTGCACCGGGTGCAGGCGGCGATCATGCCGCGCAACGCGGCGTCGATCCGCGTCGCCGAGAACGCGGGGATGCG
>CAZCJX010000191.1:0-4498 GCA_964499205.1 uncultured Actinomycetes bacterium | reverse complement strand
ACGCCATCCTCGAAGCGCTGCGCGTCTGGCCGGAGAACGGCGTGCCGCCGCAGCCGAGCGCCTGGCTGCGCGTCGTGGCGCGCAACCGCGCCCTCGACCGGCTGCGCCGCGAGGCGCGCGGACGCGAGAAGCTGCAGCTGCTGGGGCGCATCGACGAGGTTGCCGACATGGACGCGGCGCACGTCGTCGACGATCGTCTCGCGCTGATCTTCACCTGCTGCCATCCCTCCCTGTCGCCCGACGCGCAGATCGCATTGACGCTGCGCTCGGTGCTGGGCCTCACCACCCACCAGCTGGCGCGCGCCTTCCTGACCAGCGAAGCCACCATGACCAAGCGCATCGTGAGAGCCAAGCGCAAGCTGGTCGAGGCCGGCGTCGCCTTTCGCGTCCCGCAGGGCGAGGACCTGACGATGCGGCTGGGCGAGGTGCTCGCCGCCGTGTACCTCATGTTCAACGAAGGCTTCCTCTCCACCGGTCCCGACGTCCCCGAACGCGCCGAGCTCGCCGCCGATGCGGAATGGCTCGCGGGGCTCCTCCTCGAGCTGCTCCCCGACGAGCCGGAGGTGATCGGGCTGGCCGCTCTGCTCCGCCTCAACCAGGCGCGCCGCGCCGCCCGTTTCGACGCCGACGGACACCTCGTTCTGCTGCGCGACCAGGACCGCACACTGTGGGACCGCGGGCTGATCGACGGAGCCATCGCCCTGCTCAACCGCGCCCTGCGGCAGGGGTGTCCCGGCACCTACCAGGCGCAGGCCGCGATCGCCGCATGCCACGCACGGGCGCGCCGCTGGGAGGACACCGACTGGGAGCGCATCGTTGCTCTCTACGACACCCTCGCCGCGCTCTCCGCATCGCCGATCGTCATGCTCAACCGCGCCATCGCCCTGGAGCACACCAAGGGCGCCGCGGCCGCCCTCGCCGCGCTCGAGCCCATCGCCGACCGTCTCGCCGGGTACCACCTCTTCCACGCCACCCGCGCCCACCTGCTGCGCGCGCTGGGGCGAATCCACGACGCCGCCGCGGAGGACCGCGCCGCCGCCGCGCTGACGCGCAATCCTGCCGAGGTCTACCTGCTGGAACAGCGCGCCGCGGCAGGGACCTGACGTCAGCTGTTCTTCTCCAGGGTCCGCTGCATAGCGGTCGCTCCCTGCTCCATGAGGCCGGCGACGATCGGAGCCGCCTCGTGTGGCAGCACGTCGGTGATCCACACGAACCGGCTGCGTCCGTCTCCCTCGTCGAACACCTGCGCGGAGGCGTTGTGGTGTGTCAGTGACAGACGACCCTCCACCACCGTGTACACGAGGCGGCGCATCTCGTCGTCGCAGTCGACCAGGCGCTCACGCGCCACGGAAAGGCCGGCGAAGGTGACCACACGATCATCGCCCTCCAGGTGCGCATCGACGACGAATCCGGTGGCGAGTCGAGTGTGCACGTTGCCGAAGTCGCGAAGCGCCTCCCACACGTCCTCCGCTCGCGCGTCGATCACGAATTCCTGCCGGATGGATGCCATGTTCTTCATCTCCTCGGTGTTCCTGTCGCGCAGTGAGCGCGACCGCTGCACGACGCTACTCATGGAGCGGACGCGCGTCTTGGACATTGGTGCTCGCACGCCTAGAATGCCCGGCGTGCTCGCCGAGAAGGCCCTGCTCGACCGGGATGGCGTGACCGTCGCGGACGTCGCTTGCCGCCATGCCGCCGGCCGCGGTGACGCGGTCGAGCATCGCGCCAGCGCGGCCATCGTGTTCGTCCGCCGCGGCTGCTTTGTACGCAGCGGGGGCGGGGTGACGGCGCTGCTCGAGCCCAGCGTCGCCTTCTGCGTCAACGCGGGTGAGGAGCAGCGCTACGACCATCCCCACCAGGGAGGCGACGACTGCACCGCCGTCGGCCTCGACGCCACAACCGTCGCGGCCCTGTGCGGTGGCGACGAGCGTCTGCCGAGCGGCACACTGCCGACCTCTCCCAGCGTCGACCTCGACCACCGGCTCCTCCTTGCCGCCGCGCACCGCGGCGCGCCAGCGGAGGAGCTGACGGAACGGGCCATTTCGCTGGCGGCCGACGCCCTGGAGGTTGCCGTGCCGGAGCGACTCACCTCTGGGTGCCCGACGACCGCCGATGCGCACCGCCGGCTCGCCGACGCAGTGCGCGAACAGCTCGCCGCCGTCCCCAACCGCTCGCTTCGCGAGCTGTCGCGCGATCTCGCGGTCTCACCACATCACGTGAGCCGTGTGTTCCGGTCAGTCACGGGACAAACCATCTCCGCACATCGCATGCGGCTGCGCGCCCGCAGCGCCCTGGAGCGCCTGGCCGGCGGTGAGCACAACCTCGCCCGGCTCGCCGCCGACGCCGGTTTCGCCGACCAGAGTCACCTCTGCCGGGTGCTGCGCCGCGAGCTGGGCCGCAGCCCGTCGGCGCTGCGTCAGGTGCTGACGCCGTCGTTCAGCCGTCCCTGAGCCTGCTCGCCTGCTTCGCGTGTCGATCGTGTCTCAAGAGTTGCCGCCCGCGTGCGGGTGGGCCAGCCCGAGACGCCGGCGCCGTACCTTTGATGGACCAAATTCCCCTACAATGGTCCGACCATTAGAGGACCGCCCTCGACGCTGAACCCGTCGAGCCTGGGGAGTGCTGCGATGAGTGTCCCACGCGACGCCGCGGTGACCATCGTCGGAGGCGGCGCCATCGGCTGCGCGGTCGCCTACCACCTGGCCAGGTCGGGCGTCCGGGACATCCAGCTGCTGGAGAAGGGCGATCTCGCCGCGGCCACCTCCTCGCAGGCGGCCGGCTTTGTCGGGCAGTCGCGCACCACCCTGGATCGCACCCGCCTGGCCATCGCCTCCGCTCGCCTCTACGCGCACATGGAGGAGGAGACCGGCTACACGGCCGACTGGCGGCCGTCCGGCAGCCTGCGCATCGCCACTGAGCCGGCGCGCGTGCGCGAGTTCCGCACCATCGCGGCCATCGCCGAATCGGTGGGGCTCGAGGTGGAGATCGTCGACGCGCAGCGCGCCGCGGAGATCTGCCCGGTCATCGATCCGCGCACCGTGGTCTGCGCGCTCTGGGTTCCCAGCGACGGCTACGTGCAGCCCAACAGCCTGACCAACGCCTACGCGAGCGCGGCGCGTGATCTCGGCGTCAGCATCTGCACGCACACGCCGGTGACCGGCATCGTCGTGCGCAACGCCGCGGTGGAGGGGGTGGTGACGCCGTTCGGCGCCCACCGCACCGAGATGGTCATCAACGCGGCGGGGCCGTGGGCCTACGGGCTGGCCGCGTCGGTGGGCGTGGAGTTGCCCATCATCCCGGTGCGCCACTCCTTTTTCATCACCGAGCCGGTCGAGGGTTGGCATCCCGACATCCCCTGCCTGCGCTTCGCCGACATGCAGGTGTACGCGCGCGGCGAGGTCGGCAGCATTCTGTGCGGCGGCTTCGAGCGGCGCGCCACCAGCCTCGATCCGCGCGGCGTCGGGGTCGCCTCGACGCTGCTCGCCGAACCGGATTGGGACGTCCTCGGCCAATTCGCCAGCAGCGTCGAGGCGATCATTCCCGACGTTGGCCGCGCTGGCGTCAAGGCGGTGTTCCGCGGATGGCCGGCGTTCGCGCCCGACGGCCGCTTCGTCGTCGGCCCGGTGCCGGGAGTGCGCGGCCTGGTCATGGCCGCCGCCTGCAATGCGCACGGTGTCTCGGGCTCTGCGGGCATCGCCCAGCACCTGGTGGAGAGCATCTCCGGCGATCCCTCGCCGTACGTGCAGTCGCTCAGCCCCGCGCGATTCCTCGGCCACGACTGGAACTGGGAGGACAGCCGCACCCGGGCCAAGGCCGTGTACGAGCAGTACTACGCGCTGCCCGCGGAGTCGCTGCCGGCGGCCTGAGCCTCAGCGGAAGACCACGGTGCGGTTGCCGTTGAGCAGCACGCGGTGGTCGAGGTGCCAGGCGACCGCGCGCGCCAGGGTGACGCATTCGATGTCACGCCCCACCGCGGTCAGCTCCTCGGGTCCCAGGCCGTGGTCGACGCGGCCGATCTCCTGCTCGATGATGGGTCCCTCGTCGAGGTCCGCGGTGACGTAGTGCGCGGTGGCGCCGATCAGCTTGACGCCACGGTCGTGCGCCTGCTGGTAGGGACGCGCGCCGCGGAACGAGGGCAGGAAGGAGTGATGGATGTTGATCATCCTGCCGTAGAGCTGGTTGCACATCTCGTCGGAGAGGATCTGCATGTAGCGGGCCAGGACGACCAGGTCGACGTCGAGGCTGCGCACCAGCTCCAGCAGGCGCTGCTCCTGGCTGGCGCGCGTCTGCGCCGTCACCGGCAGGTGGTGGAAGGGAACGCCGTGTGCCGTGGCCAGCGACTCCAGGTCGGTGTGGTTGGAGGCCACGGCGACGACCTCGGCGGGCAGCGAGCCGCTGCGCCAGCGGAAGAGCAGGTCATTGAGGCAGTGGCCGAGACGCGAGACGAGGATGAGCACCCGCTGCCGGGCGGTGGTCTCCTGTATCTGCCAGTCCATGCCGA
>CAZCJX010000190.1:0-4569 GCA_964499205.1 uncultured Actinomycetes bacterium | reverse complement strand
TGCACACCGACTTGCCGCTGCCGGTGGCGCCGGCGACGAGCAGGTGCGGCATGCGCGCCAGGTCGCCGACGACGGGGTGTCCCGACACGTCGGCGCCCAGCGCGACGGCGAGGCGGTTGCGCGTGTCGCTGAAGGCGGGCGCCTGCACCACCTGCTTGAGGGTGACCAGCTGGGCCGCCTTGTTGGGCACCTCGACGCCGATCGCCGCCTTGCCGGGGATGGGCGCCTGGATGCGGATCGGCGCGGCCAGGGCCAGGGCCAGGTCGGTCTGGTAGTTGGTGATCTTTCTGACCGGAACTCCGGGGCCGGGCTGCAGCTCGTACTGGGTGACCGTCGGTCCGCTGTTGACGCCGCGCACGTGGGCCTCGACGCCGAACGACGCCAGGGTGTTCTCGATGGCCACCGCGGTGGCGCGGACCTCCTGCTCGAGGCGCTCGCGCTTGCCGGTGACGGTGTCGAGCATCTCGGCGGTGGGCAGCACCCAGACCTTCTCCGGCTCGTCGCCGAGGGCGTCGGCGGCGTGGGCAAGGGCCACGTCGGGGACGTCGCCGAGGGCGGGCTTGGCGGCGCTCGGGGCTGTCGTCAGCAGGGGGAGCTCGCCGTTGTCGACCGGCAGGCCCTCGAACTCGCGCTGGAACGGCGCCACCGGTGGCGGCAGGGGCCGCTCGGCGGGCGTCGGCTGGGTGTCGGCCTCGCCGTCGCGGCGCAGCGCCTCGAGGTCGAAGTCGAGCGTCTCCACGGGCATCAGCGGCGGCAGCGGGGAATCGACCGGCAGGAGGGCGGGCACGGGTGTCCCGGCCCGAGCGGGAGCGCCGCGCACCGCCTCCCCTGCCTTCACGACCCGGCCGCGCACCGCGCGCGCGGGCTCGGAGGCCGTCTGCACCGTCGGCTCCGATCCCATCGCCTCGCGCTGCTCGGCCCACCACGCCGCCACCGCCGCGGCGATGCGTCCCACCCGAAGCTCCACCGCCAGCACCAGCCCGAGGCAGGCGACCACGAGCATGCTGGCGGCCGCCGCCGCGTCACCCAGTCTCGCCCCCACGCCGGGGCCGAGGCGCTGGCCCACCGCGCCGGCGCTGCCGGGGGCCGCCAACCCGAGGAAGCCGAGCGAGGCGAAGACGGTCAGCAGGCTGCCGGCGGCGCCGAGCAGGCCCCCCGTCCAGCCGCGCTGGCCCAGCACCCTGACGCCGACCACCACGAACCCCGCCGCGGCCAGCCAGGCGCCGATGCCGAAGAGGTCGAAGAGCCCGTCGTGGACCCGCGACGCGATGCTGCCGCCCCCGGGCAGGGCGAGCACGGCGGCGAGGACCACACCCACCCCGATGGCGCCGACCCCGCCCAGCTCGCGGCGCTGGTCGCTGTTGAGCAGCGGCGGGCGCGGGGCCCGGGCGGGCTGGCGGCGGCGTCCCGGCGCCGGACGGCGCCTCGCGGGGGCGCGCCGCGCCGTGGGACGCGAAGGGGTCGCCGAACGGGCCATGCGAACGCTTGCAGCCTCGTGGGTGGTGGGACGTGGGGTGGGATGAACGATGGGCCGCGGCCGGCGGCGCCGGTCCAGCGCCGAGGATCGTAGCACCGAAACGCCTGTTTGACAGGGTCGCCGGTGACGGCTTTGCAACACCAGCCGGCTCGGCCCCAGGACCGAAATCAGATGCGAATGACGCTCAGGCCGGCGATGGCGTCGTAGTCGCGATCCTGGGTGACGAGCGGGATGCCCTGGGACATCGCCGAGGCGGCGATCAGGGCGTCGAGCACGGGCGCCTGGCGGCCGCGGCCGCGCAGGTCGGCGGTGATGCGGGCGAAGACCCGGGCGGCCTCGGCGTCAATCGGCACCGGGTCCCAACTCGACTCGACCGCAGCCAGGGTCGCCAGGCGCGCCGGCCGCTGGGCGTCCGAGGCGAGCAGCACACCGAGGGTCAGCTCCGCCAGGGTGACCACCGACACGTGGGTCTCGTCGATCTCGGCGGGAACTCGCCGCGCCGGGCGACCCGACTCCGCGGCGACAAAGAACGACGTGTCGAGAAGCGCCCTCACAGGTCGTCGGTGGTATCGGGGACTGCGGCGGCAAGTTCGCCAAGCAGCTCCCGATCCGCGGCGTGCCGCATGGCAATGGCGTTGGCCTCGGACATCGGCACCGCCCGGCGCCGCCCCGGAATGGGGACGATCTCGGCGACGGGCCGGCGGTCCACCGTCACGGTGAGGTGCTCGCCGGCCTCGACCCGCCGGACCAGTTCGCTGATGTGGTTGCGCAGCTCCCGAATCGAGACGGCAGAGGACGGCATGCGGCCACCGTAGCACATGAGGCCACATGAGCCCCAAGCCTTCACACCTCAGTCACCAGGGGCAGGATCATGGGGCGGCGGTGGGTGCGCTGGTAGAGGAAGCGGCCGAGCTGGTCGTGGATGGCGGACTGCCAGACGGTCCACTCCGAGTCGGGCTCCAGCTTGGAGACGACCTTGAGGACCTGGTCGCGCGCCTCGTCGAAGAGGGTGTCGATGCCGGTCTCCTCGATGAAGCCGCGGGAGACCAGGTCGGGGCCGGCGACCACGGCGCCGGTGGAGCGCTCGACGGTCAGCACCACGATGACCACGCCGTCCTGGGCGAGCAGGCGGCGGTCGCGGAGGACGACGTCGCCGGCCTCCTCGATGCTGAGGCCGTCGACGTAGACGTAGCCGGCGGGGGCGCGGGTGCCGGTGCGGTGGATGCCATCGGCGTCGACCTGCACCACGGTGCCGTTGTCGATGGGAACCACGTTCTCCGGGGGGATGCCGACGCTGCGGGCGAGCTCGGCGTGGATGGCCAGGTGGCGGTACTCGCCGTGCACCGGCACGAAGTAGCGCGGCCGGGTCAGGGTCATCAGCAGCTTCAGCTCCTCGCGCGAGGCGTGTCCCGAGGCGTGCACGCGATGCCGCGAGGAGTGGAAGACGCGGGCACCGTGGCGGTAGAGGTTGTTGACGGTGCGGTGCACCAGCTCCTCGTTGCCGGGGATGGGATTGGCGCTGAGGATCACCGTGTCGCCGCGCTTCAGCTGGATGATGGGGTGCTCGCCGCTGGCGATGCGCGTCAGCGCCGAGAGCGGCTCACCCTGGGAGCCGGTGCAGAGCACCAGCAGCTCGCCGTCGTCGACGCGGTCGAGCTGGCGCGGCCAGATCAGCTGCCCGCTCGACACCTTGAGATAGCCCAGCTCCTGGGCCACCTGCACGTTGTTCATCATCGAGCGGCCCACCAGGATCGCCTTGCGCCCGCAGGACTCGGCGCAGTCCAGCGCCTGCTGCAGCCGCGAGATGTTGGAGGCGAAGGTGGCCATGATGATGCGCCGGTCGGTGGACTCGAAGATGTGCGAGAGGCCCTCCCCCACCGTGCGCTCGCTGGGGGTGATGCCATCCGCCTCGCTGTTGGTGCTGTCGCTGAGCAGCAGCAGCACGCCCTCGTCGCCGAGCCGGGCCAGCCGCGAGAGGTCGGGTGGCTCGCCGTTGATCGGGGTGTGGTCCATCTTGAAATCGCCACTGTGGACCACAACTCCCAGCGGGGTGCGGATGGCCAGGGCGCAGGCGTCGGGGATGGAGTGGGTGGCGCGGATGAACTCCACCGACATGGCGCCGCACTGCACCACGTCGCCGTGGCGCACGGTGTGCAGCTCGCTCGACTCCAGCAGGCGATGCTCGCGCAGCTTGTTGCGCAGGATGCCCAGGGTCAGCGCCGTGCCGTAGACCGGCACCGGCAGGCGGGGCAGGATGTAGGGCAGGCCGCCGATGTGGTCCTCGTGCCCGTGGGTGAGCACGATGGCGCGCACCCGGTCGCGCCGTTCCAGCAGCCAGGCGATGTCGGGGATGACCAGGTCGATGCCCAGCATCTCCTGCTCGGGGAACATCAGCCCGGCGTCGACGACGACGATGTCGTCCTCGTACTGGATGGCCAGCATGTTGCGGCCGATCTCCCCGAGCCCGCCAAGCGGCAGGATGGTGAGGCGTCCCGCCCCCGGGGTCGCGGCGCTCCCGTCCGCCTGCATGGTCAGAACAGTGTGAGCTGCTGGTGCGCCGCTTCGGCGTCGGGCTGGGGCTCCGCTTGCGGAGCGCGCTGCGCGTCCTGCGCAGCGCGCTGGGCGGCGAGCAGGCGCTCCGCCTCGGCCTCGTCGAGGTAGCCGCGCACCCTGCGCATGTCGTCCTGCAGCGTGGCCATCAGGCTGCCGTTGTACAGCGCGGCGGCGGGGTGGTACAGGGGCACGTAGAGGCGACCCCTGTCGCGGATGCGCGTGCCGTGGGAGCGCGAGATGCCCGGCGCACCGGGAAGGATGCGCTGCAGCGCGTGGCGGCCGAGCAGCAGGATGACGTCGGGCCTGACGATCTCCACCTGGGCGTCGAGGAAGTGGGCGCAGGCCTCGACCTCGTCGGGCAGCGGGTCGCGGTTGCCCGGCGGGCGGCACTTGAGCACGTTGCAGATGTAGAGGTCGCTGCGCTCGAGGCCGACCGACTGCAGCAGCCGGGTGAGCAGCTGTCCCGCCGCGCCGACGAAGGGCACGCCCATGCGGTCCTCGGTCTCGCCGGGCGCCTCCCCCACCGCCATGATCCGCGC
>CAZCJX010000189.1:0-4579 GCA_964499205.1 uncultured Actinomycetes bacterium | reverse complement strand
GGATGGCCACGAACTCGGTGGTCATCAGGCCGCCGGCGGTGTCCTCCTCGTAGTGCAGCAGCTCCTCGACGTCCTCGGCCTCGTCGGCCTCCATGGCGGCGATGAGCTGCTCGCGGCGCTCCGGTGAGAGGTCGGCGAGCAGGTCGGCGGCCTCGTCGGGCGACATCTCCTCGAGGATGTCGGCGGCGCGCTCGTCGGAGAGCCGGGCGAGGATCTGCGCCTGCACCTCGTCGCTCGACTCCTCCAGTGTCTCCGCGGCCGTCTCGTCGTCGAGCGACTCGAAGATGGCGGCGCGGTCGCGGCCGCCCAGCTGGGAGACGATCTCGGCGATGTCGGCGGGATGCAGCTTGCTGAGCTTCTGGTGGGAGATGCGCAGGCGCACCGAGCGCTCGTCGGACTGCACCGGGTCGACGGCGTCCCAGGACACGATGCGCTGCGGGAAGTCGGCGCCGGTGAGACGGCGCAGCCGCCGGCCCAGCTGCTCGACCCCGATGCGGCGCAGCAACCCGCGGGCACCGATGTCGACGCCGACCAGGAGCAGCTCGCTGTTGCTCTCCTGCAGCTGCAGGTCGTTGACGCGCACCACGCGGCGGCCGTCGGTGTCGACGATCTGCTTGTCGAGCACGTCGCGGGCCAGCCAGAGCTCGGTCTCGGCGTTGGGATACTGGCGCAGCGAGGCGGCGGGCACCTTGAGGCTCAGCTCACGGTCGTCCCAGGCGCGCAGCTCGTGCCAGCCGATCACCTCGGGCGCGCCGCCACGCGGCCGCAGCACCACCGCGGTGACCTGGGGATACGGTTCCTGGATGCGCACGATGAGGTCGCGGACGCTGCCCACTGTCTTCTGGTGGACGTCGACCACGTCGGCGCGCAGGAAGTCGCTGAGGAAGATCATGAGACCGGCTCGCTGAGGCTGTCACCGCGACCACGCGGGCCTCCGTGCGCACGGGAGCCGGGTTGTGCGTGCTCGCGACCGGGATGGCGGGACGCAATGGTAAACCGCCGAACGAACTCGGCGGTTTCAGCCCCCGGCGCTGTTCTTCAGCGAGACGTACCAGGCGCCGCCCCGGCGGAGGCAGACGAAGGTCTCGGCGGCCTGGCTGCCCGACTGCGACTGCACGGGATGGCACCCGCTGCCGTCGGTGCCGGTGGCCCCGTTGGGACCGGCGATGCAGACGGTGACGTCGCCGGAGTACCTGACGGTGGCGCGGTCGCCGTTGGTGCTCACCGAGGTGATCGAGAAGTCCTTGGCGTGGAAGGACATGGTCAGCTTGAGGGCGCTGGCGTCGTCGACCGCGGTGGTGAACTCGGCGCGCTCGTCGGGGGCGATCCAGTCCGCGGCGGCCTTGACGTCGTCGGCGGCGAGGGCGTCGACCAGGCCGCGGACGGCGCCGTCGGGGGAGTCGTGGGTGGGCGTTCCCGCGGGACCGCCGCCGCCTCCGCAGGCGGCGAGCATCAGCAGGATGACCGCGACGAGTGGAGGGAAGATCTTCACCCGCGGGCTCTGGACGGCGCTCTCTCGAGGGCGGCGGCTGGTGCGGGCGCGAACGCCTACGCGACGGACCCCGTGCTGACCGACGGCGGCGGCAGCGTCAGCGCGCCGACGTGCACGTCGATCTCCGCGTCCGATTCCTTGGCCAGCGGGAACACCACGTCGGCGTCGTCCATCTCGGGCTTCTGCCGCGTGTAGGCGCCGAGCACCTCGCCCCCGCGCAGCAACACGATGCCCGTGTCATTGCGCGTGGTCACCCGCACCGCGCCGTTGGCCTTCTCGCGCTTCAGGAAGGCGAGCAGCGCCGGCAGGTCGACGAACGACCCGTGCATGCGCTCGAACCGCTCCGGCAGGTTGACCAGCTGCCCCAGCGCCAGCGACACCTCGGGTCGGTAGGTCAGCACGGTCAGCTCGTGCTCGTCCGACGCGCCGGGGCCCGGCAGCGCGAGGCGATCGAGGCGGCGCGTGTCGGTGCCGCCGCTGCTCGCACCCACCAGGGCGACCACGTTGCCCTCGTGGAGGATGGCCACCTGGGTGCTCCCGCCGCCGGCGTCGACGAGCGCGCCGGTGTGCTTGCGGTCGCCGAGGAAGCGGATCAGCCGCGGCCCGTCGACGAAGGCCGAGGTCAGCTCACCGAAGATGACCGCGCCCGCGGGGATGGGGCAGCCGCGGATCGACCCGGCAGCGCCGAGGCCGCCGCTGGGAGCGCTTGCGCTGCTGGCGGTGCCGTTGGAGGCGGGCGCCTCGGTGGGAGCGGACGCCGCGTCGGGCGACTCCTCGCTGACGACCTGCTCGGACTCGGTCTTGGCCATCTGCTCGGCTCCTTCCGGTGGGACTTCGCTGTCGGTGGGTTCGTGAGACTCGTCGACGCCCGCCGGCTCCTCCCGGCGCGCGAACACCCGGACCCGATCGAGGATCTCGTCGCTCATGTCGCTCTCTGGCCCTCAGTCCGGCCGAGACGCAGGGCTCGGCGGCGGTTCCGGGACACCGGATGCTAGCACCGCCGCCACCGCCGACGATGCGTTCGTCGCCCCGCTTGTCACAGCACCGCGAAGGGACGCCGGGAGGTCAGCCGAGCCGCCGTCCCGCCGCGGCCACGTAGGCCAGCGGCGCCGACACCGCGTAGCAGGCCAGCGCCACCGCGTGGTGGTCGGTGAACCAGGCCGCCGCCTGCCCCGGCCCCGGCAGCGACACGCCGCTGCTCACCACGCCCAGTGCCTCCGGTCCCGACACCACGGCCAGCGCGTAGAGCAGCACGGCCACGCCGCCACCGGCGCGCGAGGTGCCGCCGAGCACGCCGGTGACGCAGGTGCCCACGGCGATGGCCAGCGCCGGTGCGATGGCCGCGCGGGGCACGCCCCAGCGCTGCTCGGCCACCGTCGTCGCCGCGCCCAGCCCGAGCGCCATGACGATGGCCAGGGCGAGGTAGATGCCGGCCAGCAGGGGATGCCCGTCGGCGCGCAGGAACACGGGGTCGCCGCTCTGGTGCGGCACGGCGACGCCGGCCCGGCGCAGGGCGATGCGGGCGTCACGCCGCAGCGTCGCGTGCTCCACCGCGCTGCGTTCGCGTTCCACGCAGTCGGCGCAGCGGCCGCCGGTGCCCAGCCCCGCGCACTCCGTGCACAACCCCCGCCCGCAGTGCGGGCAGGTGGCCACCGCGACGCGGTAGTGGGCGTAGCACTTGGCCTCGGCGTCCATGGCAACGCCACGCTAGCGAGCCCCCGCGTGGTGTGCGGCGACGCCCACATCCCTTTACACCGGCGCGACCGCGCCGTGACGGGCGCCGCCGGCACACCCGGCCGTTCTCGGCGGCCGGACCACCCCGGTATGATCCCGACGCCGATGGCCCCCCGCACCTCGACCCGTCCGCCGCGCGCCTCGGCGCGAACCCGCGACCTCGGCACGCCGATCGACCGCAACCTCGCCCTCGAGCTGGTGCGCGTCACCGAGGGCGCGGCGATGTCCGCCGCCCGCTACATGGGTCGCAACAACAAGGAGGAGGCGGACCGCGCCGCGGTGGACTCGATGCGCCGCAGCCTCGGCTTCGTCGACATGGACGGCGTGGTGGTGATCGGAGAGGGGGAGAAGGACCAGGCGCCGATGCTCTACATCGGCGAGCACGTCGGCAACGGCAGCGAACCCAGGGTCGACGTCGCCGTCGACCCCATCGACGGCACCCGCCTGGTCGCCCGCGGCCTGCCCGGCGGCATCGCCACCGTCGCCCTGGCCGAGCGCGGCTCGATGTTCAACACCCACTGCTACTACATGGAGAAGCTGATCGTCGGCCCCAATGCGGCCAAGGTCATCGACATCACCGACTCGGTGGCCAACAACCTGCGCCGCATCGCCCGCGCCGAGGGCCGCCGGGTCGAGGACCTCACCGTCGTGGTGCTCGACCGCGAGCGCCACGAGAAGCTGCTGCGCGACATCCGCAACGCCGGCGCGCGGGTCAAGCTGATCATGGACGGCGACGTCGCCGCGGGCCTGATGGCGGCGATGGAGCACCGCACCGGCATCGACGTGCTGATGGGCATCGGCGGCGCGCCCGAGGCGGTGCTCGCCGCCTGCGCAGTGAAGTGTGTCGGCGGCGGCATGCAGGCGCGCCTGTGGCCGCGCGACGCGGCGGAGCGCGCCGTGGTCCGCGCCGAGGGCAAGGACCCCGACCGGGTGCTCAGCCTCGACGACCTCTGCTCCGGGCAGAACGTCTTCTTCGCGGCCACCGGCATCACCGACGGCGAGCTGCTCGGCGGGGTGCGCTTCCGCGGCCGCTACGCCGAGACCTCCAGCCTGGTGATGCGCTCGTACTCCGGCACCATCCGCTGGGTCGAGGCGCAGCACGACATCGACCAGCTCCGCCTCCGCCCGCCCGTCGAGCCGGTCTCCGGCTAGGCGCCGCCGCCGCACACACGACGGCTCCCGCCGGGGCTGCGTGGGACAATCCGGAGTCGAGCATGCCCCTTCTCCCCCGGCCCAGCCCGCAGCTCGTGCGCTGGTTCACCCCGGGGCTGAACATCAAGCGCTGGCTGGTCCTGCTCTTCGCCAGCATCGTGATGATCAGCCTGGCGGTGGGCTACGCCCTCAAGGACGCCT
>CAZCJX010000188.1:3543-4652 GCA_964499205.1 uncultured Actinomycetes bacterium | reverse complement strand
GCCTCGGCGTCGCGGTCCTCGACGAAGTCGCCGAGGCGGGAGTCCTCCTCCTCGCCGACCGGCGTCTCCAGGGAGAGCGGGTCCTGGGGGAGGCGGGTGATCTCGCGCACCTTGACCAGGCTGACGCCCATCTCCTCGGCGATCTCCTCGTCGTTGGGCTCGCGGCCCAGCTCCTGGAGGAGCAGGCGGGAGATGCGGGCCAGCTTGTTGCTGGTCTCCACCATGTGCACCGGGATGCGGATGGTGCGCGCCTGGTCGGCCAGGCCGCGGGTGATCGCCTGGCGGATCCACCACGTCGCGTAGGTGGAGAACTTGTAGCCGCGGTGCCAGTCGAACTTCTCGACGGCGCGGATCAGCCCGGTGTTGCCCTCCTGGATCAGGTCCAGCAGCGACATGCCGCGGCCGACGTACTTCTTGGCGATGCTCACCACCAGGCGCAGGTTGGCCTCGATCAGGGCGTTCTTGGCGTCCATGTCGCCGCGCTCGATGCGCTGCGCCAGGTCGACCTCCTGCTGCGCGTTGAGCAGCGAGACGCGGCCGATCTCGGTGAGGTACATGCGCACCGGGTCGTCGAGGGAGCTGGGCACGGCGGCGGCGACCGCCTCGTCCTCCTCCTCGGCCTCGGCCTCGAAGTCGCGCTCGCCGTCGGAAATCTCCACGCCCATGGCGCGGAACTGGTCGAAGATGCGCTCCAGCTCGTCGGGCTCGGCCTCGATCTCGCCGAAAGCGTCGAGAACCTCGTCGGGGCTGAGGAAGCCCTGCTCCTTGCCGCGGACGATGAGCGCCTCGGCGACGGGAACCAGCTCGTCAGGGCTGGGATGGCTGATCACGACGTGCCCGCGGGCGGCGGCGCGGGAGCGCGCCTGGCACGCGGAGCACAGGTCGGCGCCGGCGGGGCGCCGCAGGGGGAGCTCGGTGCCGCAGTCACGGCAGAGGGTGGTTTGCTCGACAGCCATAAGGAAAGGGAGGGAAGGAAGCCTGGTGGTGGTGTGTCCAGTGTCACCGATCCGGCCGCTTCTCAAACACGCGGGCGCACGGGGACGCCCCCGAAGTGTGAGGGGTGTGGCGTTCCCACAGTTAAACAACGCATCAGGTGGGCCGTTGGTCAC
>CAZCJX010000188.1:0-3443 GCA_964499205.1 uncultured Actinomycetes bacterium | reverse complement strand
TGAGGGGTGTGGCGTTCCCACAGTTAAACAACGCATCAGGTGGGCCGTTGGTCACACCCCGGTTGGTGACTTTGGCCTGCTGCGTTCGTCGCCCGGGCCCCCTGATGATCGCCCACAGAGCAGGAATCGACGGAGTTGACGCGATATGTGGGGGCAGCAGCGGTGGTGAGAAGGCGGCCGAAACCGGTGGTGCTGCCCATGCGGCCGGTGCCCGTCGGCTACGCCGAGCACCACGCCCGCTGCCCCCGCTGCGATGCGGGGGACGCCCAGGTGGTGGGTGTGATCGCCTTGCGCCTCGTGTTCCGGTGCGGCGCCTGCGGGGTGAAGTTTTTTAAGTAGGGAGCGCTTCGCGACTTGGCGCGAAGCGCAGGGGGAAGCAGGTCTTCCCCCTCGCCCACGCTGGCGCGCGGGCTTCGCCCCCTTCTCGGCGCGTGCCCGAGCGCTCAGACGCGCTCGGTGACGCGCCGGGGCGCCGCGAGCGGCGCGGACCTCAAGCTGATAGCACTGCTATAAAGTAAGGCATGCCCACAGACGTGGATCGCTTTGAACTGCGGCGCCTGATCGCCGAGGGGGCGCAGCTCGTCGAGGTGCTGCCGCCGTCGGAGTACGAGCCAGACCATCTCCCCGGCGCCATCAACCTGCCGCTGATCACCCTGGACGAGCCGCGGGCGGCGGCCAAGCTGCGCCGCGACGCGCCGGTGGTCGCCTACTGCTTCGACTACCAGTGAGACCTCAGCGCCAGGGCCGCGTGTCGGCTCGAGCTGATGGGCTACGGCCCGGTCTACCGTTACGTCGCCGGCAAGGCGGACTGGGCGGCGGCCGGGTGGGAGCGCGCGGGCACGCTCAAGGAGGCGCCCTTCTGCGGCGACATCGCCCGCCGCGACGTGCCCACCTGCCGGCCCGACGAGACCGTCGGCGCCGTCCGTGAGCGCGTCGACGCCGCGGGCTGGGACCGCTGCGTGGTGGTGTCCGAGGGCGGCGTGGTGCTCGGCATGCTGAGCGGTCCCCGGCTGGGCGCCGACGTGCGGCTGCGCGCCGACCTGGTCATGGAGCCGGGTCCCAGCACCTTCCGGGTGAGCCTGCCGGTGCGCGAGATGCGCGACTACATGCGCGAGAAGAACGTCCAGAACGTGCTGGTCACCACCGGCGACGGCGTCCTCGTCGGAGCCCTGGACCGGCGCACCGTCGAGGAGGCTGCCGGTGATCGAGCACCAGACTGAGCTGCGGCTCGGCTACACCCTGTCGAGCGAGGAGCAGCGACCCAACGCGCTGGTCGACCAGGCGGTTCGCGCCGAGCACGCCGGCTTCGACTTCTGCCTGGTCTCCGACCACTTCCACCCCTGGACCGACCGCCAGGGGCAGAGCCCCTTCGTCTGGGCGGTGGTCGGTGGCGTGGCGCGCAGCACCGCGCGCATCCAGCTGGGCACCGGCGTGACCTGCCCGATGCGCGTCCACCCGGCGATCGTGGCCCAGGCGGCGGCGACCGCGGGCAGCATGATGGAGGGCCGCTTCTTTCTCGGGCTGGGCAGCGGCGAGAACCTCAACGAGCACGTCACCGGCGCCCACTGGCCACCGGTGTCGGTGCGCCAGGAGATGCTCGGCGAGGCGGTCGACGTCATCCGCGGGTTGTGGAAGGGCAGGAGGTACACCCACCGCGGGGCCCACTACACCGTCGAGGACGCGCGCATCTACACCCTGCCCGAGAAGCCGGTGCCGATCATGATGGCCGCCGCCGGCAAGAACGCCGCCAGGCTGGCGGGGGAGAAGGGGGACGGGCTGATCGCGGTGACCCCCAAGGCGGAATTGGTGCAGGCGTACGTCGACGGCGGCGGCCACGGCGGCCCGCGCTTCGGGCAGCTGCACGTCTGCTGGGCTCCCAGCGAGGAGGCGGCGCGGCGCACCGCCTACCAGTGGTGGCCCAACGCGGTGATCGGCGGCGGCCTGGCCAGCGACCTGCGGCTGCCCGCGGACTTCGAGCAGATCGCCATGCTGATCAGCGAGGAGGACGTGGCCCGCGAGGTGCCCTGCGGCCCCGATCCCGAACGCTACGTCGCCGCCATCCGCAGGTACACCGACACCGGTTTCGACAACGTGTACCTGCACCAGATCGGGCCGGACCAGGAGGGCTTCTTCACCTTCTTCGAGCGCGAGCTGCTGCCGCGCCTGGAGAAGGTCGGCGCCGGCTCGGCCTAGCCTGACTGGCGGCGCGCGGCGCGGCCGTTGGGCACGCCGTCGAGGCTGACGAAGCGGAGCAGGCTGCGCCGCAGCGTGTTGTCGCGCCGCCCGCGCTGCACCTCGGTCACCGCGGTCTCCATGCACATGGCCATGAACAGCCGCGCCGTCGACGCGGGGTCGGGCCAGCCGGCGGCGCGCAGGTCCTGCTCGAACATGCGCGTCACCTGCCCGGTGCGCGCGGCGATCTCGTCGGCGACATGCAGCTCGCTGCGCATGTCGAGCAGCAGCGGGCGCACCATCCGTCCACGCAGACAGACGTCGAGATAGGTGGTGGCGGCGGTGCCCAGGCGCTCGACCCCCGGCGGCATCCCGGCGCACGCCGCGCGGATGCGCGCCACCAGGTCCTCGTGGAAGCCGCTGTGCAACTCGAGCAGGAAGGCGGCGCGGTCGGCGAAGTGGACGTAGAAGCTGCCCTTGCCGACGCCGGCCTCGGCGGCCACGTCGTTGACGCTCATGTTGGCCAGGCCGTACTGCTCGGCGAGTTGCAGCCCGGCCTCGAGCAGTGCGAGACGCTTGCCCTCAGGGTCTCTCACCCGCTTCCTCATGCAGGCGCGGACGGTACCACAGCGGCACGCCTACTGACTGGGCGCCCAGTCTCCTTCACATATGGGGAAAAACTCGTGTGCTCCGATTGATGGTTGGCACCGAGCCGGCCACCGCGGACGTTCCACGGCGGCCGGCCGGTTGGAGGGGGAGTTGCCGGAGATGGGGCGGGCGAACGCCGTCGCCCGCCGCGGGTCAGGCGACGGCCAGCACCTGGCCGGCGCGCCCGATCACCGCGGGCATCCGTTCGGTGGCGAACGGAAAGTCGACCTCGGCGCCGCAGCCCATGCAGTGGGCGCTCAGCCCGTGCGCGCCCTCCACCAGGCTGCGGCGGCGGCCGCCGCAGCGGCTGCAGGCGACGATGCGCCGGACGGCGGGGCCGGCATGGTCGGTGCTGTGGCTGGTCATTCTTGGCGGTCCTCCGGGGACGGATCGGACGCTGACAAGCATGGCCGCCACGCCGCCGCCGTCCATCGCGCCCGGCGCACGAACTTCGCGACGCGCGTTTCGTGCGCCGTGACCACCGCGCGCCACCCTGCGCCGCCGTCACCCCTGGTAGGTTGACGCCATGTCCCAGGACGGCGACCGGCTCGACGCGCGCAACTCGGCGGGCTTCGAGGCGCCCGCGGCGATGACCGCCGACCCCGTCGTCCTCGCCCCGCTGC
>CAZCJX010000187.1:0-4657 GCA_964499205.1 uncultured Actinomycetes bacterium | reverse complement strand
CTCTCGCTGCGCCGGCGGCGGTGCAGGCGTTGACGGCCGCAGCCGCCACCGCTGATCCGCCGCGCGTGCCGCGCACGGTGATGAAGGGAAGCGAGTCGGTGTCTTCGAGCAGCTGCTTGGCTTCGCTGGCGCTGACCAGGCCGCAGGGCGTGGCGATCACCGCGGCGGGGCGCGGTGCGCCGTCGGCGAGCGCGTCGAGCAGTGCCAGCAGCGCGGTGGGGGCGTTGCCGATGGCGATGAGGGCGTCCTGCCAGTGCTCGGCGAGCGCGACCAGGCCGCGGGCGGTGCGGGTGGAGTCGTGCAGCGCTGCCGCTGTGGCGGTGGAGACCGGCAGTGTGGCGGCCTCGACCCTGTCCTGCGCGCAGAGCACGGGCGAGCCGAGGCGGCTCACCAGCGTCCGCACGCCCGCTGCCACCATGGCGACGTCGCAGACGACGGGCGCGCCGCGTCGCAGCGCATCGCTGGCGGCCTCGACGGCGCCGGGGGAGACCGCTATGTCGCGCAGCAGGTCGGGGTCGCCGGCGGCGTAGGCCATGCGGAGCATCACAGTTGCGGCCGGTTCTGGCGGCAACGTGACGGGGCTGCGCCGGCGCAGGCGTTCGAAGCTGAGCGGCATGATCTCGTCGGGCGGCAGCCCGTGGGCGCGCAGGGCGCGACCCTCGCCGGGCAGCAGTGCAGCGGTCATCGCGCTGCTCCCACCGCTGTCGCCGCCGCTGCTGCGGCTGCGCGCCGGCGTTCGTACCGCTCCGCCGCGGCGACGAGGCGGGCGGCCGCGCCGTCGACGCCGCAGAGGTGCAGGTGCACGTAGCTGGCCAGCAGCGACGGCGTTGCATGGCCCTCGATCGCGCCGGTCTCGGCGAGGCGGTAGGCCGCCGCGCCGTCGACGATCGCCGGGTCAGCGGCGGACCAGTGGAACTCGTGGCCGCGCACCATCTCGCCCGCGCGCAGCAGCGGCGAGGAGCGCAGCGCGGTGGCGGTGCGGTAGCCGAGGGCGCGGCGGCTGCGCGCCATGCGCGTGCCGTACGGCAGCGCGCCGCACATCTCGTACGTCTCGCCGCCTTCGAGTGCGATGTGGGTGCCGAGATACATGGCGCCGCCACACTCGGCGACCACCGGCAGGCCGTCGCTCACCGCATGCGCAATCGAGGCGCGCATGGCGGTGTTGTCGCGCAGCAGCGCGGCGAAGCGCTCGGGGAAGCCGCCGGGCAGGAGCAGCGCGCAGCAGTCGGGCAGCGCCGCATCGACCAGTGGTGAGAACGGCACCAGCTCGGCGCCGCGCGACTGCAGCAGGTCGAGCGCGTCCTGGTAGTGGAAAGAGAACGCGGCGTCGCGGGCCACGGCGATGCGCGCGCGGGGCGGCGACGCGGGCAGGGCGAACGGGTCGTGCGCGGGGTCGCCGGCCGGTGCCTCGCCGGCGGCGGCGATGCGCAGCAGCGTGTCGAGGTCGAGATGCTGCTCGACGGTGTGCGCCAGCGCCTCCACCCATCCCTGCTGGTGGGCGCGCTCCTGCGGTGGGACCAGGCCCAGGTAGCGCTCGGGCAGAGTCAGCGAGGGATCGCGCGGGATGGCGCCGAGGACGCGCAGTCCCGCGCTCTCCACCGACTCGCGCGCCGCCAGCATGTGGCGCTCGGAGCCGACGCGGTTGAGCACCACGCCGGCGATGTCGACGCGCGGGTCGAAGCGGGCGAAGCCGAGTGCGACCGCGCCGGTCGATCGCGCCGCGCGCGCGGCGTCGACGACCAGCACCACGGCGGCGCCGAGGAGGCGGGCGATCTCCGCGGTGCTGCCGGCATCGTCGCTGCCGAGGCGGCCGTCGTAGAGCCCGAGAACACCTTCGACCACGGCGACGTCGACGCCGCGCATGGCGCGCGATGCCAGCGGCGCGATGCTGCGCGAGTCGCAGAGGACGCTGTCGAGGTTGCGCGACGCGCGCTGGGCGACGGCGGCGTGGTGCAGCGGGTCGATGAAGTCGGGGCCGACCTTGAACGGCTGCACGCGCAGGCCGCGACGCCGCAGGGCGGCCATCAGGCCGAGGGCGACGGTGGTCTTGCCGGTGCCGCTGGCGGTGCCGGCGACGACGATGGGACGCGCGTAGCGCGGCCGAGCAACGGCTGCGACGCGCAGCGCCACGGTCTCGTTCATGCCGGACTGCATCACAGCGTTCGCGTCGCGACCACCATGTGCGCGTGACCGCACGTAGGCGGTCACCGCGGGATGCAATCCCATGTGGTCGGCGAGCATCAGCCGGAATCCCGGATGCCGCGCGGCGAACTCGCAGGCCTGCTCACCGATGCGATCGGCGATGCGCCCCGCGTTGAGCAGGTACGGCGCCACCACGGCGCTGCGGATGCCGCGCGCGTACAGCTGCTCCAGCGCCGCGTCGGTGGCGGGCGGCGCCAGCGAAGCGAAGGCGTGCACCACGGGGCGTCCGTCGAGACGGTGCAGCCGCTCGCAGACGATGCGGGGCAGCCGCGCGTTGGCGTGCTCCAGCGAGGAGCCGCGGCCAGCGACGACGATCGCCTCCGCGCGCCAGCCCGCGCGCGACTCCGCTTCGGCGATGCGCGCCCCGAGCGCGGCGAGCAGCGGCGGCGCGGGACGCAGCAGCGGCATGCAGCGCCAGCGCAGGTCGGGGTGCAGCTGCGCCGCGCCGCGGACGATGACGCGCACGTCGTCGCGCGCGTGTCCCGCCGGGAAGAGCAGCAGCGGCACCAGCCGCACCTCGCCGGCGCCGCTGGCGCGCGCCTCGCCGGCGGCCTGCGCGATGGCGCTGAACACCGCGTCGAGCCCGCTGGCCGGGTACTCGATGACGCCGCAGCGCACCGAGGCGCCGTAGCCCGACTCGCAGGCCCGCGCCAGCGCGCGCAGCTCGTCGCGGCCGCGCTCGTCCACCGTGCCGTGGGCGACGAGGACGACGGGCACGTCGCGGGTCATGGCGCCACCGGCTCCTCGGTGCCGGCGCCGTGCTGCGTCATCCGGCCCTCCAGCTCGGCGTCGATCTCCGCGGCGAGCATGCGCAGGCGGCGCAGCCGATCTTCGTCGGCATCGCCCCACAGGCCGCGCGCGGCGGCTTCGAGCAGCCGCTCGGCCATCGACTTGAGCGCCCAGGGATTGCTGCGCCGCAGGAAGTCCTGCGAGGTGCTGTCGAAGAGGTAGTCGTCGGCGACCTGCGCGTACATCCAGTCGTCGACAACGCCGGCGGTGGCGTCGTAGCCGTAGAGGTAGTCCACGGTGGCGGCCATCTCGAAGGCGCCCTTGTAGCCGTGGCGGCGCATGGCGTCGAGCCACTTGGGATTGACCACGCGGGCGCGGAAGACGCGGCGCGCCTCCTCGTCGAGCAACCGCACCCGGGCGCGCGAGGGGTCGGCGGAATCGCCGAAGTAGGCGCGCGGCGCGGTTCCGGTCAGCGCGCGCACGCAGGCGATCATGCCGCCGTGGTACTGCAGGTAGTCGTCGCTGTCGAAGATGTCGTGCTCGCGGTTGTCCTGGTTCTTGACCGCCACCGCGATGCGCGAGAAGTTCTGCTTGAACTCCTCCTCGGCCGCCACGCCGTAGCGGTCGCGCGTGTACGCGTACGAACCCCAGGCGGTGTAGACGGCGGCGATGTCGGCCTCGTCGCTCCACGCGCCCGAGTCGAGCAGGGGGAGGACGCCGGCGCCGTACGCACCGGGGCGGCTGCCGAAGATGCGGTAGGCGGCGCGGTCCTGCGCGGTGCCGGCGTCGAGGCCCTGCTGCACCAGGCGCGCGGTCTCGTCGCGGACCTGTGCGGCGATGGGGTTGAGGTCGTCGGGCTCGTCCAGCGATGCCACCAGGCGGACGGCTTCGTCGACGAGGTGGATGAGGTTGGGGAAGGCGTCGCGGAAGAAGCCGCTGACGCGCAGCACCACGTCGACGCGCGGGCGGCCGAGCTCCTCGAGGGGGATGGCCTCGAGGCCGCTGACCCGGCGGTTCTCACGCGTCCACCGCGGGCGGACGCCGAGCAGGGCGAGGGCTTCGGCGATGTCGTCGCCGCCGGTGCGCATGGCCGAGGTGCCCCAGACGACGATGCCGACGGTGCGCGGCGACATGCCGGTCTCCGCGATGTGCTTGTCGACCACCGCGGTGGCGAGCTGCTGGCCGACCCGCCAAGCGGTCTCGGTGGGCAGGGACTTGGGGTCGACGGAGTAGAAGTTGCGGCCGGTGGGGAGGACGTGCGTCATGCCGCGCGTCGGCGCGCCGGAGGGTCCGGCGGGGACGTAGGCGCCGCGCAGGCCGGCGAGGAGATTGGCGATCTCGTCGGTGGTGCGGCGCACCGCGGGCCAGAGCTTGGTGCACAGGTTGTGCAGGGAGGCGGTTGCCTCGGGGACATCGACGCCGAACACCGCCTGGATCAGCCGTGCAGGCGCGTCCGGGTCGAAGTCGGCGGCGGCGAGTTGTGCCACGAGGTCGCGCGCCAGCGCATGCAGGCCCTCGATGAGGTCACCCGCGACTCGCGACTGCGCCGGCATCCAGTGGGCCAGCACATGAAGAGAATCCTGTGCGGTGTCCAGCGGATGTCCGCGATCCGCCAGCAGCGCGTCGTAGTCCAGCCCGCAGGCGCGGGCCAGCGACTCCGCCAACCCGGGTACACCGTCGTCGCTGGGACGGGCGAAGGCGAGCATCATGTCGACCAGCGCCTCGC
>CAZCJX010000186.1:0-4753 GCA_964499205.1 uncultured Actinomycetes bacterium | reverse complement strand
ACTGCGAGGTCACCTGGTTGATGCGCACCACCTTGACCTTGCTGCCCCAGTCGTGCGTCCTCAGCGCCTCGACGATCTTGGCGCGCGCCCCCGGCTTCTCCAGCGGGGCGCAGGCATCCTCGAGGTCGAGGAAGACCTCGTCCGCGGCGCTGGCCGCGGCCTTCTCCATCATGCGCGGGTTGCTGCCAGGACAGGCAAGAACCGAGCGGCGAAGACGCTGAGGCATCGAGTGCAGACCTCTGAGATACCGGCGAACGCATGTGCCGCAGGCGGCGGATTCCCACACGCCACCGTGCTATTGCAGCGATTCTACTGAGGCATGCCGTCGCCATGAGGCGACGGCCGAACGCATGCTCGCCGGGGGCGGCGCCGCCGTGGCATGCCCGACGCGCGCGGGCGGGGCTGGCTAGGTCCGGTCGTCCGGGGGCCGGTCGCCGCGCGGGCGCCAGGGGCGATCGTCGGGCGGCACGTCGTCGCGCGGTCGCGTGGTCCGGTCGTCCGGCGGCGTCTGCCGGTCGTCGGGCGGGACGTCACCCCCCGAGCCGCCCGCACCCCCGGGAAACCCCGGGAAGCCGCCGAAGCCGCGGAACATCTTCTCCAGGGCGTCGGGTCCCCCCAGGTCCTCCTGGATGCGCTCCATCATCTGGCCGACCAGGTCCATCAGTCGCGGGTCGCCCATCAGCTTCTCCTGGGCGCCGCCCATCTGGTTGAGCAGGTCCTTGACCGCAGCCTCCTGGGCCACCTGCATCAGCACCGGCTGGGAGGCTGCCGAGACCACCATCTGCGCCTGCTGGCGGAGCATCTCGAAGCCCTGGCAGGCGATGCACTCGCCCTGGTGGTTGCAGCGGCAGAGCTGCGCCTTGAGGCGGTCGATCTCGCGGTGCAGCCCGGAGAGGTCGACGCCGGAGCTGGGCTGGTCGGACATGGCAGCGATCGTACGCGCAGCGCGGCGGCCGGCGGTCGCCGTGACCCTCCGGCCCCCGCGGCGCCGCGGATCGGACAAACCTGTTGCGATCCACCCATCCGGGGTAAACGGGTCCCCTGGGCCCTTCATCGTTCTTTTCACCACACGGTGGAGTTCCCGTCGAGGACTGGCGATACTCGCATCACGGACCAATGACGACGGGACGGGGCACTCGGCCGCAGCGCCACCCCGCTCCCCAGCCGTCGCGCCAGAGAGGGCGCGGCGTGGCTGCTGGCGCCTGCTGACCAAGCACGCCCTCAGCACCTCGCGGTCCGTCTCGCAACCGGCTTCCAGGACGGACACGAGGACCGAAACGACATGACACACAGCAGCTCGAGGGGACGGTGGGGGGCGCGTCTGCGGACGCGGTTCTCGCTGCTGTCCCTGTCCCTGGGCATCGCCTTCGGCGTGGTGCCCCTGGCGGTGGCGCCCCTGGCCGTCTCGGCCGACGGCCCCACCGGCGTCACCTTCAGCCTGATGGGCTGCAACGGCAGCGAAAGCCTGCTTCCCGCGTCCGGCCCCTACGTCTGCCCCGACGCCGACTACAGCGCCGGCAACCAGGGCAAGGACTGGAACGAGCTGGACCTGGTGCCGATGCGCCTCTCCGCCACCGCCGGTGCCAGCGCGCCCGCGTCGCAGACCTACCAGGTCGCCACCGTCGCCGGCTTCATGGACAACGGCCATCCCGGCTTCGACTACCAGTCGGTCCCCGTGCTCAACACCTCGCTCTCCGACGCGTCGTGCACCGCGGCCGTCGCCAGCGGCATCGACACCTTCAGCCCTGGCCTCAACAACGCCGACACCTCGATCTTCCGGGTGCTGAGCATCACCCAGTCCGCGGGCAGCACCTGCGTCTACGACTACTACCAGCGCCTCGCCCTCGGCTCCAGCGCGTACCCCGGGTCCTCGCTGCACAGCGACCTGGGCACCGTCACCATGGACGGCAGCACGGTCACCGGCCTCGCGTCGATCCCCGGAGTCAAGACGGTGCCGCTGCCGGTCAACCCGAGCACCGCGCCCAGCCTCGGCGCCGGCGTCAGCGCCACCCAGGGCCAGGGCTACGTCTGGACCGTCGCCAAGCAGCCGTCGGCCAGCCCCCTCGGCATCGCCGACACGTGCAATCCCGAGGGCCGCTCGCAGTCGGTCGACGTCACCGTCAGCTGGCAGCGCCAGGTGATCGACCAGGGCCAGACCGTGGTGGTCGAGTCGGTGTACGCCGCCAACTCCACCGGCCGCACCCTCATCGCCGACGCCACCGCCACGCTCGACGACGCGACGCACACCCAGGTCGCCCAGGACAGCACCGGCGACGTGTCGGTTCCGGCCAACTCCAGCCATTACCTGCTGGCCAGCTTCACCCACCAGTTCGCCAGCGGGGCCAGCTCGTCGTACTCGACCGCCGTCAGCGGCGGCTACACCGACCCGGTGACCCACACCGCCGTGGGCAGCGGCCTGGTCGCCTCCGCGAGCAGCGCGGTGCAGACGGTCACCAGCAACGCCAACGCCAGCGCCGTGGTCACCGACGTGAGCAGCATCAGCGGCAGCGGCCTGCAGTACGCCATCAACTCTGTCACCGGCCCCGCCGGCAGCCTGGGCGGCTACGTCCTCGGCACCGCCACCGGCGGCAGCGTGACCTGGACCTCGCCGAGCCTCACCGGCAACGGCAGCGTGGTGCTGCACGAGACGGTCATCGCGGCGGCGGGCAGCGCCGGCACCGGCAGCCTCGACGACGTGGCCAACGTGGCCGGCTCGGGCGGGTTCGCCACCGGCATCAACCTCCAGGTCCCGGTCACCACCGGCGCCCTGTTCGACCTGGCCATCCACACCACCATCCCCGACGTCCTCCAGGGCGCGGAGACGGCCGCCTTCCACTTCACCGCCACCGACTCCCACGGCACCGCCACCCCGGCGACCGTCGCCCTCAGCGCCGGCCAGACGGCCGGCAGCACGACGCTCAGCGGCCTCGCCGCCGGCGCCTACACCGTGCACGAGGCGACGGCGAGCGGCTGGGTCGCCCAGCCCGACCAGGTGGTCACCCTGGCCGGCGCCGGCTGCGCCGGGTCGGTCAGCTTCGCCAACAGCGTGGTCCCCGCCGTGGCCACGGTGCAGAAGGTCACCCTCCCGGCCGGCCATGAGGCCGGCTGGAGCTTCAGCCTGGTCGGCCCCGGCGCTCCCGCCGGCGGCGAGAAGGTCACCACCACCGGCCCCGGCGCGGTCGCCTTCACCACCCCGCTGCAGGAGGGTGCCTACACCATCGTCGAGAGCAGCACCCGGGACGGCTGGGTGCAGGGCTCGACGACCGGCTGCAGCTTCACCGTCGACTATCCCGCCGACGCCGGCCGCAGCTTCGCCTGCACCATCACCAACGTGCAGGCCGCGGTGACCACCCCGGCGACCCCGGCGGGGCCGGCGGGCGGCGTGCAGGGTGTGGCCGTGACCACCCCGAACACCGGCGCCGACCTGCCCTACGGCGAGGCGGGGCTGCTGCTCCTGGCCGGCGGCACCCTGGCCGGGTACGGCTGGCGCCGCGGACGGCGCACCGCCCGGTAGGGCAAGCGCCCGGGCAGAAGCGGGCAGAGGGGACACGAAGGGCCGGAGCCGGCGCCACCTGGAAGGCGCCGCTCCGGTCCTTCTTTTCGCTGCGCTCGTTGCTTTCAGTTCTGGCGGGCGGGTGACGACTTTGCCGCCGGCATGTTGCGTCCGGGCGGAAATCGGCTATAGTCCCTCTCGGTGGGAGCCTTCGGGCCGTACTCGTGACGACGCTTCGTCGTCCCCACCGATCGATCGTCTGAGCGATCGACGGTGCGCACCCTGAGCTCACCACCCAGGTTGCATTCGCATTTGCGCCGGTCACAGATGTCCGACCCGCGCAATCCGAGGTTGACAGTCCGCTGATCTCCCCCGACCTCGCCCTCGACAGGCTCCATCTCGTCGTGCCTGACGGCAGCGACGCGATGGTCGTGCTGAGCACCCTCGTCAACGGTTCCGGCGAGGATCCCCGCTCGGTCTTCGCCGAGCGCATCGCCGAGCTGGACCACCTGACCGTGTCCTTCACCGAGGAGGACCCGCCCAAGGTGCAGCTCACCCTCCCGGACCTGACGCTGCAGTGCGTCCCCGAGGCCAGCCCTGACGGCAAGCGCGAGCACGTCGCGCTCAAGGTCGTCTCGCTGCGGCCCACGTCCGGGCACCCCGAGGGTGCCAAGGTGCTGACCATCACCGCGCGCCGCCCGGTGGTGAGCGACGCCAACGGCCACAGCAGCGACACCTATCGCCTGCTCGACTGGCGCGTCGCCAGCAAGAAGGCGGCCGTCTCCGAGCAGCTCTACGCCGCCCTCAAGCTGGTCGAGCGCCTGGAGACCGCCGAGAAGAACCGCGCCGCCACCCAGCGCACCCGCTTCGTCGGCGCCCGCGAGTACTGGCGCTGCCGCAACTGCCGGGCGCTCTGGCAGCCCGACAAGCACGAGCGCTGCCCCTCCTGCGGCCGGGAGTTCACCGCGGCCGACCGCAAGCAGCCCGAGATGGGCAAGGTCGAGCTGAGCGTTCCGCCCGGCGAGCCGATCTCGCTGCAGGCCGACGCCGCCGTCCTGGTCGAGCCGGAGGACGAGCCCAACTTCGTCGGCCGCGTCTCGCGCATCGACCACCAGCGGCGGATCATCGAGGTGGTCTGCCGCACCTTCGAGCACGCCGGCAGCGAGGGCACCATCACCCCGTCCTTCAACCGCGCGCTCTACGCGGCCAAGCGCTCGGTGCTCGCCGCCATCGCCACGCGCGACTTCGGCGTCGGCCTGA
>CAZCJX010000185.1:0-4787 GCA_964499205.1 uncultured Actinomycetes bacterium | reverse complement strand
CGAGGGCGTGGCGCTGCATGCGCACCCGGTCGCCGAGGATGGCGCCGCCGCTGAACGGGCTGGAGGGGTCGACGGCGATGACGCCGACGGTGTGGCCGGCCGCCCGCCAGCGCTCGATGATGCCGTCGCCGAGCGTCGACTTGCCGCCCCCCGGCGGCCCGGTGATGCCGACGACGTGGGCGCGGCCGGCGCGGCCGCGGACCTCGCGGAGCAGGTCCTCGACGGCGGGATCGCGGTCCTCGACCATGCGGATGGCCCGGGCCAGGGCGCGCACCTCGCCGCCGAGCAGGCGCTGGGCCAGATCAGGGGTCACACGGGCGAGTGTACCCGGGCCCTCCGCGGCCTCGCGCCAGGCCGATCGAGCGCGCGCCCCGGCCCCCGAGCGGGGCGTGACAGGGTTGCGTCATTCCGCGTCCGGGCCTTCACCGGGACGCATCGGGCGTCATCACAGAGCGCCGATACGGTCGGCGCATGCGACGCCAGTACCGCCTGCTCGCCCTCAGCCTGCCCGTGGCCGCCCTGGCCGCGGCGGCTCACGCGGCGGCATCCCCCACCCACGCCGTCGAGCCCTTCGTGGCCCTGGCCCCCAGCCACCCCGCCGCCGTCGAGGCCGCCACCACCGCCACACCGTCGCCCACGGTGCCGCCGACCCTGGCGCCCACCCCGGCGCCGACCCCGATCCCCACGGTGGTGCCCGCGCCCCCGCGGACCGCAGCGCCGCCCACGTCGCCGCCCGCCCCACCCCCGCCGCCGCGCAACCGGCTGATCAGCGCCGACGGCAAGCTCAACACCGGCGTGGGCATCTACAGCGACTGCAGCGGCGCCACGCCGCTGACCCACAGCTCCGCCGCCATCGACACCTGCGTGACCGGCCGCACCTACTTCGTCGGCCACAACCCGGGCGTGTTCACGCCGCTGCTCTCCGAGGGCGTCGGCTCGATCATCACCTGGTACGACGGCGGCGGCAGCATCCACCGCCTGCGCATCGTCGCGGTGCGCACCTGGCAGAGCGCCAACGGCGTGCCGCCGATGGTCAACGGCTCGGTGGTGGCCCAGTTCCAGACCTGCGAGAACCTCAGCGGCAGCGAGGACTGGATCTACGACGCCACCGCCGCGTAGCCTTCGCCGGGTGATCGCGACGGCCGGCGGCGACATCGTCCTGCGGCCCATGCGCGACGAGGACGGGGAGTACGCGCGCATGGTCCGCTGGCACAACCAGCCGCACGTGCGCGCCTGGTGGGATCCCGACGAGCCGCCGCTGACATACGACGAGGCGGTGCAGCGCTACCGGCCGCCGGCGCGCGGCGAGGGCCCCGACCGCGTCGCCATCATCGAGGTGCACGGGGTTCCTGTCGGTTTCGTCCAGTACTACCCGTGGGCGCCGTACGCCGGCGAGCTGAGCGCGATGGGCATCACCGTTCCCGAGGGCGCCTGGAGCCTCGACATCGCCATCGGCGAGCCCGACCACGTCGGCCGCGGGGTCGGCTCGCGGGTGGTGCGCACGCTCTGCGACCACCTGCTGCAGCACGAAGGTGCGACCGCCGTGGCCTTCGGCGTCGACCGCGACAACCTGCGGGCGCGGCACGCCTACGAGAAGGCGGGGATGACGCCCACCATCGAGTATCGCGACCTCGACAGGCGCGACGGCGAGCGCATCACCGCGGTGCTGATGGTGCGCACCGCGTAGGCGCTAGAAGAACCTGGTGGCGAGGTCGTAGAGCTCGCGCGGGACACGGCGGGTCTCGGCGACCACGTCGCGGATCGGGGCGACGTCGACAGCGCCGCAGCGCACCACCGGCATGCGTCCGAAGTCGCCCTTCTGGATCAGCTGCCAGGCGCCGTAGCCGACCTGGGTCGCCCAGATGCGGTCGTATGCGGTCGGCGTGCCGCCGCGCTGGGTGTGGCCGAGCACGGTGGCGCGCGTCTCGAAGCCGGTGCGCTGCTCGATCAGCGCGGCCAGCCGCTCGCCGACGCCGCGCCGCGAGAGCTGCACGTGGCCGAAGGCGTCACGCTGGCCCTCCGTGTCCTCCTTGCGTCCCATCCCCTCCATCTCGACACCCTCGCTGACCACGATGATGCTGAAGTCGGCGCCGCCGCTGCGCCGCCGGTGCAGGTGCTCGACCACCTCGTCGATCGAGGTGGGGAACTCGGGGATGGCGATCATGTCGGCGCCGCCGGCGAGGCCGCCCATCACCGCCACCCAGCCGGTGTCGCGCCCCATCACCTCGCAGACCATGACGCGGTGGTGCGACATCGCCGTGGTGTGCAGCCGGTCGACGGCCTCGGTGACGATCGACACCGCGGTGTCGAAGCCGATGCAGTACTCGGTGACCGAGAGGTCGTTGTCCATCGTCTTGGGCACGCCGACCACGGGCACGTCGTTGTCGGCGAGCCAGGCGGCAACGCTCAGCGTGTCGTCGCCGCCGATGGCCACCAGCGCGTCGAGCTGGGCGCGGGCGATGTTCTGCATCACCTGCTCGCGCCCGCCCTCCAGCTTGATCGGGTTGGTGCGCGAGCTGCCCAGGATGGTGCCGCCGATGTGGATGATGCCGCCGAGGCTGCGGCGGGTCATCTCCTCCATGTCGCCCTCACCGATGAGGCCGGCCCAGCCGTTGCGGATGCCCAGCACGGTGTGGCCGTCGGCGACGGCCGGGCGGGCCACGGCGCGGATCGCCGCGTTCAGGCCAGGTGCGTCACCACCGCCGGTGAGAATCCCGATGCGCATCGCGACGCCACCTCCGTTGTCACTGCCTCTCGTCCACCGGAGGGTAGCGCAGCGGGCGCGCCGGCACGGCCTGGGCTGGCGGGGCCGCTCAGTGGTGCGGCGGCTTGCAGATCGGCGGCACGCAGAGCGTCGGGATCGGGGTGCTCGGCGGCGGCGTGCTGGGCGGGGGTGTGCTCGGCGGCGCGGTGCTGGGCGGGGCGGTGCGCGCCACCGTCGAGGGCGCGGTCTGCTGTGGCGCGTCGGCGGGCGTCAGCGCGGAGGGAGCGTTGTCGGCGGGATTGCTGGGATATCCCTCGCCGTTGCCGCTCCAGCTGCGCTCCGAGTCCTGCCCCAGGATCAGGGTGATGCCGGCGGCGGGTGGTGGCGTCTTGGCCGACGCGGCGGCGGTGTCGGCGCTGGGCGCGGCCGCGGTCTGCACCGAGCCGCCGTAGTACCCGGCCAGCCACTGCGCGGTCTTGCTGCCGCGGCCGCCGCTGTTGTCGATCACCTCGGTGGTGGGGGTGCGGCGCACCGGGCCGCCGTCGGTCACGTTGAACCCGATGGCGCCGAACAGCTGGGTCCAGCGCGTCGACGCGCCGTCGCCGGCGCCGGTGCCGTCCTCGATGGTGATGGGCACCTTCTCGGCGACGGTGGCGGGGTCGGGGAAGACGTTGCGCAGGTAGCGCTGCAGCGACTGGTAGCTGGTGTCGTGCGCGTACTCGTACGCGGCCGAGCAGTTGCGCGGGTAGCCGCACTCGTAGAGGAAGTTGCTGTCGTCGATGCTGATGTGCTCGATGCTCTTGGTGTCGACGTTCTTGACCAGGTCGTACACCGCGTTGGCGTCGGCGATGCCCATGTCGGTGATCACGTTGTCGCCGAGCGCGTTGAGCAGGTCGGGCAGCTTGCCGATGCCGCCGACGCTGAGCACCTTCTGCTTCAGTGCGTTGAGGACCAGCTGCTGGCGGCGGTTGCGGGCGAAGTTGCTCGCCTCGGCAGGGTTGTCGTACGCATGCCGCGACCGCGCGAAGATCAGCGCCCGCGCGCCGTCCATGTGCTGCATGCCCTTGGTGAAGTGCACGGTCATGTAGGCGCAGTCGCCCTGGTCGCACTCGCCGTGCGGGTACTGGTTGTCGGTGAAGCTGTCGGGCACGTCGACGTCGACGCCGCCGACGGCATCGACCGCCGACTTGAAGGCGGTGAAGTCGAGGCCCACGAAGTGGTCGATGTGCAGCCCCAGCACCCGTTCCAGGGTCTCGTCGGCGAGCTTGCCGCCGCCGTGGTTGTCACCCTTGAAGCGCGGCGCCGCGGTGGGCCCCTGCGCCTGGCCGTCGGAGTAGGCCTCGTTGACGCGGCCGTAGTAGGGGTGGCCGCCGGCGGCGTCGATGGGCACCATCCAGTCGCGCGGGATGCTGATCTCGGCCACCTGGGCCGGCCGGTTGGGGCGGGGCTGGATCGACACCACCATGATCGAGTCCGTGAGGTAGGCGCCGTCGTGGCCGTTTCCGCCGTATCCGTACAGCGCGATGTTGATGCGCTGGGTGGTCGAGGCCAGCGCCGAGTCGCACTTCACCTTGACCAGGCAGCCCAGGATCGCCCCCGGGCTGCTGCCGGTCAGCTTCGACAAGCCGCCGACGACACGCGCGCCGTAGACGACGATCGGGGTGAGCACGACCAGGGCGAGCACCCCCGCCAGCCGGCGGCGGGTGAGCCACAGCGGCAGGGTGCGGTAGCGCGAGCGGCGCTTGCGGCGCGCAGGTGCCTGTGGATACGCCATGAGGAAGGCAAGGGCGAGGGGGCCTCAGCTGGGGGCCGGGCGGGGTCGAGACGTCGGGCACCGGAGGCGCCCGTCGCGCATGGATGGAATGTGGGGTGAGGAGCGCGGGCCCGGCCGTAGCCTAACGCACGGGGGCGAGTCGCGGGCGCGTCTGCGCGTCCAGAGCGCTCGATCGCAAACAGCCGTTCGCGCGGGCTGGTGCGATCAGGACCGCGGAGTCAGGCGCGCAGCAGGTCGCGGGCGATGACCACCCGCTGGATCTGGTTGGTGCCCTCGTAGATCTGGGTGATCTTGGCGTCGCGCATCATC
>CAZCJX010000184.1:0-4804 GCA_964499205.1 uncultured Actinomycetes bacterium | reverse complement strand
CGACGTTGCCCTCGTCGTTCTCCGGCTGGATGACGTAGACCTTGACGTTGTCGCCGGGGGCGAGCACCACCGGCTGCTCACCGCGGGCCTGCAGCTCGCGGTTGGAGATGATTCCCTCGGACTTGGCCCCGATGTCGACCAGCACCTCGTCGGGATCGACGCGCACCACCGTCCCGTCGACGATGTCGCCGTGGGAGAGGGCGCGGATGCTGTGCTCCTCCTCGCGGAGGAGGTCCTCCATGGTGAGGTTCTCGGGGTCCATGACTTGGGTTGGGGCCAAAGTGCTCCTTCTGTTTCCTGCCGGCCTTCAGAATCTCCAACCGGCCCGCGGCTGATACGGGCTGGGGGGTCGTCGGCTGGGTCGGGTGCGGACTCGGTCCGCGAACGCGGCCGCGCTGGGGGCGAATGAACGGGCGTGCGAACACGATCGTTGCCGTCGCGGCGTTGGCGGAGTGTACCACCGTGCGGAAATCCGACACCCCGCGGGTGGGGCGGGGGTGCACTCCTTCTTAAAGGGGCCAGGGGGCGCGTGATGCGCGGGGCCAGCGCGTGTGATGCGCGGGGCCAGCGCGTGTGATGCGCGGGGCCAGGGGCGCGCGATGCGCGGGGCAGGAATGCGTGATGCGGGCTGTGGGCGCCGGTGGCGGCCTGGCTCGTTGACGCGTTCGACGCGGTTTCGCGGCGCGGTCGCAGATCCGCGGCGGTGCCTTAACAACTCTCTACCCCACGTGATGGCGCCTTCCCGAGGTGCCATGGGAGATTGGCCGCACACATCGGCGACCTTGTTGGGAACTTCGAACGCAATGCGGATCACCATCACCTGCGAGGACTGTGGACGACGGCACCGCCTGGAGCGCAGCGTCGACCAGCCCGGCCCGATCTGGATCGTCTGCCACGACTGCGAGCTGCCCCTTCGCGCGGTGCTCGAGGACACACCCGAGACGGCGCAGAACTTCCGCCAGGTCTGGTCCGACGTGCTCGACATGACCTCCTCCTCCGCCGCCGGCTAGCACCCCCAGGCGCTCTGCGCCGCAGCGCATAGCCGTGGCGTCGATCGGGTATGAAGTGCTCATGTCCATCGACGTCAGCGAGGCGACCTTTCCCACCGAGGTCCTGGAGCGCTCCCGGACCGTCCCCGTCATCGTCGACTTCTGGGCCGCCTGGTGCGGTCCCTGCAAGGCGCTGGGCCCACTCCTCGAACGCGCCGTCGACGCGCGCCCGGGCGAGGTGGTCCTGGCCAAGGTCGACGTCGACGCCAATCCCCGCCTGCAGATGCAGTTCGGCATCCGCGGCATTCCCGCCGTCAAGGCGTTCAGGGACGGGCGGGTGGTCGCCGAGTTCGTCGGGGCGCAGCCGGCCAACGTGGTCGAGCGCTTCGTCGAGTCGCTGGTGCCGTCGCAGGCCGACCGGCTGGCCGCCGCCGGCGACGAGGCCTCGCTGCGCCGGGCCCTGGCCCTCGACCCCGACCACGCCGCCGCCCGCGTCGGCCTGGCCCGGTACCTCCTCGACGCCGGCAAGGAGGACGAGGTGGTCGAGCTGCTCAGCCCGGTGGAGCACGACCCCGTCGCCGCCGCGCTGATCGCCCAGGTGCGCCTGCTCCAGTCCGGCGACGTCGACCCGACCCTCCGCGAGGCGCTGCGCCGGCTGCGCGCCGGAGACGCCGCGGCTGCCCTGCCCGACCTGCTCGCCGCGGTGCGGACCAGCAACGGCGAGCTTCGCGACATGGTGCGCCGCGTCGTCGTCGGGGTCTTCGGAGAGCTCGGCGAGGACAACGAGCTGACCCGCCGCTACCGCCCGGAGCTGGCCGCAGCCCTGTACTGACCGTTCGGGTCCCCGCCGGTTCGCTATCGTGTGAGCCATGGCGATGCGGTCCCCGGTCCCGGTCAGGGAGCCCGTCCGTCGGGAGAAGATCGAGCACGAGCGCACCTGGCTGGTGGTGGTGTGGAACGATCCCATCACGCTGATGTCGTACGTCGTTCTTGTGCTGCGCCGCCTCTTCGGCTATGACCAGGAGACGGCCACGCGGCTGATGCTCCAGGTGCACAACGAGGGCCGCGCCGTGGTCGCCACCCAGCCGCGCGAGCAGGCCGAGATCTCGGTGACCCGGCTGCACGCGTTCGGGCTGCAGGCAACCCTGGCGCGCGACTGAGCTTGGCGTCGATCCGCCGCCACCGCGGCCGTGTCGAGGTGCGCCTCGACGCCGGCGAGCGCGCCGCCCTGCTCGACATCGTCGAGCACCTCGCTCCGCTGCTCGGCACCGCCGCGCGCACCTCGCCACGCGCCTACGACGACGAGGAGTTGGAGGAGGAGTACGCGCGCTTCATGCGGCCCGAGGTCGAGGCGGCGCGCGAGGCCGACGTCGAGCTGGTGCGCGAGTCGCTGCGCGAGCGCGGCGACGTGCGGCAGCTCGACGAGTCGCAGGCGCTGGCCTGGACCCGCGCCCTCAACCACCTGCGCCTGGTGGCCGGCAGCCTGCTCGGCGTCGAGGAGGACGGCTGGGACGAGGCGGCCGACGACTCGGTGCTGCAGCGCGGCGAGTTCACCATGCTCATGGCGCTGGGCTGGATGCAGGAGCGGCTGGTCGCCGCCCTGGAGCCGGAGCTAGCCTGAGGCCGCTCGCCCCACGCGGGCAGGGACCTTCGGCACTGGCGCCCCTGCCGCGGGCGCCGAATCATCGGCGGCACCGGGCCGCGGTTGCGGCCGGGCCACCGCGGCCGTCAGGGCAGGAGGCAGGGCGCCATGGACCAGCCGGCACCGTACGTCCACTGGAACTTCATCCTCATCTCGCTGCCCAACCTGGTGCTCATCGGGGTGATGCTGCTGCTCTTCGTGCTCGCGCTGGTGCTGCCCTTCCCCTGGCACCGGTCGGATGCCAGCCGTCCCGCCGACGACCCGCCGGCCGGGACGCCACCGGTGGTCGAAGCGCCCGCCGTCGAGCCCGCTGCCGACCCGGCGACGGCGCGCAGCTGGACGCACCGCCTGCGCGTCGGGGTCAACCGGCGCCTGCCGCTCACCGAGCTGCTCCCCGAGCGCCAGCCCTACTACGTCGGCTCGTGGGTCTACGTCTTCGGCGTGGTCACCCTTGCGGCGTTGGCGTGGGTGGTGGTCAGCGGGGTCATCCTCGCCTTCTTCGGGCCGCAGTGGTGGCACGTGTCGCCCCAGGGACGCTTCGTCAACAGCCTCCACTTCTGGAGCGTCCAGATGTTCTTCATCTTCATGGTGCTGCACCTCTGGGGCCAGTTCTGGGGTGCCGGCTGGCGGCACGGGCGCGCGGCGACGTGGATGATCGGCATGGTCGTCTTCCTGGCTAGCATCGTCACCGCCTTCACCGGCTACATCGCGCAGCAGAACTTCGACGCGCAGTGGATCGCCGTCAACGCCAAGGACGCCGTCAACAGCACCGGCATCGGCG
The DNA here is from genome assembly GCA_964499205.1 of uncultured Actinomycetes bacterium. Lineage (GTDB taxonomy): Bacteria > Chloroflexota > Dormibacteria > Aeolococcales > Aeolococcaceae > DASRDZ01. The sequence goes on along the minus strand of CAZCJX010000184.1, from coordinate 1,392 downwards.
CCTTCTTCAACCCGCTCAACTTCGGGCAGATGTACGGCTTGCACATCATGCTGCTGCCCATCGCGGTGACCCTGCTGGTCATCCTGCACGTGGTGCAGGTGCGCATGCGCGGGGTGGTGCGCCCGCTCGGTGAGGAGCCGGTGGCGGAGGCGTCGCGGTGAGCCGCCGGCACCCGGAATGGGACAAGGCCGTCTACTACCGCGGCGTGCGCACCGTGCCGTACGACCTGGTCAAGGAGCTGGTCGTCGCCCTGACGGTGATCGGCGTGGTCGTGCTGGTGCTCGCCGCCGTGCTGTCGTCGCCCGACGTGCCGTCGGAGACCATCCAGAGCTGGGCCAGGAGCGACCCGGTCGACTTCGTCACCACCGCGTCGGGCGAGCTGAGCGGGCAGAGCACCAGCGCCGCCTACGGGCCGCCGTACAACGACGGCACCAACTCGGTGCAGACGCTGTGGTTCCTCCATCCCCAGGAGTGGGCCGGCATCCACCAGCCCGTCGACCCGCCCGAGCAGTTCGTCCTCCAGCCGCTGCGCCAGGCCGAGCTCGGCGACACCACGCTCACCTCGGCGCTGGCGGCGTACGACGGCGCCGCCGACTCGCAGCGGGCAGACTGGCTCGACGCCTATACCAAGGCTCTTCCCGACGCCACCGTCCAGAACGGCGCGGTTTCAGTCAAGAGTGGCAACTACGGGCCGGTCCCGGTGCTCATGGACCGCCTGCTCCGCGTCGGCCGCAGCGGCGGCCTCGACGGGCTGCTCCAGGCCAGCGACAAGTTCTTCCAGACCGACTACACCCGCCCGCTGCTGTTCATGGGCGACGGCGGTCGGCTCTCCAGCCTGGCCACCGACCAGAAGCTCACCGGCAGCCAGTGGGGCATGATGAACGAGACCGGCCGCTACCCGGGGCAGGCGTGGCTCTGGCTGTACACCATGTGGTATCAGGTCGCCCCGTTCAACCGCGAAACCGGTGGCTTCCTGGGCATCAGCGCGGCCAACGCCGACCTCGCCGTGGTGGTGGTGATGCTGATCCTCACCGCCCTGCTGCTGCTGGTGCCCTTCATCCCCGGGCTGCGCGACATCCCGCGCGCCATCCCGGTGCACCGCCTCATTTGGAAAAGGCGCTGAAAATCCGCACCCTGCGCCGACGGTGTCTTCTCAGTAGCGGGTGACCTTCATCGAGTAGTCGAGCGCGACCGCGGAGTGGGTCAGCGCGCCGACGCTGATGTAGTCGGCACCGGCGAGCGCGTAGGCACGCGCGTTGGTGAGCAGCACACCGCCGCTGATCTCCACCTCGGCGCGGCCGCGGATCAGCTGCATCGCCTCACGCACCTGGCCGGGCGCGAAGTTGTCGAGCAGGATGCGCGGCGCCTTGTCGTTGAGCGCCTGCTCCAGCT
>CAZCJX010000183.1:0-4842 GCA_964499205.1 uncultured Actinomycetes bacterium | reverse complement strand
CGCTCCTCGGTGGTGAACAGCGGCGTCTTGCCGGGGTTCTCCAGCACCGCCATGATCACCCGGTCGAAGATCAGCGTGGCCCGCTCGAGGATGTCGAGGTGGCCGAAGGTGACCGGGTCGAAGCTGCCGGGGTAGACGGCCACACGCATCAGTCGGTCTGCGCTCCTCTGGTGGCAACGGGTGCAGGGTCGCGCCGCAGGATGGTGAGCCGGGTGCTGCCGTAGACCGACTCGCGGACCCGGGCCAGGCCGCCGAGCCGCTCAGGGAGGCGGCGCGCGCGGTGATGTTCGCACACCACGAGCGCGGGCGGGCTCTCGCCGAGCAGGCGCAGCGCCTCCTCGACGCTGTCGTCCTTGTACGGCGCGTCGAGGAACACCAGGTCCGCCTCGCGCACCTCGCGGGGACCGCCGCGCAGCCAGGTGACCACGTCGGCGACGACGGTGCGCACGCGATCGCGGCAGCCCAGCTTGGCGGCGCTGGCCAGCACCGACTCGAGCACGCCGCGGTCGCGCTCGACGAAGGTGACCTGCGCCGCGCCGCGGCTGAGCGCCTCGAATCCCACCGTCCCGGCGCCGGCGTAGAGGTCGACCATGCGCGCGCCGGCGACGGTGTCGCCGAGCATGTTGAACAGGGCCTGACGCACCAGCGAGGTGGTGGGACGCACCGCCATGCCGTGCTTCGGCGTCACCAGGGCGCGGCCGCGCCACTCCCCCGCGGTGATGCGCGTTTCTGCCACCGCTGTCCTCAATCGAGGTCGTAGACGCCGGCGTAGCGGCCCATGCGCCGGGTGAGCGCGGGGTGGCTGGCCAGGTCGGGGTCCATGTCGAGCCAGCGCGAGGCGGCGTCGGAGACGCGGGCGATCAGCGCCTGGTCGAGCAGGTCGCCGACGGCGACGTTGGGCAGGCCGTGCTGGCGCATCTCGCTGCTCAGCACGTCGCCGGGGCCGCGCAGGCGCAGGTCGATCTCGGCGAGGTCGAAGCCGCTGGTCGTCGCCGCCACGGCGTCGAGGCGGCCGGCACCCTCCTCGTCGGGGGAACCCTGCAGCAGCAGGCAGTACGAGGCGTGGGCGCCACGGCCGACGCGGCCGCGGAACTGGTGCAGCTGCGCCAGCCCGAAGCGCTCGGCGCCCTCGATCATCATCACCGTCGCGTTGGGCACGTCGACGCCGACCTCGACGACGCTGGTGCTGACCAGGATGTCCGCCTGGTGGGTGGCAAAGCGCTGCATCCGCTCGTCCTTCTCCCTGGCGGGCATGCGTCCGTGCAGCAATTCCACGCGCAGGTCGGGGAAGACCTCGTCGCGCAGCCGCTCGTACTCCTGCACCGCGCTGCGCACCTCCAGCTTGTCGGACTCCTCGATGAGCGGGCAGATGACGAACACCTGCCGCCCCTCCATCACCTGCTGGCGCACGAACGCGTACGCCTCGTCGCGCGCCTGCGGCGGCACCACCTGGGTGATCACCGGCAGTCGCCCGGGCGGCAGCTCGCGGATCTCGCTGCTGTCGACGTCGCCGTACATGGTCAACGCCAGCGAGCGCGGGATGGGGGTTGCCGTCATCGCCAGGAAGTTGGGCATCAGCGGCGACTTGGCGCGCAGCTTCTGGCGCTGCACGATGCCGAAGCGATGCTGCTCGTCGACGACGACCAGTCCGAGTCGCGCCAGCACCACCTCGTCCTCGATCAGGGCATGCGTGCCCACCAGCACCGAGTCGTGCCCCGCGGCGATGCCGGCGAGCACCTCGCGGCGCGCCCGCTGGGTGGTGCTGCCGGCGAGCAGGCGCACCGATATCCCGTGCGGTTCCAGCAATGTCGTCAGCGTCGCGTTGTGCTGGCGGGCGAGGATCTCGGTCGGCGCCATGAACGCGGTCTGGTAGCCGGCCTGGTGGGCCATGAACGCGGCCATGGCGGCGACCACCGTCTTGCCGCTGCCGACGTCGCCCTGGAGCAGCCGGTTCATCGGGCCCGGCGAGTCCATGTCGAGCAGGATGCGATGCGCGGCGCGGCGCTGCGAGTCGGTGAGGCGGAAGGGCAGGGAGTCGGCGAACTCCCTGGCCCTGTCGCGGTCATAGGGGATGACGATGCCCTCGCCGGCGAGGCGCCGGCGCTTGGCCCGCTGCACCGCCAGCTGCAGCAGGAACATCTCCTCGAAGGCGATGCGCTCGCGCGCCCGTTGCAGCTGCTCGGGGTCGTCGGGGTAGTGCACCTGGCGCAGCGCGTCGGCGATGGGCATGAGGTTCTCGTCGGCGAGCACGCGCGGCAGCAGCGGGTCGTCGATCTGCAGCGCCACCGGCAGCAGCGGCTCGATGCGCTCGCGCAGGAAGCGCGAGGTGAGCCCCTCGGTCTCGGGGTACACCGGCACCAGGCGGCCGACGTGGCGCTGGTCAGCACGCACCCGCTCGAAGGTCGGGTTGCGCAGGGTGAGGCCGCGGTTGCCGTACTCCACCTTGCCGCTGAGCAGCAGCTCGTCGCCGCTGCCGATCTGCTTGACCAGGAACGGCTGGTTGAACCAGATGGCGCTGGCGCGGGCGCCGTCGTCCTCGAGGTCGGCCTCGATCAGCATCATGCGGCGGTTGCGCGCCGGGCGCATCGAGATGCGGCGCACCCTCGCGTGCACCGTCTGCGTCTCCGGGCCGGGCCGCAGGTCGCGCAGCGGGTGCACCTCGCGGGTGTCCTCGTAGCGGCGCGGCAGGTGGAAGAGCAGGTCGCGCACGGTGCGAAGGCCGAGCTTCTCCAGCCGACTCGCGTGCCGGGCGGTCACGTGCGCCAGTTCCGTCACCGGCGTGTCCGGCCCGGGCACGGCCACCGGCGTGGGGCGGGAGGTGACCGGCATCAGGGCTGGAGTCTAGCCCGAACGGAGGTTCGGCAGCCCTGGTCGGGGGCCGGCGTCTCGGGCAGGCGTCAGCCGGCGCCCAGGGCGGCGACGCCGAGGAGGCCGGGGCCGCCGTAGGTGCCGACCACGGGGCCGAGCTGGCCCAGCGAGATGTCCATCTCGGGCAGCGCGCTGACCAGCTTGGAGCGCAGCTCCTCGGCGGCCTCGGGGACGGTGGTGTGCATCATCGCCACCGACTGCAGCGGCCCCAGGCCCTGCACCAGCTCGACCATCTTGGCCATGCCCTGCTGGCGGCTGCGCACCCGGGCCACCGGCTCGACCTCGCCGAGGTGCACCTGGAGGAGCGGCTTGACGTTGAGCACGCCGCCGAGGAACGCCTGCGCCCGGCCGATGCGGCCGCCGCGGTGCAGGTAGGTGAGCGTGTCGAGCAGCACATAGACGATGAGGCGCTGGCGCAGCGTCTCCAGGTTGCTGACAACTCCGGCCGCATCGACGCCGTCGTCGCGGTCGCGCGCCGCCTGGCGCAGCAGCAGCTGGATGCCGGCGCTCACCGAGAGCGAGTCGACGACGTGCACCCGCCCCTCGGGAAAGTCGCGCGCGGCGATGGTGGCCGACTGCAGCGTGCCGCTGAGCCCGCCGGCGATGTGCACGCTGACCACCTCGTCGGCATCGCTGCGCAACAGGTCGCGGTACACCGCGGCGAACTGCTCCGGCGAGGGCTGCGACGTGGTGGGCGACACGGACGACGAGGTCAGCCGCTTGTAGAAGGTGTCGGCGTCGATCTCCACGCCGTCGAGGAACTGCTCGTCGCCGAAGCGGACGGTCAGCGGGACGACGGTGACGCCCAGCTCCCGCGCGCCGGAGGCGAGCAGGTCCGAGGTGCTGTCCGTGACCAGATGCAGCATGACGGCGTCACTCCAGCGAGAGGATGTAGGGGTAGTGCTCCTGGCCGCCGTGGTGCAGCTCGAACTCGATGTCGCCGTGCTGCGCGCGCAGCGCGTCGACCAGCGCCTGCGCGGCCGCCTCGTCGACGCCGGCACCGCTGTACACGGTGACCAGCTCGGGCGGCGTGCCCAGGCCGCCGAGCACCTCCTCGATGACCGGCAGATCCTCGCTGCCGACCGCGGAGATGCGACCGTCGTAGATGGCGATGACGTCGCCGGCCTTGATGTCGCGGCCGTCGGCGCTGCTGTCGCGCACCGCGCGCGTCACCTCCAGTGAGTGCACCGCGCGCAGCGCCTCCTCCATGCGCTCGCAGTTGACGTCGGCGGGCGCGGTGGGATCGAGGGCCAGCATGGCGCTGATGCCCTGGGGCAGGTTGCGCGACGGCACCACGTGCACAGTGACGTCGCCGGCCACCTGGTCGACCTGCTGCGCGGTGAGGATGACGTTCTTGTTGTTGGGCAGGATGATCACCGCGTCGGCGTGGGCCTCGCGCACGCCGGTGAGCAGGTCCTCGATCGACGGGTTCATGGTCTGCCCGCCGGCCACCACGGCGTCGACGCCGAGGCCTTCGAGGATCTGGCGGAAGCCGTCGCCAGGCGCCACCGAGACGACGCCGAGCGCCTTGCGCGCCTTGGCGGCGCGTGGCCTGGCCAGGTTCGCGCCGGCGGCGCGGCCGGTGCTGGCCTCGCTGGCGGAGGCGCGCTCCAGCACCTCGTGGTGCTGCGCCGACATGTCCTCGACCTTGAGCTTGGACAGGCGGCCGCGCGCGGCGGCGGCGGCGATCAGCGCGGCGGGATCGTGGGTGTGGATGTGCACGCGCACCAGCTCGGCGTCACCGACCACCAGCGAGGACTCGCCGAGCGAGCCGAGCTCGTCGCGCAGCGTCTCGTAGTCGAGGCCCGGGCCGTGCACCAGGAACTCGGTGCAGTAGCCCCATCCCTCCTCCTTGGCGGCCACCGCGGCGGCGCCGCGGCGTCCCTCGGCGGAGACCTGCGCCGCCTGGGCGGCCGCGCTGGTGCCGCCGTCGGCGCCGGGGGCGCGCACCTGGGGCTCGCCGACGCGCCGCGC
>CAZCJX010000182.1:0-4876 GCA_964499205.1 uncultured Actinomycetes bacterium | reverse complement strand
ACGCCATCCTCGAAGCGCTGCGCGTCTGGCCGGAGAACGGCGTGCCGCCGCAGCCCAGCGCCTGGCTGCGTGTCGTCGCCCGCAACCGCGCCCTCGACCGCCTGCGCCGCGAGGCGCGCGGACGCGAGAAGCTGCAGCTGCTCGGGCGCCTCGACGAGGTTGCCGACATGGACGCAGCACACGTCGTCGACGATCGACTCGCGCTGATCTTCACCTGCTGCCATCCCTCGCTGTCGCCCGACGCGCAGATCGCCTTGACGCTACGTTCGGTGCTGGGCCTCACCACGCAGCAGCTGGCGCGCGCCTTCCTGACCAGCGAAGCCACCATGACCAAGCGCATCGTGAGAGCCAAGCGCAAGCTGGTCGAGGCCGGCGTCGCCTTTCGCGTCCCGCAGGGCGAGGACCTGACGATGCGGCTGGGCGAGGTGCTCGCCGCCGTGTACCTCATGTTCAACGAGGGCTTCCTCTCCACCGGCCCCGACGTCCCCGAACGCGCCGAGCTCGCCGCCGATGCGGAATGGCTCGCAGGGTTGCTCCTCGAGCTGCTTCCCGACGAGCCGGAGGTGATCGGGCTGGCCGCACTGCTCCGACTCAACCAGGCACGCCGCGCCGCGCGTTTCGACGCCGACGGACACCTCGTGCTGCTGCGCGACCAGGACCGCACGCTGTGGGACCGCGGGCTGATCGACGGCGCCATCGCGCTGCTCAACCGTGCCCTGCGGCAGGGGCGTCCCGGCATCTACCAGGCGCAGGCCGCCATCGCCGCCTGCCATGCACGGGCGCGCCGCTGGGAGGACACCGACTGGGAGCGCATCGTGGCTCTCTACGACACCCTCGCCGCGCTCTCAGCATCGCCGATCGTCATGCTCAACCGCGCCATCGCCCTGGAGCACACCAGGGGCGCCGCGGCCGCCCTCGCGGCGCTCGAGCCCATCGCCGACCGTCTCGCCGGGTACCACCTCTTCCACGCCACTCGCGCCCACATGCTGCGCGCGCTCGGGCGAACCCACGATGCCGCCGCGGAGGACCGCGCCGCGGCTGCGCTGACGCGCAATCCTGCCGAGGTCTACCTGCTCGAACAGCGCGCCGCGGCAGGGACCTGACGGTCAGCTGTTCTTCTCCAGCGTCCGCCGTATCGCGGTCGCTCCCTGCTCCATCAGGCCGGCGACGATCGGAGCCGCCTCGTGTGGCAGCACGTCGGTGATCCACACGAACCGGCTGCGTCCGTCTCCCTCGTCGAACACCTGCGCGGAGGCGTTGTGGTGTGTCAGTGACAGACGACCCTCCACCACCGTGTACACGAGGCGGCGCATCTCGTCGTCGCAGTCGACCAGGCGCTCACGCGCCACGGAAAGGCCGGCGAAGGTGACCACACGATCATCGCCCTCCAGGTGCGCATCGACGACGAATCCGGTGGCGAGTCGAGTGTGCACGTTGCCGAAGTCGCGAAGCGCCTCCCACACGTCCTCCGCTCGCGCGTCGACCACGAACTCCTGCCGGATGGATGCCATGTTCTTCATCTCCTCGGTGCTCCTGCCGCGCGGTGAGCGCGACCGCTGCACGACGTTATCGAGCAGGGCGACGCGCGTCTTGGACATTCGTGCTCGGGCGCTTAGAATGCCCGGCGTGCTCGCCGAGAGGCCTCTGCTCGACCGGGATGGCGTGACCGTCGCGGACGTCGCCTGCCGCCATGCCGCCGGTCGGGGTGACGCGGTCGAGCATCGCTCCGGCGCGGCCATCGTGTTCGTCCGCCGCGGCTGCTTCGTGCGCAGCGCGGGCGGGGTGACCGCGCTGCTCGAGCCCACCGTCGCCTTCTGCGTCAACGCGGGCGAGGAGCAGCGCTACGACCATCCCCACCAGGGAGGCGACGACTGCACCGCCATCGGCCTCGACTCCGCAACCGTCGCGGCCCTGTGCGGTGGCGACGAGCGTTTGCCGAGCGGCACACTGCCGACCTCTCCCAGCGTCGACCTCAACCACCGGCTCCTCCTCGCCGCCGCGCACCGCGGCGCGCCAGCGGAGGAGCTGACGGAACGGGCCCTGACGCTGGCGGCCGATGCCCTGGAGGTTGCCGTGCCGGAGCGGCTGGCCTCTGGGTGCCCGACGACCGCCGATGCGCACCGCCGGCTCGCCGACGCAGTGCGCGAGCAGCTCGCCGGCGATCCCACCCGCTCGCTTCGCGAGCTCGCTGGTGATCTCGCGGTCTCACCACACCACGTGAGCCGTGTGTTCCGGTCAGTCACGGGACAAACCATCTCTGCACATCGCATGCGGCTGCGCGCTCGCAGCGCCCTGGAGCGCCTGGCCGGCGGTGAGCACAACCTCGCTCGGCTCGCCGCCGACACCGGTTTCGCCGACCAGAGCCACCTCTGCCGGGTGCTGCGCCGCGAGCTGGGCCGCAGCCCGTCGGCGCTGCGCCAGCTGCTGGCGCCGTCGTTCAGCCGTCCCTGAGCGTGCTCGCCGGCTACCCTACGTAGGGCAATGAAGAAGACCTCGTCCTGCCGGCTGAGAACTGAGCAGCTACGCGGGACTGGCGGCCCGGCTTCCCCTTAGCAAGAATTTACCGGTGCGGCGGTGCGCAGCCAGGCATCCATATCTACACTGCGCTCCGATGTTCAGGTCTTCCCCTGCGCGATGCCGCGGTGGCGTGTTCCGCGTGGTCCAGCCGAGGGTCTTCGTAATCGCCGCCATGGTCGCGCTGCTGGCCGCCTGCGGGCCGGCAACCAGCAGCAGCAGCAGCAGCGACGCCAGCAAGGGCAGCGGAAGGCTCGACGGCCATTACACGGGAACGGGTTCCTACGTCACCGGCATCAGCTTCGACGTCTCGGACAACGGCAACACGCTGACCAAGTTCCATGGCTTCATCACCGCGTCCTGCTACACAGGCGGCTCGCTGTATTCGGGGACGAATCACACCGTGTACAACCAGTACACGATGGACGATCCCGAGAGTGTCAGCACTGACGACCACTACGACTTCACCAGCACGTACACCATCCCGGACACCAAGGGAGGCTTCACCTTCCAGGGCAACCTGGACGGCAATGGTGGCGCCACCGGTACGGTGAGCTACAAGAACGGAGCCTGCGCCAGCATCACTGCGCCATGGAGTGCCTCGCTCGACGGTGTCAAGCGACCGCCGATTCCCGGCGCCAGTCCGTCGGGTCAGGCGCAGTCGGACAGCTGCTCGCCGCAACCCTGCGCGACGATCGCCAACACGGTGCTGACCATCCAGGGTTTCCACACCGCCTCAGGCCAAGATGGCTCGCCGATGCTCGAACTCGACTTCACGCTGGAGAACACCGACGAGAACGGCAGCGAAGGCTTCGCGGACAAGCTCTGGCTGAACGACCCGTCGTACGGGCCCGTGGGTCCGGGGGTTGGCATCGCCACGGTGACATTGAGCTCCGGTGAGGCGGTGCAGTGCACGCACGGCGTCGAACTGCAGCCGGGCCAGACGCTGAGCGATCTCCATTGGTGCTACGCGCAGGGCAAGCTCGACGTGTCCCAACCCATCCGCCTGGACTGGATCTCGGTCAAAGGCACGGCGCACATCAACCTCGGCACACCCGACTGAGGACAGCCTTCGCGCGCCAAATCCGTTGAGGAGCTCTGGAAAGCGGCGAGGCCCCAATGCTCGCTGTCGAACCGGGTAGGCGGTCACCGAAAGGCGACGCTGTTGGTGGCCTCAAGGGTCTTTCCTAGCGAAGGGGAAGCCTTGGCGCCGACATGGTGGCCCCCCGAATTGGTCTTGTCACGGGAAGCTTGTCCCCACCTAACCGGCCGCCGCGGACGCATGGCCGGGGAGCCCGACGAGGAACGCCCCTGCTGGATGCCCGGGTGGACCTGGGCGTCCACAGCGCTTGATGCTCGTCTCTGACCCTCCTAGAGGGTCTTGGCGACATTCAGCCTCCTGTCGCTTTTCTCGGGTTTCGCCGTGACTAGGAGCGAACGGTCAGAGCAGTTGGCCGAGCCAGCGGACTTTCGGAGCAACTCGGTGAAAGGCAGGGTCGGGCGATACCTCGCGGCATGTGCGATTGGCGCCTTCGTCGGCTTGCCGACGACTCTCTCGCATGCCCAGACGGCTGACGTTGACACCCTGATTTTCACCAGCGTTGCCAACGTCGCCTCTGATGGCTCCAGCGAGGGCTGCGGCGACCCGGCTGACGTCGGGTGGGAGTCGCACCCCTCGCTCGACGAGATCGGTGGGTGCGCCGACGTGCCATCCGGGGCCTCCATCTGTGAAGCCACGTCCACTGACGACATCCTCCCTGCAGACGCCTGCGTTGCAGACTCCATCATGTTCATCAACAACATTGTGTGCGGGACCGGAGCCGCCATCGCCACGGTGAATATTGACAACGGCCCTGACCTGGGTCAGGTTCTCGGCCTCACGATCGTCTTCATCGCGAATCAGGGCGTGATCACCGGGAGCTCCACTGACGGCGGGTCGGTCGTCGGTACGATGCAGGTGTTCCTCAACGGCGTCCCCGCTGACGGCCCGCTGGATTGCGCCGACGGGCTCCAGTTCACGGTGGAGCTGTCAGCGACGTAGTGTCCGAACGCTCCGCGTCCGGTGGGCGGGCCGTGACCATCCCGCTGATCGCCGGGCGATGCAACGAGGCGCGGAGCCATAAGCTCCGATCAGCGCCCATATACCTCGTGTTCCTGAGCAATGCCATCGGGACACAACTCGGCGGGTTGCAGCACCAGCGGCGCATCCTCGGCCGCAGCCCCTGGACGTCTCAAGAGTCGCCCCGCGTGCGGGTGGGCCAGCCCGAGACGCCGGCGCCGTACCTTTCCTGGACCAAATTCCCCTAGAATGGTCCGACCATTAGAGGACCGCCCTCGACGCTGAACCCGTCGAGCCTGGGGA
>CAZCJX010000181.1:2425-4912 GCA_964499205.1 uncultured Actinomycetes bacterium | reverse complement strand
GGATGCTCGCCGGGCGCCAGGGAGCGGTCTTCGTGTGCGGCTCGCTCTACCTGGCCGGCGACGTGCTCCGGCTGCTGGGACAGGCTCCCGAGCCGCTCTGAGGCCCCCGCCCGTGCTGCCTACTGGCTGATCAGGGGCAGGGCGGCGCTGGCCAGGGTGGCGCGCACGTAGTCGCTCCCCGAGGCGAAGGCGGCGGTCGAGGTGGCCGATGCCTGGCCGAGCACGTGCCCGGCGAGCTGGAGCGGGTGGGCCGGCGCCGCCGGCGGCGTGGGCAGGTTCACGCTGGTCCCGATCGGGCCGCCGACGCTCGGCGTGGGCAGGGCAGTCATCTCGCCCGCGGGCAGCACGGCGACGGCGGGGGCCATGGGCACCAGGGTCACCACCTGGTCGGGGTCGTCGCCGTTGGGCGTGTCGCGGTCGGTGCGGGCGCCGGCGAGGGCGACGATTGCAGCGGGGGCGCCGCTGTCGGCCTGGGGTGCCGCAGTCGAGGGCGGGGCGGCCGCCTGCACGGGGGCGGGCGGCACGCTGCCGAGGCCGCCGGTGACCAGCATGATCGAGCCGGCGGCGCCCAGGGCGATCTCCCCCGCCAGCTGCTGGCTGCGCGACCCGGCGTTGGCCAGGGAACGGCGCAGCGACATCGGCAGCCGGGCCAGGCCCAGGGCGAAGAGCATGGCCCGGGCGGGGGCGCGGAAGGCGGTGTTGCGCAGCTCGTCCTCGGTCTGCCGGCAGGCGGCGCAGCCGGAGAGGTGCTCCTGCACCTGGTCGCGCTTGGCCCGGCTCAGCGTCCCCTCGATCAGCTCGGCGATGGCGCTGCCCATGTCCTGGCAGGCGGCGTCGACGTCGCGGCGCTCGACCAGCGCCTGGATGAAGGCGGTGCGGAAGCGCTTGCGCGCCCGGCAGTACCACAGCCGGGCCACGGTGACCGGGATGTCGAGCGCCTCGCTGATCTCCTCGTAGGAGCGGTCCTCGAGGGCGCGCATGGTGAGGGTGGAGCGGTAGTGCGGCGGCAGGGTGGCGGTGACGCGGCGGACCAGCGACTGCATCTGCGCCCGGACCAGCATCTCCTCGGGGTCGTCGGGGCCGCCAGCGGGGGCTTCCAGCGCGGTGCCCTGGTCCTCCAGCGTCGACATGGGGATCTGGGCGACGCGCTGCCGGGTCAGCTCGTTGAGGCACTCGTTGCGGGCGATGCGGAGCAGCCAGGTCTGGAAGGCCTCGGGCGAGCGAAGGTCGCCCATGCGGCTGAAGGCCTTCATCAGCGCCGTCTGGGCCATGTCCTCGGCGCGGGAGGGGTCGGGGAAGAAGCGGCGCGCGTAGCGCTGCAGGATGGGGCGGGCGAGGCGGACCAGCTCGCTGGTGGCGACCGGGTCGCCGGCCTGCGACCGCAGGACCAGGGTGTCGTCGATGGCGCTGAGCGCCCCGGTGGTCACGCTTCGATCCGTCCCACTGAACGACGCGGCCTCTCTGCTCTGGGTGCCACCGCCAGGGAGAACGGCTCCCGCCTGGAACCGACGGTGGTGGGTTTCGGGCTGCTGGCCACAGCGGATTCCGACCGTCCGCCGTGGCTCTTCTCACATGAAACGCTCACCGAGCGCCGCACCTTGCGCATGGACATTCCCGGTTCGAGGACCCGCGGGCCACGAGTGCCTTCCTACAGGGGGAGCCTACGAAAAAAGTACCCCGGTCCGCTCACCGCGACCTCCAGGAGTCGCCGCGTCGAACCGGGGTACAGGGGGAGATGGGTCGGGGTCAGACGACCGTGAGGGTGCCGCGCATGAAGCCGTCGGTGGCCATGGCGCCGCCCCAGCCGGCCGGGTCACTGCCGCAGGGGTCGTAGCACTGCCACTGGTAGGTGCCGGCCTTGCCGGTGTGGATGGTGAAGGTGGTGCGGGACTGCGGGGCGATGGGGACGTTGATGCCCAGCGTGGTGATGGTGAAGGTGTGGGACACGCCCTTCTGCGGGTCCATGCTGGTCACCGCGGCGACCGGGGCCGAGGTGTCGTTGGGCTTCTTGGGATCCAGCGCCTGCACCTGGAGGGGGCCGATCACGCCCTTGGCGACGGCGAAGCCCTCCGAGCCGGCGGGCAGCGCGGTGGGATCGTCGAAGTTGACCACGGTGATGATGACCGTGCTGTTGGCTGGCAGGGTCAGCGCCGAGGGCACGTAGGCGGGCATGTCGCCGCCGCCCAGCATGTCGGGCGTGGCGATGACCAGCGTCTCGTGCAGCGGGTGCGCCGCGGTGCGCGCGGCGGCGAGCTGCGCCTGGCTGAGCTGGTGCGCCGGCGCCGCCACCGGTGCGCGCCAGAAGGTCATGGCGGAGACCACCGAGGCCCCCAGGATGGAAATGCCGGCGATGAAGGCCAGCGCGAAGCGGTCCTTGCGCTCCATGGTGGACATCTCCTGGTCAGAGTGGGATGCCACCACGGTGCGGCGTGACCGGGGATGCAGCACAGAGCAGTGCGCCATGAATTCCGCGTGGACCTTGGGCTC
>CAZCJX010000181.1:0-2325 GCA_964499205.1 uncultured Actinomycetes bacterium | reverse complement strand
ACCGGGGATGCAGCACAGAGCAGTGCGCCATGAATTCCGCGTGGACCTTGGGCTCTCGGGGTCACAGCCGACGCCGGGCCGAATGGCCCAAGCGACGCGGCGCGTGGCGGGGGCGCGTGGGGAACGATCCCACCGGGGACGCGGCGTGCGCGCCCCCCAGCCGTTTTGAAGACGGTGGAGCCCACCTGGACCCATGCGCCCCCGCGTTGACGCAGGGCGGCCGGGCGGCTCTACGCCGCCAGCACAGCCTCCAACTTCGACTTGAGGCTGGCCTTCGGCTGGTAGCCGACGATGCGCTGCTCGGCCTTGCCGCCGCGGAACAGCATCAGCGTGGGGATGCTCATGATCCCCAGCTGGCCCGGCACCATGGGATTGGCGTCGGTGTCCATCTTCATGACCTTGACGCGCCCCTGGTACTCGCCGGCGAGCTCCTCGACGATGGGAGCGATCATCTTGCACGGCGCGCACCACGACGCCCAGAAGTCGACGAGGACGGGGACCTCGGCGTCGAGCACCTCCGACTTGAAGGTGGCGTCCGTGACTTCGACTGCGTTGGCCATTGGGTTCTCCTGGGGCTTCGGGGGCTCGCGCCCATCCTAACAATGCGGGTGCGCCGCGCTCGGCGGCGGCGGGTCAGTCGGCGGAGGCGGCCGCCGGCGCGGACGGCGAGGCGCTGTCCGTGGAGGTCGAGGGCGTGGAGGTCGAGCCGCTGCTCGACGTCGACGAGGACGACGAGGAGCCGTTCGACGAGCGGGAGTCGGTCTTGTAGAAGCCGCTCCCCTTGAAGACGATGCCGGCCGGGAAGAAGAGGCGCCGTCCCCCGCCGCCGCAGGTGGGGCAGGCGGCCTTGGGCTCGTCGCTCATCCGCTGCCAGACGTCGAACTCGTGTCCGCACTTCTCGCAGCGATATCCGTATGTCGGCACAGTGATCCTCTCCATACCCCGTCTGGGGTCCGTCCAAACGTCCGACCGGCGGCCTAGTTGTCCCAGGGGGCTCCCACCCGGGTGCGGCTGCGGCCGTCGACCCGGCGGGAGGGGACGTCGCCGGCGGCGATGCGCCGAGCGAGCTGGGCGCTGGGGCTGGGGACACGGGCCCGCCGCCGCTCGTCGCGCAGGAAGCGCCGCACCGCCACACCCACCAGCTCGCTGCGGCTGAGCGGCGAGGCCTGGGTGTGCGCGTTGAGCGCGTCGAGCACGTCGTCGTCGATGTAGATGGTGATGCGGCGGCCCATGGCTGCTCGGAATGGTAAGGCACCTCGGCGCCGTCCCGGCGTCGACCGCCGCGCGGCGATGCCCTGGCCTACAGCGGCGAGAGCAGCAATCCGGTGGGCACCTTGGGATAGAAGTAGGTCGACTTCTGCGGCATCACCTCGCCTGCGTCGGAGACGGCGATGATCTCCGCGGTGGCGGTGGGGTTGCAGGTGAAGGCCAGCGCCGCCGTGCCCCCGGCCACCGCCGCCTCCGCCTCGTCCACCTCGCGGGTGTAGAGGAGCGCGCCGCCGGTGAGCTGCTCGGGGGTGACGCCCAGCGCGTCGTGGAGCACCCGGTCGGCGAGCACGCTGACGTCGAGGCCGGCGGACGGGGAGATCTCATGGGCCCGGGCGATGCTCAGCACCGCCGCGCCGTCCTCGGCGGCGACGCCGTAGGCGTGATGGGTGGCCCGCAGCTCGCGGGCGCGCGCCGTGGCGGCGGCGAGGTCGCCTGCCGGGTCGAGCGACCAGTCGACGCCGAGGCGGGCGCGCAGGCCGGCGCGGGTGCGGGGCATGTCGGCGCCGGCGTCGGGTCGGACCAGGCGATGCGTGGGCCAGACCTCGACCACCGGGTCGTCGGCGGCGCAGGCGTAGACCAGCGTCATGGCGAAGTCGGCGTCCTCGGGCGCGTCGGGCTCGCGGGCGCGGCGCTCGGCGGCGTAGGCGGCGGCGGTCTCGAAGCGGTGGTGGCCGTCGGCGATGTAGAGCCGGGCGGGCTGCAGCGCCGCGTCGATGGCGGCGAGGTGCGCCGGGTCGGTGACCGCCCACATGCGCAGCCGCTCGACGTCCAGCTCGCCCGGCGTCTCACCGGCGGCGTCCGGGGCGCGCCCGGTGGCGGCGGCCAGCGCTTCGGCGATGCCCGGCGCGTGGTCCCAGAGCACCCATACCGCGCTGGTCTGCATGCGCGTCGCCCGCATCAGGGCGAGGCGGTCCTGCTTGGGGCCGCGCATGGTGCGCTCGTGGGGCAGCACCTCCGACTCGTCCCACGGCTTGGCGGGCACCCGCCCGAAGATGCCGCGGCGGACGTGGCGGCGGCCGTCCTCGCCGAGGAACTCGTGGTCGGTGACGTAGAGCG
>CAZCJX010000180.1:0-4950 GCA_964499205.1 uncultured Actinomycetes bacterium | reverse complement strand
ATGCCGACGCGGGCGCGGGGCAGGCCGGCGCGCTGGATCGACTGCACCATGTCGATGCCGGCGCGGACGGCGCCGGCGCAGTCGCTGTAGAGCAGCAGCGCGCCGTCGCCGAGCATCTTGACGATGCGGCCGTTGCTGCCGCGGCAGGTGTCGATGACCACGTCCTCGAAGCTGGCGGCGACCTGGGCGGCGCGGTGGTCGCCGGCGCCGTCGACCAGCGGGGTGAAACCGACGAGATCGACAAAAACAACCGCGGGGTCGCCGCTGCGCACCGTGCCGTCGCGCTGGCGGACCGCCTCCATCATGTCGCCGGTGACGGCTTCGAGGACGGAGTGCTCGAGGTGGCGGCGGTGCAGCCAGTGGGTCAGCGCCACCACCGAGGGCACGGCGCTCTCGGCGAAGTGGGCGATCATCTGGCGCGACTCCGGGCTGCCCTGGTGGCAGGCGCCGAGCAGCGGCTCCTCGATGTTCTGCCGGAAGATCTGCACCTGCGTCTCGGCGGCGCGGCGGGCCGCCTCGGAGGTGGTGCGCACCGTGTGGTAGCGCGCCTCGTCGGGAAGGGGCAGGGCGCACAGGGTGGCGACGTGCTGCAGGATGGCCACCTCGTCGGTGGTCAGCGGCGCTTCCGGCGGGGCGTCGGGCAGCCCGGCGGCGCGCAGCATCGCCTGCACCTCCTCCACCGTCACCGCCGTCCCCTGCAGCACCTGGCTGAGGGTGCGCCCGTCGAGCTCGGCCGCGTCGGGCAGGAACATCTGCAGCAGGTTGAGGTCGAAGGCTCCCGACTGGGCGCTGCGGACCACCTCCTCCAGTCCCCCGCTGCTCTCGGCGACCTGGCGCACGATGTGCAGCTTGGTCAGCTCGGTGTAGGGATAGCCCTCGGCCGAAGGCTGGATGAGGCCGGCCTGCTCGCAGAGCGCGAGGTCGTCCTCGCAGACGCCTGACAGGGCGGTCAACTGCTGTCGTGTCAGCAGCATGGCGGTGATCCTCGTGCCGGCGCGAGGCGGCCCTGCTCAGACAGGAGCCGGTCGGCGCCCTTCCGTGATCAGCCGATGGTACTGCGACCTCGGCGGTCGCCGATGCGGAACCGGGTCAGCGCAGCAGCCGGATGACGGCGACGACGGTGCCTTCGAGGGTGACGTCGCGGGCGAAGATCGGCTCCATGGTGGAGTTCTCCGGCTGCAGGCGCACCCGCCCGGCCTCGCGGTAGAAGCGCTTGACGGTGACCTCGTGCTCACCGGTGAGGTCGTTCTCGATGCGGGCGACCACGATGGTGCCGTTGGCGGCGTCCTTCTGGGGACGGACCACCACGATGTCGCCGTCGTAGATGCCTGCCTCGATCATCGACTCGCCGTGCACCCGCAGGGCGTAGGCGGCCTCGTCGCCGGCAATCTCGGGACCCACGGTGATCTGGTCCTCGATGTTCTCCTCGGCGAGGACCGGCGAGCCGGCGGCGACGCGGCCGACCAGCGGGACGCTGAAGGCGCGCAGCGGAATGATGCGGCCGTTCTGCTGCTCCTGCTCCTCGCCGACCACCTCGACCGTGCGCGACTTGGTCGGGTCGCGGCGGATGTAGCCCTTCTGTTCCAGGGCGTTGAGATGGTTCTGCACGGTGGAGGACGAGCTGAGCCCGACCGCCTGCCCGATCTCGCGAACGGTGGGCGGGTAGGCGTGACTCCGCTTGTGCTCTCGCAGGAACTCCAGGATTTCCCGCTGGCGCGGGTTCGGGGCGTCAGCCATGACTTCATCAACCTCTGGCCGGTGTGGCGAGGGCGACTGTACCACAGCCTCGGCGATGTTGCAAACGTTTGTTCCATGGCCGTCACGACGGCCGCCGCGACGCCTCCGCGGCGTCGATGCGCGCCGCCAGCGCCGGGGGCGCCGAGCCAGTGACGTGCACGCCGTCGGCCTCGAAGCGCTCCGAGTGGACCAGGCCGTCGCGGTGCAGCGCGGCGAGAAGGTCCTGCGCGCTGTAGGGAAGGACAGCGTCGACGGTGCGCAGCGACTCGGCGAGCACCGCGGCGACGGCGTCGCGCAGGCGGTCCATGCCGTCGCCGCGCAGCGCGCTGACCGGCACCACCTCCGAGTACGCGCTGAGGTCGACCGCGGCCAGCCGCGACTCGACCTCGCCGGGCGCGAGCAGGTCGACCTTGTTGGCGGCGAGGATGGCCGGCTTGGCGAAGGCCTCGAGGTCGTCGAGCACACCGTGCACGGTGGTCAGCTGCTGTGCCGCGGCGGGATGAGATATGTCCAGAACGTGCACCAACACGTCGGCCTCGACCACCTCTTCCAGGGTGGCGCGGAAGGCGGCGACCAGCTCCGTGGGCAGCTTCTGGATGAACCCGACGGTATCGGTGAGCAGGCACGACGCGCCCTGCGGCAGGGTGAGCACCCGGGTGGTGGGGTCGAGGGTGGCGAAGAGCCTGTCCTCGGCGACCACGCCGCCGCGCGTCAAGGCGTTCAGCAGCGACGACTTCCCGGCGTTGGTGTAGCCGACCAGGGCGACGGTGCGCTGGGTGCCGCGGGCGCGCCGGGCGCGATGGAGGGCGCGCTGCCCGCGCACCTGCGAGAGCTCCTTCTCCAGGTCGCGCAGCCGGGTGCGGATGCGGCGGCGGTCGATCTCCAGCTTCTGTTCGCCGGGGCCGCGGGTGCCGATGCCGCCGCCGAGCCGCGAGAGGTCGCGACCGCCGACGAGTCGCGGCAGCATGTGGCGCAGCTGGGCCACCTCGACCTGGATGCGTCCCTCCCGGGTGCGCGCGTGCTGGGCGAAGATGTCAAGGATCAGCTCGGTGCGGTCGAGCACACCGGCGTCGAGCTCCTTCTCCAGGTTGCGCTGCTGGCGGGGGCTGAGGTCGTCGTTGCTGACCACCACGTCGTACTCGAGGTCGGCGCGCAGCGCCTTCCACTCGGCGACCTTGCCCTTGCCGAAGTAGAGCGCGGGATCGGGCGTCTCGCGGCGCTGGATCTCGGTGCCGACCACCTCGGCGCCGGCGGTGCGGGCCAGCTCGGTCAGCTCGTCCAGCTGCTCGTGCAGCTCGGCGTGGTCGGTACCGGGAAGCTCGGCGCCGACCAGGAAGACCTTCTCGGCGGCCGTGGATGCGATGCCTACAGCCGGATCCCTCGGAGGCGCTGGCAGGCCTCCTCGACCCGCGCGTCGGGCGCGGTCACCGAGACGCGGAAGTAGCCCTCGCCGCTGGGGCCGAAGCCGACGCCGGGCGTGATGTTGACGCCAACCTCGTCCAGAACGTGGGCCGCGAAGCCGATGCTGTCGAACCCGTCGGGCACCCGCGCCCAGAGATAGAAGGTGGCCCGCGGCAGGGGCACGTCGATGCCGATCGCGGCCAGCGCCTCGCGCACCATGACCATGCGGTGGCGCAACTGCGCATTGCGCTCCGCCAGCGCGGACGGCGGCTCCTGCATCGCCTCGATGGCCGCGATCTGGACCGCCTGGAAGATGCCGCTGTCGACGTTGGTCTTCACCTGGCCGAGCAGCCTGACCACCTCGCTGTTGCCCACGCACATGGCGACGCGCCAACCGGTCATGTCGTAGGTCTTGCTCAGCGAGTGGAACTCGACGGCCACCTCGCGGGCGCCCTCGCACTGCAGGACGCTGGGCGCGACGTAGCCGTCGTAGGCAATCTCGGTGTAGGGCGCGTCGTGGGCGAGCACGATGCCGTACTCCCGACAGAAGTCGACGGCCTGCTGGAAGAACCCCTCGGGGGCCACCGCGGCGGTGGGGTTGTTGGGGTAGTTGAGCCAGAGGATGCGGGCGCGGCGGACCACGTCGTCGGGAATTGCGGACAGGTCCGGCAAGAACCCGTTCTCCTCGCGCAGCGGCAGCCGGAAGGGCTCGGCGTCGGCCATGATCGCGCCGGTGACGTACACCGGGTATCCCGGGTCGGGGGCGAGCACCGCCTCGCCGGGATCGACCAGGGCGATGGGCAGGTGGGCGATGCCCTCCTTGCTGCCGATCAGCGGCAGCACCTCGGCGTCGGGGTCGAGGGCGACGCCGAAGCGGCGCTGGTACCACTCCGCCATGGCCACCCGCAGCGAGCGCAGCCCGTAGTAGGAGGGGTAGCGATGGTTGGCGGGGTCGCGCAGCGCCTGCGCCGCCGCGTCCACCACGAAGTCGGGCGTGGGCAGGTCGGGGTCGCCGATGTCGAGGGTGATGACGTCGACGCCGGCGGCGCGCTTGGCGGCCACCTTGCGGTCGATCTCGGCGAAGAGGTACGGGGGGATGCGCGCCATGCGCGTCGCGGCGCGGATGCGCTGCTCGATCATCGGGCTCCTCTGCTGGCGGCGAGCTGCTCGGCGGGATGCAGCATCAGGTGTCCGGTGTAGACCCGCTGGGCGGGGCCGGTCATGCGGACGGGCTGGCCCGGCGCCCAGGCGATGTGCAGCGGCCCGCCGCGCAGCTCGACGGTGACCGGCGAGTCGCACAGCCCCAGCCGCTGCATGGCCACGCCCACCGCCGACGCGCCGGTGCCGCAGGCGTTGGTCTCCCCCACCCCGCGCTCGAAGGTGCGCTGGCGCACCCGAGTTCGGGACAGGACCTGCACGATCTCGAAGTTGGCGCGCTGCGGGAAGCGCGGGTGCCGCTCCATCAGCGGGCCGACCTCGGCGAGGGGGAAGGCGTCGACGTCGTCGACGACGACCACGCAGTGTGGGTTGCCCATGCTGACGCAGGTCATGCGCAGCGTGCGGCCGCCGGCGTCGATCGGCTGGTCGATCACCTCGCTCAGGCCCGGCGCGTCGACGGGGATGTCGGCGGGCGAAAAGCGCGGAGGGCCCATGTCCACGGTGACCAGGTCGTCGCCGAGCCGGTCGGTGATCACCGGGCCCGCACCGGTCTCCCAGACCACGTGGTCGCCGCTGATCCCGTGCACCGCCACGTACTCGGCGACGCAGCGGATGCCGTTGCCGCACATCTCCGCCTCGCTGCCGTCGGCGTTG
>CAZCJX010000179.1:3669-4960 GCA_964499205.1 uncultured Actinomycetes bacterium | reverse complement strand
CTCGACCGCGACCGGCGGCGTGTCCGGCATCAGCACCACGACCCCCGGCGGCGGCGTCGGCGGCATCACCACCCCCAGCACCGGCGCCGGCATGGCGCTGCTCAGCGGCCTGCTGCTGCTGGGCGGCGGCCTGACCGCCATCGGTGTCTCGCGCAGGCGCCGGCACTCCGGGTAGCGCCTGACCCCTGGCTGACAGAGAAGCCGCGCCGGGCCACCACCCGGCGCGGCTTCTTGCTTTGTGCCGGCCTCGGCAGCAACCCGCCGCCGCAAGATGCCGCGCAGGTGCGGCGTTCGCAGTTGTGGCCGGCCCATGGCCGGTGCCAGCAGCAGGGGAGGAGTGCGAACCGTTGCACAGCGAAGCCGCCGGAGGGACCGCGTCGCCGCGCGTCACCGTGGTGCTCACCGTGCACCGGCGCGTCGACTACCTCTGCGAGGCGCTGGACAGCGTGCTGGCGCAGTCGCTGGACGACCTCGAGGTCGTCGTCGCCCACGACGGCGACGGCGAGGACGTGCGCGCCCTGATCGGGTTGTACAGCGACCCGCGGGTGCGCTACCGCCGCAACCAGGGGCGCCCGGGGATCGTCGACAGCCTGCTGGGGGCGGTGCGCAGCTCCTCGGCGCCGTACCTCGCGGTGCTCAACGACGACGACGTGTGGGAACCGGAGTTCCTCGCCCGCCTGGTGCCCGCCCTCGACGCCGCGCCCGACGTCGCCGTCGCCTTCTGCGACCACCTGCTGATCGACGAGGCGGGGCGCGTCGACGTCGCAGGCAGCGACGCCAACACGCGCCGATGGGGGAGGGCCGGCCTGCGTCCGGGCCTGCACCGGCCCTTCTGGCACCTCGGACTCGTCGACCGCAGCGTGCCGGCGGTGATGGGCGCGCTCTTCCGCCGCAGCGCCCTCGACTGGGACGACTTCCCCGCCGAGGTGGCCACCGCCTATGACTTCTGGCTCACCTACCTGGCCTGCCGCAGCGGACACGGCGCGGCGTACCTGCCCGAGCGCCTGACCCGCTACCGCGTGCACCCCACCCAGGCGACCCGGACGCGCCTGCTCACCGCGCCGGCGCAGGCCGAGGCGCTCCGCCGCGCCGCCGCCGACACCCGGCTGCCCGGCGACGTCCGTGCCATCCTGCGCGCCCGCCTGCAGCAGGTGCTGATCGGCTGGGCCACCGAGCTGGTGTCGGCCGGCCGTCGCCGGGAGGCGCGCGACGTGCTCGCCCAGGCGCGCAGCTTCGGCGCCGCCGGCGCTCGGGCCGCGGTGACCCGCGGCATCGCGGTGCTGCCGTCGCG
>CAZCJX010000179.1:0-3569 GCA_964499205.1 uncultured Actinomycetes bacterium | reverse complement strand
TCGAGGCGGTGCGCGCGCTGCGGCGCGCCGGGCAGGCGGCGGTGGCGGCGGGGCTCGACCTGGCGCCGCTCGCCCGGGAGCTTGTCGCCCCGAGCGCCAGCACGGGCACGGGCCCGGGCGCCCAGCCGGGGGACAGCGCGCTGACCCGGCTGACCGCCATCGCCGCCGCCTCGGGCCCGCGGCTGGCCCGGGTCCGCGCCGACCTCGACAGCCTCGACGCCGCGGTCGCCGCCGTCCCCGGGAGCACCCTGCTCGGCCCCCTCGCCGAGGCGCGCGACAGCCTCAGGCGCCAGGCGGCGTCACTCGACGCCACCCTGCGACCCGCGCTGGCCTTCGCCGGCGCGCTGCCGGCCGCGGTCGGCCCCGGCCGGCACAGCTACCTCCTGCTGCTCAGCAACCCCGCCGAGGAGCGCCCCGGCGGCGGCTTCATCGGCGCGGTCGGCGAGGTCACCTTCGGCGACGGCCGGCTGCTCGGCGCCGACTTCCGCGTCTCCGACTTCGCCAACGCGACGGTGCGTTCCTTCGCGGCGCCGCGAGCCCTCGACCAGTACCTGTTCCACGGCACCCCCTGGCAGCTCTCCGACGCCAACTGGTCGCCCGACTTTCCGACCAGCGCCGCCCAGGTGCTGGCCTTCTGGCGCCAGGCCACCGGGCAGACGCCCGCCGGCGTCATCGAGGTCGACCCCGTCGCCCTCGGCGGCCTGCTGCGCGTGCTCGGCCCGGTGACCGCGCCGCCCTACCCGCAGCGCGTCGGCGCCGATGACACCCTGCTGCAGCTCAACCGCATCGTCAACGAGCCCGGCCAGCCCGGCAAGGCGTTCCTGCGGCCCTTCGGCGCCGCCATGGTGAGCGCGGTCACCCGGGCCCGCGCCGAGCAGCTTCCCGCGCTCGCCGGCGCGCTCGGCGAAGCGATCCGCACCAAGCACCTGCTGCTCCATCTCGACGACCGCGCGCTGCAGCGCCTGGTCACCGCGGCGGGTGGCGACGGCGGCCTGCGACCGGTGGGCGGCGACAGCCTGCTGGTGGCCGACGCCAACCTCTCCGCCGGCAAGGAGGACCTCTTCGTCCGCCGCGGCTACGACCTCACCGCGCGCCTCGGAGCCGGCGGCTCGGTGACCGGACACCTCGTGCTGACCTACGCCAACACCACCCCCGTCGCCGATGTGGACAGGCCCCTGGTGGCCGCCGGCGGCGGCGCCTACCGCAACTACCTGCGTGTCTACCTGCCGGCGGAGGCGTCCCTCGACGGGGTGACCCTCCAGCGCGACGGCGGTGCCGCCGTGCCCCTCTCGCCGGACAGCGTCGACCTGGAGGCGGGCCGCAAGGCGGTCGGACTCTTCGTCGTCGTACCCAGGGGGGCGACGATCACCATCGCCCTCGACGAGCACGAGCGACGGGACAGCGCTCGGGGGTACCGCCTCACCTGGCAGAAGCAGCCCAACGCCATGGACTGGCCCGTCAAGGTGACGGTGGTCGGCGCGTCGGGACGGAGCGAGCAGTGGCGCGGTGTGCTCGACACAGACCACACCTGGGAGTTCAGCAGCTGAGCATGGAGATCGAGAGCGTGGCGGCGCTGTCCGGGCACGCCGCCGCCGCCAGCCGGCGCTACGACGAGGCCTTCGACGCCACCACGGGGTCGCATGCCGCCGTGCTCGGCATGGTCGCGGACGGGGCGACGGTGCTCGACCTCGGCTGCGCCGGCGGTTCGCTGGCGCGGGAGCTGAGCGCGCGTGGCTGCCGGGTTGTCGGCGTCGAAGCCGACGTCGCCGGCGCGGCGCATGCCGCCGAGCACCTGGCGCGACTCGTCGCCTGCGATCTCGACACCGCCGACCTCGCCGCTGCTCTCGACGGCGAGCGCTTCCACGTCGTCGTCGCCGCGGATGTGCTCGAGCACCTGCGCGATCCGGCGCGCGTGCTGCAACAGCTGGTGCCCCTGCTCGCGCCGGGCGGCAGCGTCGTCGCCTCGATTCCCAACGTCGCCCACGGCAGCGTGCGCCTCGCCCTTCTCAGCGGCGATTTCCCGTATGGGGACTGGGGTTTGCTCGATCGCACCCACCTGCGCTTCTACACCGCCGAGGGCGTGCACGCGCTGCTCGCCGAGTCCGGGTTGCAGGTCGCCGAGATGCTGCGCGTCGTGGAGCCGGTGGACTCGCCGGCGGCGGTTGCCTTCGACGCGTCGGCGGTGCCCGCGGACGTGGTCGAGTGGGTCGCCGCGCAGCCGGAGGCGACGACGTACCAGTTCGTGGTGCGCGCCGTGCCGGCTTCGGGCGCCACCGCGGCGCCTGCACCGGTTGCGCCTGGCGCGCGTTCCGCCGCCGACCCGCTGCAGGCCGTGCTCGCCTACCAGGCGGCCGCGCTGAGCGAGATGGAGCGAGTCGTGGCCTCGCTGCGCGAGGCGCTGGCCCACGAGGAGTCGCGGACCAACTACCGCGATCGACTCATCGACGAGCTGCTCGCCTGCCGCGCGGTCCGCGGTGTCGGTGCGCTGCGCCGTCTCGAGTCCGCGCTGCTGCCGGGCCGCGCCCGCCCCACCCTCGCCGACTCCATCCGGGCCCGCCGGGACGGCAATGTCTGACGCGGCCACCCTCTACGTCGACCTGCTGGCGCGGGCGCTCAGCGGGCGCCTCAGCCGCGAGCAGGTGGTTCACGCGCCGCTCGACCGCCCCGCCAACCCCGTGCTGCGCCGCGGCTACGACGTGCTGCGCACGGCGGGCGTGGCGCTGACCCGAGCGGTGCCCGTGCCGCCGAGCGCCTGGGACGAGGGCCGGGGGTGGCCGCGCCCCTATCCCACCTCGGTGGAGACGATGCTCGGCTCGCGCCGCATCGAGAACCTGCGCCGCTGTGTCGAGGAGGTGATCCGCAACGACGTCCCCGGCGACCTCATCGAGGCGGGGGTGTGGCGCGGCGGCTCGACCATCCTGATGCGCGGCATCTTGGCCGCCCACGGCGTCACCGGCCGGCGCGTCGTCGTCGCCGACTCCTTCCGGGGCCTGCCCGCGCCCGACCTGGAGAACTTCCCCGCCGACCGCGGCATCGACCTGCACCAGGACAGCGCGCTGGCGGTGTCGGTCGACGACGTTCGTGCCAACTTCGCCCGATACGGCCTGCTCGACGAGAGCGTCGAGTTCGTCGAGGGCTTCTTCCGCGACACCCTGCCCGGCCTGCGGGGGCGCACCTGGGCGGTGATCCGCCTCGACGGCGACATGTACGAGTCGACCATGGACGGCCTGGAGAACCTCTACGACGGCCTCAGCGTCGGCGGCTACCTGATCGTCGACGACTACGGCGCCTACGCCGCCTGCCGGCAGGCGGTGAGCGACTTCCGCGAGCGGCGCGGCATCAGCGAGGTGATTCGCCACGTCGACTGGACCGGCGCCTACTGGCGGCGGGAGCGCTGAGATGCAGCTGAGCGTCGCGCCCGACACCTCGATGGACGCCGCATCCGCCGAGCCGGCCGGCGAGGTGGCGCAGCGCCGCCGCTTCCTCGCCTTCTACCTGCCGCAGTACCACCCCATCCCGGAGAACGACGAGTGGTGGGGGACGGGCTTCACCGAGTGGCGCAACGTGAC
>CAZCJX010000178.1:3429-5035 GCA_964499205.1 uncultured Actinomycetes bacterium | reverse complement strand
GCGGGGCGCTGAAGGTCATGTCCCGCTGGCGGCACTCCTCCTGGTCGAACTTGGGCGTGCCGAACTCGTAGTCGAGAAAGCGCAGCTCATAGTTCTTGCCGGTGTAATCCGTGATTGGATTGATCTCGTCGAAAAGCTCTCGCAGACCCTCCTTCTTGAACCACTCGAAGGAGTCCAGCTGCGTCTGGATCAGGTTGCCGACTTCGAGCTTGTCAGCGATCTGGCCATACGTGACGCGACTGGAACGCGAAGCAGTGTCGAGAACCATGTGCTACAGTTCCTCTGGCAGGCGGGAGGGCGCGGGATCGTGTGCGACGGGCACAATCGCGTATCGTAGCATCTTCCGGGCCAGGCGCCGCTCCGGCGCGCATGCCGGCCCCACTCCCCCACCGCGACTGGCCGTCCAGCTCCCTGCAGAAGCCGGAGTCTAGCTCCCCGCCCGCTCCCGGCCGCTGGCCTCCGCCGCCGGCGCGGGCTGAGGCCGCCCGAGCAGCCACCCCTGTCCTCTCTCGACGCCGAGGTCGAGCAGCGCAGCCAGGTCCTGCTCCGACTCGATCCCCTCGGCGACCACGTCGGCCTCCATGGAGCGGGCGAAGGAGATCAGCGCGGTGGCCAGCGCGGTGCGGGCCCGGTCGCCGGCGACCCCGCAGCAGAGAGACATGTCCAGCTTGAGCACCTGGGGGTCGAGGCGGAGGATGTGGCGCAGGCTGGCGTACCCGGCGCCCACGTCGTCGACCGCCAGCCGCACCCCCAGGTCGCGCAGGCCGCGCACCGCCGCGCCCAGCCGCTCGTAGTCGTCCACCGGGGCGTGCTCGGTGACCTCCACCACCAGGCCGCCCGGCGCCAGCTCGGCGAGGGTCGCCTGTCCGGCGTGGGAGACGATCGCCGCCGGAGACGCGTTGACCGAGAGGAACCAGGCCGCCGGCAGCAGGCCGCGCCGCCGGGCCGCCTGGCGCAGCGCCGCCACCTCGAGCTCGACGCCCCGGCCCAGCGAGGCCGCCTCGGCGAACCACTTGTCAGGCGAGCGCTCGGGCAGCACCCGGAAGCGGCTCAGCGCCTCGGCGCCCACCGCCCGGCGGCTGCGCAGGTCGACGATCGGCTGGAACACCACCTCCAGCCCCTCGCCGTCGATGCACCGCTCGACCACGGCGAGCCGGCGCTCGCGCGCCTCCCGCGCGTCGGCGTCCGCGCGCAGCCGCTCGGCGAGACCGCGCACCACGCTGTCGGCGATCTCCGGCGAGAGCGGCGACTGCCCCGCGGCCACCCGGTGCAGCGCGTCGAGGACATCGCCGGGCGCCATGCCCTTGACCAGGTAGCCGGCCGCCCCGGCGCGCAGCATCTCCAGCACGTCCGCCGGCGTCCCCGAGGCGCTGAGGGCGACGATCTGGGTGCGCGGCGAGCGCGTCCGGATCGCCTGCACCGCCTGGACCCCGCCACCCGGCATCCTGACGTCGACCAGGGCGACGTCGGGGCGGGTCTGGGCCGCCATCTCGGCGGCCTCGCGGGCGTCGGCGGCGGCACCGACCAGCTCCAGGCGGGGGTCGGTGCGGACCAGGTCGGCGAGCGCCTCGCGCACCGACTCGTCGTCGTCGGCGACCAGCAGGCG
>CAZCJX010000178.1:0-3329 GCA_964499205.1 uncultured Actinomycetes bacterium | reverse complement strand
GGCAGGGGCCGGCGTGCTTGCGCACGTTGACCAGCGCCTCCTGGCAGATGCGGTAGAGCAGGAGGCGCACCTCCGGGGGCGGCTGCAGCAGCAGGCGGTCGGCGACCTCCCAGGTGACGCCCCAGTCGCCCTGCTGCTCGAGGAAGGTGCGCACCGCGTCGCCGAGGCCGCGGCTCATCAGCGTCGGTGGGGTGAGCTCGAAGAGCAGGTTGCGCAGCCGCCCGATGGAAAGCGACACCGTCTCCTGCAGCTTCCGCGCCGCCTCCACCTGCTCGGGGTCGTCCAGCCGGCGGCGCAGCACCTCGAGGCGGAAGTTCACCGCCGTCATCACCTGGACGGCGTCGTCGTGCACGTCGGCGGCAATGCGGCGGCGCTCCTCCTCCTGGGCATCCACGATGCGCGACAGCAGCCGGCGGCGGCGCTCGTCGGAGCGACGCAGCGCGGCGAGCGCCTCGTCGAGCTCGGCGGTGCGCTCGCGCACCCGCGCCTCCAGCATCTCGCGATGCTCCCGGTTCTCCTTCTCCAGCCGGGCGCGGCGCAGCGCGTTGCTCACCGCGATGAGCACCTGGTCGGCGTCGAACGGCTTGGTGACGTAGCCGAATGCGCCGGCCTGGAGCGCCTCCCCGGCGACGTACGGGTCGCTCAGCGCGGACACCATGACGATGGGCACGTCGGGCAGGTTGGAGCGGATGTGGTGCAGCAGGGTGATCCCCGACTCGCCGGGCATGGCGATGTCGCAGAGGACCAGGTCGGGCACCTCCTCGGTGAGCAGGGCGCGGGCCTCCGGGCTGCTCGCCGCCTCCCGGCAGGCGTACTCGTGGCGCTCCAGGATGCGGCGCAGCAGGGTGCGCACCTGGGCGTTGTCGTCGACCACCAGGATCACGGCGCCAGCACCTCGCGCACGGTGCGCAGCAGGGCGGCCCGGGAGAACGGCTTCTCCAGGAGGGTGACGCCGGAGTCGAGGGTGCCCTTGGAGGCCAGCACCGGGTGGGCGTAGCCCGACATGTAGAGGATGCGGATGCCCGGCCGCAGCGCGGTGACCCGCTCGGCCAGCTCCTTGCCGAGCATGCCGGGCATGATCACGTCGGTGAGCAGCAGGTCGATGTCGAGCTCGGCCCCGGCGACGACGTCGAGCGCCTCGGTGCCGCGACCGGTGGCGATCACCCGGTAGCCGGCGCGGCGGAGGACGCGGCTGGTCACCTCGCGCAGCGCCTCCTCGTCCTCGACCAGAAGGACGGTGGCACCCGCCGTCGCGGTGTCGGGCGACTCAGAGGGACTGGCGCCGGCGAGGTCAGAGTCGCCCTCCTCGGCGGCGGGGAGGAGGACGGTGAAGGCGGTGCCGATGCCCGGGTCGGAGTACAGGTGCACGTGCCCGCCCGCCTGGGTGACGATGCCGTACACGGTGGCCAGTCCCAGGCCGGTGCCCTCGCCCTTGGGCTTGGTGGTGAAGAAGGGCTCGAAGGCGCGCTGCATCACCTCCGGCGGCATGCCCGTCCCCGTGTCGCTGACGCGCAGCCGGACGTAGGCGCCCGGCCTGACGTCGGGCATGCCCACCAGCCAGCCCTCGTCGACCTCGACGTCGGCGGTCTGGATGCTGAGGCGGCCGCCGCCTGGCATCGCGTCCCGCGCGTTGACGGCAAGGTTGACCAGAACCTGCTCGATCCGGCCGGGGTCGGCCATCACCCGGTGCAGCGACGGGGCCAGGTCGGCGACCAGCTCGACGTGCTCACCGATGGTGCGGCGCAGCAGCTCCTGCACGTCGCGCACGATGGCGTTGACGTCGATCAGCTCGGGGTGCACCACCTCGCGGCGGCCGAAGGCGAGGAGCTGGCGGGTCAGCCCGGTGGCCCGCTCGGCGGCCCGCTTGATCTGCTCGACGTCGCGCAGCAGCGCCTGCCAGCGCTGCGGGTTCTCGTCCGCGGCGGCGGCCACCTCATCGGCGACGAAGTCGGCGTAGTTGCTGATGACGGCGAGCAGGTTGTTGAAGTCGTGGGCCACCCCGCCGGCGAGCTGCCCGAGACTCTCCAGGCGCTGCGACTGCTGCAGCCGGGACTCCATGCGCTGCCGCTCCGCCTCGGCGCGCAGCCGCTCGCGTTCACGCTGCGCCTCCAGGCGGTCGCTGACGTCGCGGATCGCCGCCACCACCAGCGGGCCGGCCGAGGCGTGCAGCGCCTTGAGGCTGATCTCGGCGGGGAACTCGGTGCCGTCGCGGCGCCGCGCCGCCAGCTCCATGCCCGCTCCCATGGGCCGGGGGACCGGGCTCTGCAGGTAGCGCGCCCGGTGGGTGGGATGGACCTCGCGGCTGGCGCTGGGCACCAGCAGGTCGACGAGGGCGCCGACCAGGTCCTCTCGCTCGTAGCCGAACAGCCCCGCCGCCTGGGTGTTGGCGAAGACGATCGACCCCTGGGGGTCGACGCCGATCAGCGCATCGGGCGCCGCTTCCAGCAGGTCCTCGAAACCGATGTCGCGCCGTTCCGCCATGCGGGCCTCCCCTTCCTGGGGTTTCGGCAAGCATTGGCAGTATGGCGCGCGTGCAGCGGCGTGTCACCATGCGGGCGCGACGCCGCTGGTGCTGACCGGTCGGTCAGTCAGTCAGTGGGTGGGGCGGCCATCCCCGGCTCGGGGACGGCCGCCCGCCTGCCGACGTCGGGCTACTTGACCTCGACGCTGGCCCCCGCCTCCTCCAGCTTCGACTTGACCTGGGCGGCCTCCTCCTTGGAGACGCCTTCCTTGACCGGCTTGGGGGCGCCGTCGACCAGGTCCTTGGCCTCCTTGAGGCCCAGGCCGGTGATCTCGCGCACCGCCTTGATCACATTGATCTTGGCGTCGCCGGCGCCGGTGAGGACGACGCTGAACTCGGTCTGCTCCTCCTCGGCGGCCTCGGCGGCACCGCCACCGCCGGCCGGAGCCGCGGCCACGGCGACCGGGGCGGCCGCCTTGACGCCGAGCTTGTCCTCCATCAGCTTCACGGCGTTGACGACGTCGAGGACGCTCCACTCCTGGAGGGCGTCGACGAACTCTTCGGGGGTGATCTTGGTTGCCATCTGTCTGCTGTTCTCCGTGTTGAGGGGCCGGCGTCAGCCGGCGGCGGCGAGCTTCTCGCGGTAGGCGTCGAGCGTCGCCGCGAAGTTGCTGAGGATCGAGTTCAGCGCACCTGCCAGCGAAGACAGGGGCGACTGCAGGGTGCCGGCCAGCTGGGCCAGCAGGACCTCGCGGGAGGGCAGGTCGGCGACGGCGCGGACGCCGTCGGCGTCGAGCACGCGCTTCTCGACCAGGCCGGCCACGATGGGCAGCCGGCGGTTGACCCGGAAGTACTCGTTGAGGATGCG
>CAZCJX010000177.1:0-5128 GCA_964499205.1 uncultured Actinomycetes bacterium | reverse complement strand
CCCTTCTCGCGCGCCTTGAGCTTCTCCCAGTTGACCACCACCTCGTCGGCGCCGCTCACCGCGATGTCGCCGAAGACGTGCGGGTGGCGGTGCACCATCTTGGTGCGGGTCACCTCGGCGACGTCGCCGATGTCGAAGCCGTCCTCGCGCTCCTGGGCGATGGCGCAGTGCATCAGCACCTGGAGCAGCAGGTCGCCGAGCTCCTCGCGCAGCATCGCGGTGCCGCCGCGCTCGATGGCCTCGAGCACCTCGTACGTCTCCTCGAGCAGGTACTGGCGCAGCGAGCGATGCGTCTGCTCGCGGTCCCAGGGGCAGCCGCCCGGGGCGCGCAGCGTCTCCACCGTCTCGTTGAGGGCTCGCAGGCTGGCCGCCGCGTCGTCGCGCATGGTTCGTGACTCCTCTGTCCTCAACCGCCGGTCGCGGCGGTGATGGTGGTGGCGCGCTGGCGGACGCGCTCCAGGCGGCCGAGCTCGCGCAGGACGCGCGGCAGCACGTCCTTCCACTCCGGCCGGCCCGTGTCGAGGCGTAGGCGCGTGGGTGATGCGGTCACGGTCTGCCGGAACTGGTGGGCCGTTCCCACCAGGTCGAGGCCGTGCCCGAGCGGCAGGCGGATGATCACCGCGCCGCCCTCCTGCTCGACGCCGAGCGCGCCGCAGGCGGCGGCGAGCAGGCGGACGCGCAGCGAGTAGACCAGGTCCTCGGCCGGCTGGGGCATGGGGCCGAAGCGGTCGACCAGCCCGCGCGCCCTGGTGTCGAGCTCCGACTCGGTGGCGCAGGCGGCGAGGTCCTGGTAGCAGCGCAGGCGCAGCCGCTCGTCGCTGACGTAGCTGGGCGGCAGGTAGGCAGCGATGGGCAGCGACACGGTGATCTGCGACGGCGACTCCACCACCGGCTTGCCCTGCAGCGCCTCGACCGCGTGGCGCAGCAGGTTGTTGTAGAGCGCCAGCCCGACCGCGGCGATCTCGCCGTGCTGCTCCTCGCCCAGCAGGTTGCCGGCGCCGCGGATCTCCAGGTCGCGCAGGGCCAGCTTGAAGCCGGCGCCGAGGTCCTGGAGGTCCTGGATGACGTCGAGGCGCTTGTCCGCCTTCTCGGTGAGCGAGCGCTCCGGCGGGTAGAGGATGTACGCGTAGGCGCGCTGCCCGGCGCGGCCGACGCGACCGCGCAGCTGGTAGAGCTGGGCGAGGCCGAGGCGCTGCGCGTCGTTGACGATGATGGTGTTGGCGTTGGGGATGTCGAGACCGGACTCGATGATGGTGGTGCAGACCAGCACGTCGACGTCGCCGTCCATGAAGCGCTGCATCACCGCGGCCAGCTGTCCCTCGGGCATCTGCCCGTGGCCCACCTCGATGCGCACCCCGGGCAGCAGCTCGCGCAGCCTCTCCGCCTCGCGGTCGATGCTGCGCACCCGGTTGTGCACGAAGTACACCTGGCCGCCACGGGCCAGCTCGCGGGTGATCACCTCGCGGATCAGCGAGTCCTCGCGCGCGGTGACGAAGGTCTTGATCGGCTGGCGTTCCTCGGGAGGAGTCTGGATGACGCTCAGGTCGCGGATGCCGGCCAGCGCCATGTGCAGGGTGCGCGGGATCGGCGTGGCGGAGAGGCTGAGAACGTCGACGGCGACACGCAGCTGCTTGAAGCGCTCCTTCTGCAGCACGCCGAAGCGCTGCTCCTCGTCGATGATCACCAGCCCCAGGTTCTTGAACTGCACGTCCTTCTGCAGCAGTCGATGGGTGCCGATGACGACGTCGACGCTGCCGCTCATCAGCCCGCGCAGGGTGTCCTCGATCTCCTCCGGCGAGCAGAAGCGCGAGAGCTGGCGCACCGTGATGGGGAACGGGCGCAGCCGCGTGGTGAACGTCGTGTAGTGCTGCTGCGCGAGCACGGTGGTCGGCACCAGCATGGCCACCTGCCTGCCGTCCGCCGCCGCCTTGAACGCCGCGCGCAGGGCGAGCTCGGTCTTGCCGAAGCCGACGTCGCCGCACACCACGCGGTCCATCGGCTTGCTCACCTCCATGTCGCGCTTGATGTCGTCGAGCACCAGCTCCTGGTCGGGCGTCTCCTGGAAGGGGAACGACGTCTCCAGCTCGGTCTGCCAGGCGCCGTCGGGCGGGAAGGGATGGCCCTCCGAGGCCTCGCGCCGCGAGTACAGCGCGATCAGCTCGCGGGCCACCTCCTCGGTGCGCTGCTTGACCCGCCGCTTGGTGCGCTCCCATTCGCCGGTGCCCAGCTTGCTCAGCCGGGGATGCGCGTCGCTGCCGCCGATGTATCGGTCGACCCTGTCCAGATGTGCGACGGGGACGTAGAGCTTGTCGCCGTCGGCGTACTCCAGGGTCATGTACTCGTGCTCGCCCTCGTCGTCGGCGACGCGGCGCATCTCGACGAAGCGGCCGATGCCGTGGTCCTGGTGGACGACGAGGTCGCCGGGCTCGAACTCGATGACGAAGGCGCGCTGGGCGGCGCGCGGGCCGGTGGCGGCGCGGCGACCGCGCGCGGACGTGGACTCGGCGCGGCGCTGGCCACGCGCCAGCGGCGAGCCGCGGCGCTTGACCACGCCGAAGAGCTCGTGGTCGCTGTAGACGTCGACGCCGGCGGTGTCGGCGCTGAAGCCCTGCGAGAGGTCGGCGGGCGCGGCCACCAGCGCGCCGAGCGGGATCTCCGTCTCGGCGGCGTCGAAGTCGCTGGCGTCGATCGGCGCCAGGCCTTGCTCGCGGGCCAGCTCCTCGACGCGCCCCTCCTGCCGTGAGAGGACCAGCACGGCGTGCTGCGTGGCAACACGCTGGGCGATGGTGCCGGCCAGGGCGTCGAAGCGCCCGGTGAAAGATTCGACGCCGCGCCAGCCGAGGTCGAGCGCGTTCTCGCCACTGTCGGCTGATTCCCTCACCAGCTCGACGACGCGATGCCCGCTCAGCAGCGTGCGCGCGGCGTCGAGGGTGAGCAGGCCGGTGCGCGCGCCGCCCGGCAGCTCCCCGCGCTCCTCCTCCTGGGCGCGCAGCCCTTCGGCCTCGACGAGGTGGCGCTGCGCGGCGCGCCACAGCGACTCGCGGCTGCCGGCAACGAGCACGATGCAGTCGCCCATGTGGTCGAGCAGCGTGGTCGGCGGGTCGCCCTGGAGGTACGGGGTGAAGACGTCGACGCCCTCGGCGTAGATGCCCTCGCCCAGCTTCTCGCGGTCGCGCTGCCACATCTCGCGGACCTCTTCACGGCAGGCGCCGAGGTCGAGCGCGTCGACCAGCTCCACCGCGCGCGCCACGGCGGCGGCCGACATGTCGAGCTCGCGCGCCGGGATCACCGAGACCTCCTGCAGCTTGGTGATGCTGGTCTGGGTGTCGGGGTCGAAGGCGCGCAGCTCCTCGACCTCGTCGCCGAACCACTCGGCGCGCCAGGGGCGCGAGCGGTCGAGCGGGTAGACGTCGAGGATGCCGCCGCGGACGGCGAACTCCCCCGCCGAAGACACCGCCACCTCGCGGCGGTAGCCCAGCGAGACCAGCCGCTCCACCAGGCCGTCGCGCGACACGGTCTGGCCGGGACGGATGGTCATCAGCCCCTGGCGCACCAGGGATACGGGCAGGGTTGGCCGCAACAGGCCCGCCGGGGAGGTGACCACCAGGGCCGGCTCGTCGCGGGCGAGGAGCGACAGGGCCATGAGGCGGCGGCGGGTGACCTCCTCGCCGGGGGCGATGCGGTCGAAGGGCAGGGTGTCAGCGGCGGGGAAGAGGGCCATGCCGGCCTCGCCCGACCAGACGGCGCAGTCGTTGTAGGTGCGCTCGGCGTCGGTGCTGAGGACGAGGACGCGGGCGCCCGTCGATTCGCGCAGCCACCACGCGATCAGGCCGATGGCGCCGGAGGGGACACCGGAGAGGGTGAGCTCGCCGCCGCTGCCCGCCAGGTGTTGCAGCGGCGCGAGCGCGTCGAGCCGGGCGCGGAGGGTCGTCGCGGCGCTAGCCACGGGCGGCCTCGTCCCGCGGGAATGCGTTGTCCGAACGCTTTGGCACGGCGTTGTAGATCGACGCAGCCTTCTCCAGCCCGTCGCGCACGATGGCCACGACGGCGTCGGCGGCGCGCGGCACCACCTCCCCGAGGATCTCCTTCTCCTCCGGGGTGAAGCGGCGCAGCACGAAGTCGACAGGATCGACGCCCTCGGGCGGCCGACCGATGCCGATGCGCACCCGCATGAAGTCCTTGAAGCGCCAGGAGTCGATCAGCGACTGCACGCCGCGCTGGCCGCCCGCGCTGCCGCCGCGGCGCAGGCGCAGGCGCCCCAGGGGCAGGTCGAGGTCGTCGTGGACGACGATGACGTCGGCCGGCGAGACGTTGAAGCGGTTGGTGAGGTGCACGCCGGCACGGCCGGAGAGGTTCATGTAGGTATATGGCCGCGCCAGGACGAAGTCGAAACCCTCGACGCTGCCCTCGCGCACCCGCGCCGGCCCCTCCCGGCGCTCCTTGCCGAAGCGGCCGCGCCGCTCCAGCTCATCGAGGCAGGCCCACCCCACGTTGTGGCGAGTGTTGGCATATTCTCCGCCGTGGTTGCCGAGGCCGATGACCAGCTGCGCCACGCTACAGGTCCGCGGCCATCAGTGCTCACCGACCACCAGCGGCGGCACGTCCTGGTCGGGCAGCAGCCGGCGCGTCGCCGCGGTCATCGCGGCCGCCTCCTCCGGCTCGGCGTGGTCGTGGCCGAGGCAGTGGAGCAGCCCGTGCACCGCGAGCAGCCGCAGCTCGGCCACCCCGTCGGCCGCCTGCGCCAGCGCCCGCTCCACCGACACCGCGACGTCGCCGACGTGCAGCCGCGAATCGCCGGGGAAGGCGAGCACGTCGGTGGGCGCGTCGACGCCTCGGAAGTCGCGGTTCAACGCGTGCAGCTCGGCGTCGCCGGTCAGCCGCACCGCCAGCGCAGCGCGCGCGGGCACGCCGAGGGCATCTCCGCAGCGGCGGAGCAGGGGACCGAGCCCGGCGGCGCGCACCGCGGCGGCGGCGGCGCCATCCAGCTCGGGGTCACGCACCAGGGTCACTCGCATACCAGACGAAAAACGGGCCCGTCCCGCAGGACGGACCCGTCGACAGTCGCGGGGATGATCACCCGGCCTTGAGGCGACGCTTCTTGGCCGCCACCAGCTTGCGCTTGCGGCGG
>CAZCJX010000176.1:0-5149 GCA_964499205.1 uncultured Actinomycetes bacterium | reverse complement strand
GCGCCGTTGCACTGCGGGCAGGTGACCGGCGAGTGGCCGGGCTCGGAGCCGCTGCCCTTGCACTCGGGGCAGGTGTCGGCGCGGGGGACCTCGATGGTGCGGGTCGCCCCGTGCACCGCCTCCTCGAAGGTGATCTCCAGGTTCATGCGCAGGTCGGAGCCGCGCTGCGGCCCGGTGCGCGCCCGGCCGCGGCCGCGACCGCCGCCGCCGAAGAACATGTCGAAGAGGTCGAAGGCGGAGTCGAAGGAGAAGCCGCCGAAGTCGGGCATCTGGTCGCCGGCGTGCCCGAACGCGTCGTAACGCTGCCGCTTCTCGGGGTCGCTGAGCACCGAGTAGGCCTCGCCGATCTCCTTGAAGCGCTCCTCGGCCGCCTTGTCCCCCTGGTTGCGGTCGGGGTGGTACTGCATGGCCAGCTTGCGGTACGCCTTCTTCAGGTCGTCCGGGCTGGCGTCGCGACCGACGCCGAGGACCTCGTAGTAGTCGCGCCTCTGTGTCGCCATGGGGCCCGTAGGCTACCCCGCCACGGGGTGAGCGACGCGCACCAGCGCCGGCCGGAGCACCCGGTCGTGCAGCCGGTAGCCGGGCTGGAGCACGGCCACCACCGTGTCGTGCTCGACGTCGGGCGACTCCTCGCCACCCAGCGCCTCGTGCACCGCGGGGTCGAAGGGCTGCCCCACGGCGTCGATCACGGTCACCCCGACCGAGCGCAGCGCGTCCTCGAACTGCTTGGCCACCATGCGCACCCCGTCGACCATGGGGTCGCCCTCGGGAGCGTGCTGGATGGCGCGCTGCAGGTTGTCGAGCACGGGGAGCAGGGCGACGGCGGCTGACTCGGAGGCGTAGCGGGCGCGGTCGAGCGCCTCCTGGGCGCTGCGCCGGCGGAAGTTCTCGAAGTCGGCGGCGAGCCGCAGGTACTGGGCGTCGCGCTCCCCGAGGGCGCGGCGGAGGTCGTCGATCTCGGCCTGCGCGGCTGCCTCGGTGGGCGCCGTCTCCTCGGGCGTGCCGTTGGTGGGTTCGTGGGTCGGGGCGTCGTTGTCAGGCATGTGGTTCATCCCAGCATCCGCTCGATCGCCTCGCCGACACGCTGCGAGACGTAGCGCAGTCGCGGCGCCACCTGGGGGTAGCGCATCCGGGTCGGGCCGAGCACTCCGATGCTGCCCCGACGAGTCTCCCCAGCGCGGTAGGTGGTCAAAACCAGCGAGCACCCGCGCAGCTGCTCGAGGTCGTTCTCGGCGCCGATGACCATCTGCACGCCGCGCACCCCGGCGCCTCCGGCGGCCTCGCCGTCGATCTCCAGCGAGGCGAGCACCTGGCCCAGCACCCGCTCCTCCTCCACCACCTCGAGCACCTGCTGCAGCCGCTCGACGTCGCCAAACTCCGGCTGGCGGAGCAGGTTGCGCACCCCGTCGTGGACGACGACGGTGTCCTGCCGGGCGTCGACGGCGCGCATGAAGGTGAGGATGTGGCCGATCAGCTCCTCGCGCAGCGCGGCGCGCGGGTCGCCCTCGGCGGCGGGTCGGAGCGCCTCGATCTGGGTGCTGTCGAGGCCGGCGAGCTGCCCGTTGAGCTGCGCCGCCAGCGTGCTCAGCGCCTCCTGGCTGGTCTCCTGGCTGAGCGCGACGGGCTGCTGGCGGATCAGGTTGCCCTCCAGCACCAGGATGAGCAGGGCGTGCCGCGGGTCGAGCGAGACGAAGTCGACGTGCTTGAGCCGGGCGGTGACCGCCTGCGGGCCGGTGACGATGCTCACCGCGTCGGTGACCAGGGCGAGCACCTGGGCGGCCTGCTCCAGCAGGTCCTCGACCTGCACGATGGGCCGGGCGAAGACGGGGTCGGCCTGGCGGCGGACGGTGGCGGGGACCTCCTCCTCCTCCATCAGGAAGTCGACGTAGTAGCGGTAGCCCTGGTCGGAGGGGATGCGGCCGGCCGAGGTGTGCGGCTGGAGCAGGTAGCCGATGTCGACGAGGTTGGCCAGCTCGTTGCGGATCGTCGCCGACGACCAGGAGAGCAGGTACTTGGCGGCGAGGGCGTGCGAGCCCACCGGGATGCCGGTCTCCGTGTAGTCGGAGACCACCGCCTTGAGGATCTGCCGCTTGCGATCGTCGAGGGGGATGGGACTGTCTCCGCGCGCGGCGGGCGCCGCGCTTAGCACTCCTGCTACGGGAGTGCTAAGAGGTTACCACGCCCTCGCCGGAGCCTTGACGCCACCGGACATGGGCAGCTTCGCGTCCGGGCCGAAGCGCAGCAGGTCGAGGACCTCCTGCGCCTTCCAGCGCTCCATCGCCATGGCGGTCTCGTGCGACACGCCGGCACGAACGAGCTCGGCGACGATGGCCTGGGAAGGCGGCTTGTGGATGTGGACGCTGGTCATCTCGGGAGCAAATCTTCGGCGGTCGAAAGTCCCTCCGGGAGAGTCGCGAATGACCTGTGACGCACTTCTCCCGCAGGCCGCGGCGGCGTGCGCGCACCACCATCACTTCTTCACAGTGCCCCGTGTGGGCGTCGTGGATTCGTGTTGCTGGAGGATTGTTTGGCGCGTTGCTGTCGTCACGAGTTCAGGGCTGCTCGGGACGGGCTGACGAGACGTGACAGCGGGGGAATCAGCAGCGGTGATGGTCGGTGGAGCAGGCATCGACCAGCCGCAATGCAACGGCATCCAAGAGCTCCTGGCCACGGGCCGTCACACGGGCGCGACGGCCGTTCCATTCCAGGAGCTCGGAGGTGCTCAGGGCCTGGGCTTCGCGGATGGCGCCGGGGTTGTCGAGGGGGAGGCCTTCGGCGGTGAGGCGGAGGCCGAGGAGGATGGATTCGGAGAGGGAATCCTCTTGGGTCACGGACTCGACGCCGGCGACACCGAGCTCCCCGCGGGCCATGGAGGTGATGTAGTCGGGGATGGAGTCGGTGTGCCAGTAGCGGATTGCGTGGGCCTCGCCGGCTCGGGCTGCGCCCTCGCCGCTCGGCAGAAAAGAGAGGATCTTCCGTGCCGCCGCAGGCGGCAGATGCCCATGCGCCCCCACACCGGCGGCGAGGTAGTGCTGGTTGTGCCAGTAGGCGAGGTTGTGACGGCACTCGGCACCGGGGCGGGCGAAGTTGCTGATCTCGTACTGCCGCAGCCCGGCGGCTGCCGCCAGCTCCACCGCCATCCAGTGCTGGCGCAGCGCGCTGTCGGCGTCGACGGTGCTGACCGCGCCGGCGGCGACCGCGGAGGCGAGCGGGGTGCCCTCCTCGACGATCAGCTCGTAGCAGGAGAGGTGGCCGCAGCCCAGCTCCAGGATGCGCTCCAGGGTCCGGGCCCAGCGCGCGTCGTCGAGACCTGGGACGGCGTAGATGAGGTCGGTGTTGATCGCCTCGAACCCGGCGCGCTGCACGGCGCGGACGGCACTGACCGCTCGGTCGGCATCGTGCACGCGCTCCAGGAAGTCGAGGACGTCGGGCTCCAGGCTCTGCACACCGAGGCTGACGCGGGTGACGCCGGCGCGCAGCCACTGCTCCGCCTTCTGCTCGGTGGTGCTCGAGGGGTTGGCCTCCATGGTCACCTCGGCGCCGGGCTCCAGGGTGAAGGAGGAGCGGATCTCGTCGAGGATGCCGCTCAGCAGCCCGGTGTCGATCAGGCTGGGAGTGCCGCCGCCGATGAACACGGTGTCGAGGCGCACCCCGGGCAGCGCGGCGCCGAGACGGCGCAGCTCCTCGCGCAGCGCGGCGGCGTAGGGTCGCTGGCGCTGCACGCCGCCCACCGAGGTGAAGTCGCAGTACGAGCACTTCCGCTCGCAGAAGGGGATGTGCACGTAGAGGGCGCGCACGGTCGCGGCGTCGACGGCGGTGGCGATCACGGGCGCGGCCCCCGCGGCGCGCGGGGCATCCAGAAGCGGCGGAAGAGCAGCGGGTAGGCGGCCGCGCCGGCGGCGGTGCCGAGCAGCGCGGCGACGGCGATGCCGGCCATCTGCTTGCCGTCGTGCACGTCGGCGTTGTGCCCGCTGGCCGACACCGCGAGGCTGATCGACAGGTAGTAGACGATGTACATCATTGCTCCCGCAGCCAGCGACTCCAGCGGGCTGAGCCGCCGCGGCTCCTGGGCCAGCCGCCGTGCGAAGGGCATGCAGACCAGCGCGTAGAGCAGGAAGAGGAAGGGGCTGGGCTGGAGCAGCACCGAGAGGAAGGTGTCGGTTTTGCTGTGGTTGAGGCCGAAGGCGAAGTAGACGATCAGCGCCACCGGGATGTTGAGCACGATCATGCACAGCGCCAGGGTGAGCATGCCGCGCACGTGCCAGGGGCCGCGCACGGGCGGCGCCTCGGGCTGGTCCGGGGGACGGCGGGCGGGCGGGTCGCGGCGGGTGCCGCGGTTCTTGTCGGCCATGGCGTCCTACTCGTCCAGCGACAGCACCGCCAGGAACGCTTCCTGGGGAATCTCGACGTTGCCGATGCGCTTCAGCCGCTTCTTGCCTTCCTTCTGCTTCTCCAGCAGCTTGCGCTTGCGGGTGATGTCGCCGCCGTAGCACTTGGCGAGCACGTCCTTGCGCTGCGCACTCACCGTCTCGCGGGCGACGATCTTGCCGCCGATGGCGGCCTGGATGGGCACCTCGAAGAGCTGCCGGGGGATCAACGCCTTGAGCCGCTCGGTGAGCTTGCGGCCGTGCTCGCGCGCCTTGTCGCGATGCACGATCATCGACAGCGCGTCGACGCGCTGCCCGGCGACCAGCACGTCGAGCTTGACCAGGTGCTCGGCGCGGAAGCCGGTGATCTCGTAGTCGAGCGAGGCGTAGCCGCGGCTGCGCGACTTGAGCTGGTCGTAGAAGTCGTGGATGATCTCGCCCAGGGGCAGGTCGTAGGTGAGCACCACGCGGTCGCCGGGCTGGTGGGCCATGTCGAGGAACTCGCCGCGCCGGTCCTGGCAGAGCTGCATCATCGCCCCGACGAACTCGCTGGGCACCAGCACCGTCGCCTTCACGCGTGGCTCCTCGATGGCCTCGATGTGCGACGGGTCGGGCAGCAGCTCGGGGTTGTCGACGACGCGCACCGAGCCGTCGCGCATGATCACCCGGTACTCGACGCTCGGCGCCGTGCCGATCAGCGACAGGCCGAACTCGCGCTCCAGACGCTCCTGCACGATCTCCATGTGCAGCAGGCCGAGGAAGCCGCAGCGGAAGCCGAAGCC
>CAZCJX010000175.1:0-5149 GCA_964499205.1 uncultured Actinomycetes bacterium | reverse complement strand
ATCTGCGAGGTCTTCAAGCGCCACGGCTACGGCAGCCTGCCCAAGCCCTACCGCGACATCCAGTCCGACGCCCGCTTCATCCATGGCACCGGCCACGGCCTCGGCCTGGAGATCCACGAGTTCCCCCGGGTCAGCGACGTCGACCTCGTCCTCGAGGTCGGCGACGTGGTCACCGTCGAGCCCGGCCTCTACGACCCGCGGCTCGGCGGCATCCGCATCGAGGACCTGGTGGTGGTCACCGAGACCGGCTGCCGCAACCTGACGCCGCTGCCCAAGGTCTTCCGCCTCGACTGACCCGCGACCGGGGACGGAGCCGCCCACCCCCCGCTCAGTCCGCCGCCGCCCGCACCCCGGCCACCTCGACGCTCCGAGCCGGCGGCACCGCGCCAGCGGAACCGGTCAACCGGTCGACCGTCGCCGCCAGCCGGGTCAGCCCCGCGTCGAGCCGGTGGCTGCCGGTGTCCGCGCCGCCGTCGAGCCAGGCCTCGACCGCCTCCTGGCAGAGCGCCACCAGCTCCAGCATTGCGCCGCGGTCGGACGCCACGATCTCCTGCTCGGCGGCCCCGAACCCCCCGCTGAACCGGGCCCGCAGCCGCTTGCACTCGCGCAGCTGCGACTCCTTGTGCACCTTGGCGAACAGCGCCCGCCGCCGCCACGCGGCGTAGTCGGCCGGCGAGCGCCCGGTGCGGGCGCGCCAGGCGAGCTGATCCTCGGCGAGCTGCGCCAGGATCAGCCCGATGTCGTTGCTCAGCGCCAGGATGGCCTGGTCCGCCTCCTCGCGCGTGGTCGGCGGCAGCCAGTCATGCGGCCCGCCGTTGCCGGGATGCCCGTCGTGCTCCACACCAGCGGTGGGCTGCACTGCGCTGTGGTTGGCCATCGATTCCCCAGTCCTTGATCCCTGCCTTGATCGAGCCACCCGCCGCGGCGGGCGTCGAGCGTGCTCGGCGGTCGCGGCCTGCACCGCGAACGCCGTCCCCATACACACGTGCGCAGCGGCCATCCGCTACGGCCTCTGGTACGATCCGCCGCGCTTTCCTGCGCCCCGCACCCGCGAGGCGCCTGACGTCCACAGGAAAGTGATCATTCGAGGTGCCGCGCATGGTGCGCGACTACGAGCTCATGTACATCGTCCGCCCGGACGTCGACGATGACGGCCTCCGCGCCGCCGTCGACTCGGTGAAGACCCTCATCGAGGGCCAGGGCGGCGAGGTGCGCAAGACCACGATGTGGGGCAAGCGCCGCCTGGCCTACGAGGTCAAGCACCTGCGCGACGGCCACTACGTCATCGTCGAGATGCGCCTCGACGGCGCCCGGGTGGCGCCGGTGGAGCGCGCCCTGCGCATCCACGACAGCGTGTTCCGCCACCTCCTCGTCGTCCAGGAGGCGCCCAGCGCCGAGGGCGAGGGCGGGGTGGACGGCGAAGGCGCCGAGGGCGAAGGCATCGAGAGTGCCGCCACGAGCTTCGACGGGGAGAGCCCGCCGGCCGATGCCGGTGAGCCCGACACCGCCGCCGTCGTCGCGGACGCCGATCTCGACGACGACGCCGACATCGCCGACGACGAGTCGGAGGAGTAGCCCATGGCCGGCTCCCTCAACCGCGTGATGCTCATCGGCCGCCTCACCCGCGACCCCGAGCTGCGCTACCTCCCCAGCGGCCAGGCCGTGTGCCAGCTGGCCATGGCCACCAACCGCTACGGCACCGACCAGCAGTCCGGGGAGCGCCGCGAGTTCACCGACTACCACGACGTGGTGGTCTGGAACCAGGGCAACCGCAAGCTGGCCGAGCTCTGCGCCCAGTACCTGCAGAAGGGCCGCCTCGTCTACGTCGAGGGCCGGATGCAGACCCGCTCCTGGGACGACCAGGCCACCGGCCAGAAGCGCTACCGCACCGAGGTCAACGCCAACGACGTGCAGTTCCTCGACAGCCGCCAGGACGGCATGGGCGCCCCCGCGGGCGGCGACCAGCCGCAGGGCGCTGCCGGTGCCCGGGGTGGCGCCGCGCCGTTCGACGGCGGCGGCGACATCGACCCCGACGACATCCCCTTCTGAGAAGCGAGAACGACCACCCATGGCTGACTACGACCGCCGCCGCCGCAAGGTGTGCTCCTTCTGCCTGGAGCACGTCACCCACATCGACTACAAGGAGGTCTCCCGCCTGCGCCGCTACCTCAGCGACCGCGGC
Organism: uncultured Actinomycetes bacterium; assembly: GCA_964499205.1. Lineage (GTDB taxonomy): Bacteria > Chloroflexota > Dormibacteria > Aeolococcales > Aeolococcaceae > DASRDZ01. The sequence goes on along the minus strand of CAZCJX010000175.1, from coordinate 2,967 downwards.
AAGATCCTCCCCCGCCGCATGACCGGCACCTGCGCCCTGCACCAGCGCGCCCTCACCGTCGCCCTCAAGCGCGCCCGCCACATCGCCCTGCTGCCCTTCGCCTCCGACGTCCGCTGAGCCGCCGGCGCCCCAGGCCCGACAGGACGTAGCGAACTGCGACGACCACCGTGAGTGGTGGGGAAGGCCGGCGGGACCTTCCGGCGTCGCGCGCCGCGGCCACTGAGGCGGTGGCTGCCGTGCCGCGCCGCCGCTGCCGACATCCTCCGTCCAGGACGAGGGCCGACTATATGCCACGGTTGATGACCCTGCCCTTCCGCAACGGGACCGGCACGGTCCAGGCGGACCCCGAGCCCGACGGCGCAGCGGCGACGCACGCAGCGCGCCACCTGCTGGAGATGACCCTCTGCCACGTGCGCTACGGCCTGGTGCCGGCGCTGCGCGGGGTCAGCCTCCACGTCGGGCGCGGCGAGATGGTCGCCCTGCTCGGCGCCAACGGCGCGGGCAAGACCACCACGCTGCGCGCCATCAGCGGCCTGATACACCCCCACGCCGGCGAGATCCGCTTCGACGGCGCGCGCATCGACCAGCTGAGCCCGCCCCAGGTGGTCCGCCACGGCATCGCCCACCTCCCCGAGGGCCGCGACCTCTTCCCCCAGCTCTCCGTCAAGGAGAACCTGCGCTACGGCTACTGGCCGCAGCGCAAGGACCGGGCCGGCTACCTGCCCCAGCTGGAGGAGGTGCTCGAGGCCTTTCCGCGCCTGCGCGAGCGGGCCAGCCAGCGCGCCGGGACGCTGAGCGGTGGCGAGCAGCAGATGCTCGGCGTCGGCATGGCGCTGATGTCGCGGCCCAAGCTGCTCATCGTCGACGAGCTCTCGCTGGGCCTGGCGCCGCGCATCGTGGCCCAGCTCTTCGAGATCCTCACCATGGTCAACCAGCGCGGCATGTCGATCCTGCTGGTCGAGCAGTTCGTGCCCCTGGCCCTGGCCAACACCCACCGCGCCTACGTCCTGGCCAAGGGCGAGGTGGTGGTGGCCAAGGCCAGCGCCGACCTCAAGGACGATCCCGAGCTGGTCGCCTCGTACCTCGGTGGCGCGGTGGGCACCAAGGAGAAGGCGGCCGAGACGGCTCCCTGAGTCGAGGACCTCAGAGCAGCCGCACCCAGCTCGACCCGCTCCAGCGCCACACTCCGTCGAGGGGATGGCGGGGCCCGGCACCGGCGACGCGGGCGATGAGCAGCGGAGCGCCCTGGGCGTCGGCGACGACGGCGGCGACGTCCTGCAGCGCGGGCAGGGGCGCCGAGGTGATCCGGGTCCAGTCGTGGCCGTCCCAGCTCCACGTCTGGGGCGGGCCGACGGTGGCGTCGGCGTCGAAGCCGTCGCAGCAGGCGGCGACGAGCAGGGTGCGGCGCTGGTCGAGGTCGGTGGCCAGGGCGGCGTGGATGGGCGGCTGGTGTGGCGTCTGGAAGCGCTGCCAGGTGGTGCCGTCCCAGGCCCAGGTCTGGGAGCGCTGGTCGGCCGCGCCGGGGCAGCAGGGCACGACCAGCAGGACCCTGCCGGTGGCCGGGTCCCAGGCCATGCTCGCCTCGGGGCGAAGCGGCGGCGAGGCTGGCGGGTGGCGCATCGACCAGGTGCTGCCGTCCCAGATCCAGGTCGCCGCCGCCGGCAGGGCCGACAGGGCGCTGTCGGGCACCAGCAGCACCGCCTGGTGGTGCGCCTGGTCCCAGGCCATCGGCGCCTGCACGGTCGGCGGCGGCCTGCTCGGCCCCGAGACGTTGCGCCAGGCGCCGTCGCGCCACAGCCAGGTGTCTCCGGCGAGACCGCCTGGGGCGAGGCGGCCGCCGACCATCAGCGCCGAGCGCGACGCTGGGTCGTAGACCATCGAGGCGCCCAGCCGCGGCGGTGGCGCCTGGCTGCCCAGGCCGGGCGGCACCTCGGTCCACGCCGCGCCGTTCCACACCCAGGTCTGCTCCTCGGCCTGGCTGCCCCCGAAGAGCACCGCGCCGCCGCCCCCGCCGTCGGCCGCCACCGCGGCGCCGAAGCCGGCGGTCGGCTCGGGCGGCAGCTGGGGCGGGGCAAGCGACTCGTCCCAGCGCGTGCCGGTCCAGAACCAGCGCTGGAAGAACTCGCCCTCGTTGGTCAGGCCGCCGTAGAGCAGCGCCCGGCCGTCGACCGGATCGCGCAGGACCATGCCGATGACCGGCGGACCGCCCGCGTCGGGCTGCTCCGACCAGCCACGCCCGGGGCTGAAGACCCAGGTGTGGTGCAGGCCGTCGTCGCCGCTGACCACGTCGAGCACGCTGTGGGTGCGGGGGTCGTAAGCGAGCGCCGGGTGGGTGCCGGTGACCACGGGAGGCTGGGAGCCGGCGGCGGCGGCGCGCCACTGGCCGCCGTCCCAGAGGAAGGTGGCCGCCCGTCCTCCCCCGCCGTCGGCGACCATCACCACGGTGCCGTCCCAGGGGTCGGAGACCAGCGCCGCGGTGGTCACCCACCCAGGCGCCGGTCCCAGCAGGTCCCAGTCGCCGCCGGTCCAGCGCCAGGTCTGCATCCGCTCGCCGGTGGGGATGGCGGCCAGGGCGCAGCAGGTGGTCACCAGGAGGACGTGGCCGCTGCTCGGCTCGGTGGCGGCGAGGGCGGGGCCGGCGGGCGGGGAGCCGCGCGGGGAGCCCTCCGCCCAGCCTCCGGCGTAGGTCCAGGTGTCGGCCAGCCCGACGTCACCGCTGGCTTCGCCGCCGAAGAGGACGACGTCGCCGTCGGTGAGGTCGGCGGCCATGGCGCCGGCGAGGCGCGCCACGGGTTGGTCGGGTGAGGGGAGGACCCGCTGCCAGGCGCCGGCGGGGGGGAGGGAGCCGCGCCAGGTGTCGGCGAGCGGCTCGCCGTGGCCGGAGCCGACCGTGGTGGCACCGCCGAAGAGGAGCACCTGGGCGGTGCGGTCCCAGGTGGCGGCCATGGCGGCCGTGCGCGGCGTCGG
>CAZCJX010000174.1:1922-5188 GCA_964499205.1 uncultured Actinomycetes bacterium | reverse complement strand
AGCATCTCGGTGACGCGCAGCGGCTGGGTGACCACGGTCTCCAGGTCGCGGCGGCCGAAGTACTCGCTGGGCGACTTGCCGTTGATCAGCAGCACGCCGTCACCGGCGGTGAGGCGCACCCGGGCCACCGACGTCTTGCGCCGGCCGGTGCCGTAGTAGTAGAGGGTCTCAGCCAACGATGATCTCCCCGAGATCGCCGAAGTGGATCGGCTGCGGGCGCTGGGCGGCGTGCTTGTGCTCGTTGCCGGCATAGACACGCAGCCGCTTGAGCATGTCCGCGCCGAGGGTGTTGTGCTGCAGCATGCCGCGCACGGCATGCATCACCGGGTAGACGGGATCGCGCTCCACCGTCTCCTCGAAGGTGCGCACCCGGCGGCCGCCCGGGAAGCCGGAGTAGCGGTCGTAGGTCTTGAGCGTGCGCTTGCGACCGGTGACCACGATGTCCTGGGCGTTGACCACGATGACGTGGTCGCCGGTGTTGAGGTGCGGGGTGTACTGCGGGCGATGCTTGCCGCGCAGCACGCGGGCGATGTTGACCGCCAGCCGCCCCAGCGTCTGTCCCCGCGCGTCGACGAGGTACCACTGCGAGGGCACGCTGCCGGCCGTTGGCTGATAGGTGCGCTGGCTGTTCATCGGGACTCCGGATAGATCACCGACCACTGGTGCAACCCGTGGGCGGGGGCGACGGTCAGGTTGGCGCGCTGCGCCGGCGGGTCGAGGACCAGCTGGTGCACGTCGCGCTCGGTCATGCGGCCCTCGCCGACGGCCACCAGGGCACCGGCGAAGGAGCGCATCATGCCGTAGAGGAAGGCGTCGGCGTCGACGTCGATCAGCACCACGCTGCCATTGGGTACGACACTGGTGCTGCGGACGTCGACGCGGTGCACGGTGCGCACCGTGCTGCCGCCGGGCCGCGGCGAGCTGCCGAAGGCGGCGAAGTCGTGCGTCCCGGTGAGCCGCCGGGCGGCGCGACGCATCGCCTCGGTGTCGAGCGGACCGCGGACCTGCCAGGCGTACTGGCGGCCGACGGTGGGACGCGTGCCCCGCTGGGCGACGACGTAGCGGTAGGTGCGGCGCAGCGCGTCGCGGCGGGCATGGAAGCCATCCGCTGCGGTCGTCGCGGCGACCACGACGACGTCGGACGGCAACGTGGCATTGAGCGCCGCGCCGAGTCGCTCGGGCGACCAGCGATCAGGAATCTCGAGGCCGACGACCTGCCCGTGGGCATGCGCGCCCGCGTCGGTGCGACCCGCCGCGGTGAGCGCCACCGGTGTGATTCCCAGCGACGCCAGCGCATCGCGCAGCACACCCTCCACGGTGCGCGCGTGTGGCTGCCGCTGCCAGCCGCTGAACCCGCTGCCGTCGTACTCGAGAGTGAGCCGGAACGTCGCCATCGTCAGTGAGCTCAGTCGACCAGCTCGATGATCGCCATCTCGGCGCCGTCACCGTGGCGGGGGCCCATGCGCAGCACGCGCGTGTAGCCGCCGGGACGGTCGCGGTAGCGATCCATGTAGGTGCTGAACAGCTTCTGCGAGGCCTCGCGGTCGTTGACCCACAGCGCCACCTGGCGGTGCGCGTGCACGTCACCCGGCTTGGCGGTGGTGATCACCCGCTCCACCCAGCGGCGCAGCTCCTTGGCCTTGGCCTCGGTGGTGGTGATGCGGCCGTGCTTGAGCAGGGCGGTCACCTGCGCGCGGGTCAGTGCCGCGCGCTGGTCGGCGGTGCGGCCGAACTTGCGGCCTGCCTTGCGATGGCGCATCTCTGCTCTCGAAGCTCCTGCGTCTTTCCTATCGACCCGGCTGGAACAGGGTGTCCAGCTCCTCGGGGGTGACGAAGCCGCGCTCGACCAGCTTCTCGCGGATCTCGTCCAGCGACTTCTGGCCGAAGTTGCGCAGCGAGAGCAGCTCCTCCTGCCGCATGGCCACCAGCTGTCCCACCTTGGTGACGTCGTTGGCCTTGAGGCAGTTCAGCGCACGCACGCTGAGGTCGAGCTCCTCGACGGGGACGTCGGCGAGCCGCGAGGGCAGGTCGTTGCCGCGCTGCTGGCGCTGCTGCGGCGCGCTCAGGTTGTCGCCAAAGCGGACAAAAAGCTCGAGGTGCCGGGTGTAGAGCTCGGCCGCCTTGCTCACCGCCTCGACGGGGGCGAGGGTGCCGTCGGTCCAGACCTCGACGAGCAGGCGGTCCCACTCCGTCTCCTGGCCGACGCGGGTCTTCTCCACCGCGAAGTTGGCCTTGCGCACCGGGGTGAAGATGGCGTCGATGGGGATGACGCCGATGGGCTGGCCGTCGCGCTTGTTGCGCTCCGCGGTGGCGTAGCCCTTGCCGCGCTCGACGGTCAGCTCCATGCGCAGGTGCGCCTGGGCGGAGTCGAGCGTGCAGATGTGCAGCTCGGGGTTGCGGATCTCGACGTCGCTGCTGGTCTCGATGTCACCGGCGGTGACCGTCTTGGGGCCGCGCACGTCGAGGGTCATGTGCACCGGCTCGTCGACATGGGAGACGACGTTGATCCCCTTGATGTTGAGGAGGATCTCGGTGACGTCCTCCTTGACGTGGGGGATCGCCGAGAACTCGTGCGACACACCCTCGATCGAGACCGAGGTGACCGCGGCGCCGGGCAGGGAGGACAGCAGCACGCGGCGCAACGAGTTGCCGAGCGTGACGCCGAAACCGGGCTCCAACGGCTCGATCTCGAACTTGCCGTAGTCCGCGGTTGTCTCCAGCTCGCGGACCGTGGGGGTGGTGATCATGTCGACCATGTGGTCAGTGGGGCCTCACTGGTGCTCGCCGCGCGTCCGCGACGTCAGAAGAACGGTGCCGTGTGGGCCGCGCCGTCGCGCTGCCCTGCCTTGCCGGAGCTACCGGCTGTAGTACTCGACGATGAGCTGCTCGTCGATGAACATGTCCATCTCGTGCCGCTCGGGAAGGCGCAGGACGGTGCCCTGCTTCTTGTCGGCGTCCAGCGACAGCCAGTCGGGAACCGGCCGGCCCTGGACCAGGCCCAGCGAGTTCTCGGTCGGCTTGAGGTCCTTGTGGCCCTCGCGGAGGCTGACCACGTCACCGGGGCGCACCTGATACGACGCGACGTTGACGGTGCGGCCGTTGACGGCGAAGTGCCGGTGCGAGACCAGCTGGCGCGCCTCGCGGCGCGACGCGGCCAGGCCGAGGCGGTAGACCACGTTGTCGAGGCGCCGCTCCAGCTGCTGCAGCAGCACCGTGCCGGTGACGCCCTGGGAGCGCTCCGCCTTCTCGAAGTAGTGGCGGAACTG
>CAZCJX010000174.1:0-1822 GCA_964499205.1 uncultured Actinomycetes bacterium | reverse complement strand
CCGTGCCGGTGACGCCCTGGGAGCGCTCCGCCTTCTCGAAGTAGTGGCGGAACTGGGTCTCCATCACCCCGTAGAGGCGGCGGGCACGCTGCTTGGCGCGCAGCTGCAGGCCGTAGTCGCTGACCTTGCGGCGTCGCGCCAGGCCATGCTGGCCGGGGATCACCCCGTTGCGCTTGTCGAAGGTGCAGTTGGAGAGGCACTTCTCGCCCTTGAGGAACAGCTTCTGTCCCTCGCGGCGGCAGAGCCGGCAGACGGGTCCGTTGTAGTTGGCCATTGCGGTCTCAGACCCGGCGCCGCTTGGGAGGGCGGCAGCCGTTGTGGGGGATGGGCGTGATGTCGGTGATGGCGGTGACCTCGAGGCCGGTGGCCTGCAGGCTGCGGATGGCGGCCTCACGGCCGGCGCCCGGACCCTTGACGAAGATCTCGATCTGCTTGAGGCCGTGCTCCATGGCGCGGCGCGCGGCGTTCTCGGCGGTCACCTGGGCGGCGAAGGGCGTCGACTTGCGCGAGCCCTTGAAGCCCTGCGCGCCCGCCGAGCCCCAGGCGATGACGTTGCCCTGCGGGTCGGTGAGCGACACGATGGTGTTGTTGAAGGTGGCCAGGATGTGGGCGTGGCCGATCGCGATGTTCTTGCGCTCGCGACGCCGGGTGCGGACGACCTTCTTCTTCTTGCCCATCTGTCCTTACTTCTTCTTGCGGCGCACGCCGACGGTCTTCTTGGGACCGCGGCGGGTGCGGGCGTTGGTGCGGGTGCGCTGGCCGCGCACCGGCAGGTTGCGGCGGTGGCGCAGCCCGCGATAGGTGCCGATCTCCATCAGGCGCTTGATGTTCAGCGCGATCTGGCGGCGCAGGTCGCCTTCGATGCGACCCTGGAGCTGCTTGCTGATGATGTCGCGAAGGCGGTTGACCTGGGCGTCGCTGAGGTCCTTGGTGCGGATGTCGGGGCTGATCTGCGCGAGCGACAGGATGCGGCGCGACGTGGTCAGCCCGATGCCGAAGATGTAGGTGAGGGCCGTCTCCACGCGCTTCTCACGCGGGATGTCGACGCCGGCGATACGTGCCACTTGCTCTTCTCTGTGTCCTGACTAGCCCTGACGCTGCTTGTGCTTGGGGTTCTCGCAGATCACACGCACAGTGCCGTGCCGCTTGATGATCTTGCAGCGGTCACAGATCTTCTTGACCGAGGCGCGGACTTTCATGGTGCTTGGTGATCGTTCCTGTCTGGTTAGGCGAGCTTCTGGAGGATTCGCCCTCTGCCGGGGTCGGTGGCCGAGAGCTCCACCTGGACCCGGTCCCCCGGGAGGATCCGCACCGCCTGGAGGCGTGCCTTTCCTGCCGGATGGGCGAGGACCTTGTGCCCGTTCTCCAGTTCCACCCGGTAGAGCGCGTTGGGGAGGGGTTCGATGACCCGTCCGACCAGGGGCTCTCCACGCCCTGTCACCGGGCGCACCGAACTGGGCTGGAGTTCAGCCACAAACGGCGAGTATACAGCTTTCCTGGGAGCTCCGGCAAGGTCGCGAGCGTGCTCAGCCACTGCCCGCCGCTCACGCCGCCGCCTTGGCGCGTTCGGACGGCCGGCGGGTCAGCACCCGGGGTCCCTCCTCGGTCACCGCCACGGTGTGCTCGAAGTAGCAGGACCAGCGCCGGTCGACCGTCACCACGGTCCACTGGTCCTCCAGCACCCGCACCTCCGGCGACCCGGCGTTGACCATCGGCTCGATGGCCAGCACGTAGCCCGGCTTGAGCACGTTGCCGTTCTCCGGCCGCCCGTAGTTGGGCACCTGGGGCGGCTCGTGCATGTTGCGGCCGATGCCGTGGCCGA
>CAZCJX010000173.1:0-5270 GCA_964499205.1 uncultured Actinomycetes bacterium | reverse complement strand
ATCGCCGGCCAGCAGTACATGACCGTCTACAAGGCGATCAAGCCGGAGGCCTCCGACGCCGCGCAGATGGCGTTCGACCTGGCCACCGGCAAGCAGGTCCCCTCCAGCCTGGCCAGCTCCAAGGTCAACAACGGCGCCGTCGACGTGGCCAGCGACCTGCTGCCCCCGGTGGCGGTGACCAAGAGCAACGTCAAGGACACCATCGTCAAGGACGGCTTCCACACCGCGGCCGAGATCTGCACGCCGACCTACGCGCAGTTCTGCTCGCAGCTCGGCATCTCGTAAACAGCTCGACCCGCCAGCACATCGCAGCAGCACGCGGCGGGGCTCCACAGCGGAGCCCCGCCGTCGTGGCGTTCAGGAGGAGCACCGCGTTGTCTGTCGACGGGCGCAGGCCCATCATCGAAGTGAAGGGGATCAGCAAGCACTTCGGCCAGGTCCGGGCGCTCGACCGCGTCGACTTCGAGGCCTATCCCGGTGAGGTGGTCGGCCTGGTCGGCGACAACGGCGCCGGCAAGTCGACGCTGATCAAGATCATGGCGGGCGCCTACCAGCCCGACGAGGGGCACTACTTCTTCGAGGGCAGGGAGGTGCACGTGCACAGCCCGCGCGACGCCACCAACCTCGGCATCGCCACCGTGTACCAGGACCTCGCCCTGTCGGACAACCTCGACGTCGTCGCCAACCTCTACCTGGGCCGTGAGGACACCTTCGGGCTGCCCGGCCCCCTGGCCCTGCTCGACGAGGTGGACATGGAGAAGCGCGCCAGCGAGGTGCTGAAGCAGCTCTCCATCAACATCCCCTCGGTGCGCACCCCGGTGGCCTCGCTCTCCGGCGGGCAGCGCCAGACCGTGGCCGTGGCCCGCTCGGCGATGTGGGACGCCCGGCTGCTCATCTTCGACGAGCCCACCGCCGCCCTCGGCGTGGCCCAGACCCGGCAGGTGCTCGACCTCGTCAAGCGCCTGCGCGACCGCGGCCTCGCCGTCGTCCTCATCTCCCACAACCTCGCCAACGTTTTTGCCGTCTGTGACCGCATCATCGTGGTCCGGCTGGGACGCCGGGTGGCCACCTTCGACGTCCGCGAGTCGAGTCGCGAGGACGTGGTCGCGGCGATCACCGGGGCGGAGTTCGGCGACGACGGGCTGCCCCATCCCGCGGAGGTGGGGGCATGACCACCGAGACCCGGACGCCCCCCGACGACACCGCGCTGATCGCCGCCGCGGCGCACGCCCCGGTCCGCCAGCTGCCCGGCGTCGCCGTCGGCCTGCTGCGCAAGCGTGTCTCCGAGGGCGAGATCGGCATGCTGCCGGTGATCCTCGGCCTGGTGGTCATCGCCATCGTCTTCCAGCTGCTCAACCAGAACTTCCTCACCGCGCTCAACCTCACCAACCTGATGGTGCAGGTGGCGTCCTTCGGCACCATCGCCGTCGGCGTGGTGTTCATCCTGCTGCTCGGCGAGATCGACCTCTCCGTCGGTGCGGTGAGCGGCTTCTGCGCCGCGGTGATGGCGGTGCTCGATGTCAAGTACGGCGTGCCGGCCGGCATCGCGCTGGTGGCGGCGATCGCCACGGGGACGACCATCGGTCTCTTCCAGGGGTTCTGGTTCTCCAAGCTGCACGTCCCCGCCTTCGTGGTCACCCTGGCCGGCCTGATCGGCTGGCAGGGCGCGCTGCTCTTCGTCCTCGGCGGCACCGGCACCATCAACCTCTTCGACCCCTTCATCGCCGACATCGCCAACCGCCTGGTTCCGGTCGTCCTCGGCTGGATCATCGCCGCCGCGCTGATCGGCGTCTATGCCCTGGCCACGCTGCGCACCTACTGGCGGCGCAGCCGCTCGGGCCTGGTGGTCGGACCCTTCGTCGGGGTGGTGGTGCGCATCGCCCTGGTCGCCGCCGGCCTCATCGCCGCCACCGCGATCATGAGCGTCGACCGCAGCCGCTCGCTGATCAGCATCGCCGGCGTGCCGACCGGGGTGCTGGTGTTCCTGGCCCTGGCGGTGGGGCTCGACCTGCTGGTGCAGCGCACCCGCTGGGGCCGCTACGTCTACGCGGTGGGCGGCAACATAGAGGCGGCGCGCCGCGCCGGCATCAACGTCGACCGCGTCCGCATCACCGTGTTCGCCATCGGTTCGACGCTGGCCGCCTGCGGCGGCATCCTCGCCGCCTCGCGGCTGTTCGCGGTCAACCAGTCCTCGGGCGGCGGCGACGTGCTGCTCGACTCCATCGCCGCGGCGGTGATCGGCGGCGTCAGCCTCTTCGGCGGCCGGGGACGTCCGCGCAACGCCATCCTGGGAGCGCTGGTGCTGGGCGCCATCGCCAACGGCATGGACCTGCTGGCGCTGGCGTCGTCGGTGAAGTTCATGATCACCGGCGGCGTGCTGCTGCTGGCGGTCACCATCGACGCCACGGCGCGGCGGGGTCGCGCGGCGGCAGGACGCGCGTAGCGGGGTGGCGCGCTCGGGGCGCGGCGCGCGGCCAACGGGCCCGAGCACGCCCCGAGCGGCCCGCGACCTGGCACCATGAGGGGACCGGCGGCAGGTCGCGTCACCGCCGGGCACGCGTTTTCGACGCGCGAGGGCGAGTGATGGCATCCGAGAAGCACCGCGGCGCACCCAAGAAGCAGGTCAAGAAGCCCAGCGCGGCCGCCAAGGCCAAGCAGGCCAAGAAGCTGGCCGGCCGCGCCGGCACCCCCCAGCCCGCTCCCGAGCAGGGCTGAGCACGGCCTCCCGGCCCACCGGCACCGACCTGACCGTCGATCTCGCCGACGTCGAGGCGGCGGCGGGGCGCATCGCGCGGCTGGTCCGCCGCACCCCGCTGCTGCCACTCGACGGGACTCCGCTGCTGCTCAAGTGCGAGTCGCTGCAGGAGACGGGCTCGTTCAAGCTGCGCGGGGCGAGCAACGCCGTCGAGGCGCTGGCGCCGCCCGGTGTGGTCACCGGCTCGTCGGGCAACCACGGGCGCGCCCTGGCCCTGGCCGCCTCGCGGCGCGGCATCCCCTGCATCGTGGTGACCACGCCGGACGCGACGGCCTACAAGCGCGCCGCCATGGAAGCGCTCGGCGCGCGCATCGTCGAGGCGCCGCCGGGGACGGCCGAGCGCAACCGCGTGGCCGGCGAGGTCGCCGCCACGGAGGCGTATGTGCTGGTGCCGGCCTACGACGACCCGCTGGTGATCGCCGGGCAGGGCACCATCGGCCTGGAGCTGGCCGCCGACCTCGGCGAGGAGCTGCGCTGCGTGGTGGTGCCGGTGGGCGGCGGCGGGATGATCGCCGGCGTGGCCACTGCGCTGCGGGGCCGGCTGGGCGGGTCGGTGCGCATCGTCGGCGTCGAGCCGCGCGAGGGCGACGACACGGTGCGCTCGCTGGCCGCCGGCGCGCGCGTCGAGGTGCCGATCCCCCAGACCATCTGCGACGGCGCCCGCGTGCAGTCGCCGGGGGAGCTGACCTTCCCCATCGTGCAGCGCCTGGTCGACGAGGTGATCGCCGTCGACGACGGCCAGGTGGTGGCGGCGATGCTGGCCCTGGCCCGCTCTGGCGTGTACGCCGAGCCCACCGGCGCGCTGGCGGTGGCGGGAGCGCTGTCGCTGGGGCTGGGCTCGGGGACGGTTTGTGTCGTCAGCGGCCGCAACATCGCGCCCACCGAGTGGGCGCGCACGGTCAGCTCAGTGTGATCGGGCCGTGCAGGGTGACCAGCTGCCAGTTGTCGCCCGGGTCTTTGAGCTGCATCAGCGAGTTCTCGACGTCGCCGTCGTGCTGGCCGGGTGAGTAGCTGACCACCGGGCCGATGCCCGTGTCCCAGTTGTGGATGGCGTTGAGGGTGTCGATCAGGTTCTGCTTGGTGACGTTCGCGCCCATCAGCTGCAGGGCGTGCTCGAAGAGCAGGCAGTACGACCAGCTGGTCTGGGCGTAGAGGTCGACCTTCTCGTCGGGATAGTAGGTCTGGTACGTGGTGGTGAGGCGCTGCATGCCGGGGGTGTTCTGGTCGAGCGGCGTCCACGGCGAGCCGATCATCATCCCGGCGGCGTTGGGGTAGTGGGCGATGCCGTCGTCGATGACCAGGTTCTGGAAGGTGGGCGGGTTCCATGGGTTGCCGTTGCACCTCTGGTTCTGCGCGGCGTAGAGGTAGCGCTGGGTGCTGCCCGGCTCCAGCACCAGGTGCACGTCGGTGACCCCCAGCGAGCACCATTGGGTGATCAGCTGCTGGTAGTTGTTGTCGGTGATGGCCTCTTCCTGCGGGGCGCCGTTGGCCAGCGCGTCCTTGCCGTAGTAGGCGGCGGCGCCGTCGCACACCTTCTGGGTGCTGGGGTCGTTGAGGCAGACCAGGGCCACCCGCTGGCCGCTGGTGGGCCAGTGCTGCAGGGCCACCATCAGCTTGGCACCGAGCTCGCCGTTCTGGTACGGCGTGGGGCCGGTGAGCCAGAGGTAGGGGCTGGTGTAGGCGTCGGCGGGCGCCTCGCACTCGCCGACCATGATCAGGTGACTGCTGTTGATGAAGCCGGTCATCTGCTCGTCGGTGGGAGGCGCGCACTCGCCGACCATGGCGAACACCGCGTCGGGACCGCTGGCGAAGTCGTGGTAGTAGGCGGCTCCCGTGTCGGCGTTGCCCTGGTCGTCGCGGAGGTCGAGCTGGATGGTGTGGCCGGCGATGCCGCCGTGCGCGTTGACCCAGCGCGCCCAGGCGGTGACCGCGTGGGCCATGGGGATGGAGCGGCCCGGCCCGGTCTGGGTGGTGATGTCGCCGACGCGGATGACCCCGCCCTGCACGCCGGCGTTGGGCACCGCGGCGGCGCTGCCCTTGACACCCGGGCCCGCCGCCGCGGCGCCGGGCGCCTGGCTGCTGTGGGTCACCGCCGAGCCCTGCGCGCCGGGAGCGGCGGTGGCGGCGCCGGGGGCCGGGGTGTTGCCGCCGGAGCTGACTGGAACTCCGGGGCCGGCGAGCGAGGTGGTCACCGTCTTGTGGGCGTTCTCCAGGTCGGCGGCGACCAGGCCGGCGAAGAGCAGGGTGAGCAGCAGGGTGACCGCGAGCATCACGGTGAACAGCTTGTCGCGTCCCAGCGAGGTCATCGCGGCGGCCTCACACCAGGTCCATGCGCTGCGCCGGCGAGGCGTCCTCGGGACGGCGCGCGGTGCTGACGCGGTAGCTGAGCCAGAGGGTTGCCAGCAGGGCAAGCTCGGCGAGGCCCGCCACGGTGACCACCACCTTGGGGCTGAGGATGCCGCCGGTGAGGGTGGCCAGCAGGTGCTGCAGGCCGGTGGGCGGGCTGCCCCCGCCG
>CAZCJX010000172.1:0-5295 GCA_964499205.1 uncultured Actinomycetes bacterium | reverse complement strand
CGCAGTTCGTCGCCGAGCGCAACGGCAACGTGGTCCACGCCGACCACCACATCGACCGCGCCACCGGACTCTTCCTGATGCGCATGGAGTGGGAGCTGGACGGCTTCGAGGTGGCCCGCGAGTGCATCGCCGACGCCTTCGCGCCGCTGGCGACGCGGATCGGCGCCACCTGGCGGCTGCACTTCTCCGACCACATCCGCCGCGTCGCCATCTGGGTGACCAAGCAGGATCACTGCCTCGGCGACCTGCTGCTGCGCCGCCGCGCCGGCGAGCTGCGCTGCGAGATCCCGCTGGTGATCAGCAACCACGAGGTGCTGCGCGACCTCTGCGAGCGCTTCGACGTCGCCTTCGCGCACGTTCCGGTCGACAAGCGGACAAACGTGCACGAGGCCACCCAGCTGGCCCTGCTGCGCGAGCACGGCATCGACCTGGTGGTCCTGGCCAAGTACATGCAGGTGCTCAGCCCCGCGTTTCTCGACGAGTTCCCCGACGTCGTCAACATCCATCACTCGTTCCTGCCCGCCTTCGCCGGGGCCAGCCCGTACCAGCAGGCGTACGAGCGCGGCGTCAAGATCATCGGCGCCACCGCGCACTACGTGACCCCCGACCTCGACGCCGGCCCGATCATCGAGCAGGACACGGTGCGCATCTCGCACCGTGACTCGGTCGACGACCTGATCCGCAAGGGCAAGGACCTGGAGCGCGTGGTGCTGGCCCGCGCGGTGCGCGCCCACCTCGAGGATCGCGTGCTGGTGCACGGCAACCGCACCAGCGTCTTCGACTGACCGCGCGCATCAGAACCGTCTATGCTGTGCCGGCGATGGCAGAGCAGCCCGTGGCCACGCCGCTGGTCCTGCGGCCCACCGATCCCACCGCGCGCAAGGGCGCGATGCTCTTCGGACTGCTGGCCGCGATCGGGGTGATCGGGCTGGTGATCGAGGCGATCACCGGCAACGTGGTCGGCGCCATCGTCGCCGCGATCATCGCCATCGCCGGCGCGGCGCTGGCCTCCGTGGTGGTGATCGGGCGCAGCACGCTGCGGGTGGTGCTCGACGAGCAGTACCTGCACATCGCCGGCCGCCGCGTCGCGCGCAGCGCCATCACCGGGCTGCGCCGCCGTCCCATTCGCGAGGGAGGCCTCGACGTGATGGGCGAGGACGGCACCGTGCTGTACGCGATGCCGGCGTGGTTCGACCAGATGCAGGAGCGCCAGCTGGCCGCGGCCCTGGGGGTGAGCATCGTCGAGCCGCCTCCCCCGGCCGAGGATGTCGAGGAGGCTCCGGCGGCCGAGGCGGACGACCAGCCCGCCGGCGCCACCGAGGAGGACGCCACCGCCTGACGGCGTGGCTTGTCCGGCGGGACCAAGGGTTCTGCGCAGCCTTGTCCACAACGACCGTGGTGGCGCGCCGTCCCGCTTCCTACACTCGGGCGCCTAGGTTGGAGAGGTGCCGGGGCCAGGACAGGGAACGCCCAGGAGGCTTGGGACGAGCATGCGCAGACGAATGGCGCTGGCAACCTCGATCGCGGTGCTGACCGCGGGCACCGCGGTGGCGCTGCGGCCGACTCCGGTCGGCGCGGTGGGCACGCTGACGCTGCAGGCCACCTTCACCAGCGTCTCCTACGGCTGGAGCCAGGTGGAGCGGTACAACGACACCGACAGCAACTGGCCGGCCCAGTACTACCCCAGCGACGGTCGCGACAACCAGACCGGCCAGCGCAGCACCTTCTTCGGCACCGCTCAGCCGCTGGGCTCGCAGTTCCTGCTCTACTACGCGCCCGGCTGGAACACCGGCAGCAAGACGGTGCCGGTGCTGCTGGTGATGGGCGCCAACGACAACGTCGACCGAGAATATGCCGATCCTGCCCTGAACGGCGCCGGTTCCTGTGGGGCGACATCGTGCCCGACGACGGGCCTGATGCAGTACCTCAGCGGCGCCGGCTACCGGGTGTTCGCCGTCGACTTCGGCAACATCCAGGGCGACAACTACCAGCAGGCCCAGACCATCTCCGACGCGCTGCAGGTGGTGCGCTCCAAGACCGGGCAGTCGCTGGTCGACGTGGTGGCGTGGAGCAAGGGCGCCTTCCCGGCGCGCATGTACGTGGAGAGCGTCAAGCCCTCGTGGGGCCGTTCGTACCAGAACGACGTGCGCAAGCTGATCCTGCTCGGCGGCCCCAATGGCGGCCTCGACTACGTCTTCGCCCACGGCACCGCCGGTGAGACCTCGATCTGGCCGGAGTGCGGCGGCTCGCTCAACGGTCCCTCGCCGCACATCCAGTACGAGTGCTACGGCGTCTTCTACAACCATCCCGAGCTGTCGATCTACAACGACGGCGGCTACAACACCTACCTCGGCCAGCGGCAGATGCTGGCCCGCTGGGACGGCACCTACGGGGTCGACCAGACCCAGACCGACTGGTACACGACGTACTACGGCGGCCAGGGCTACACCTCGTACGGCTACGGCATCGCCACCGCCATCTCGCAGGGCTCGCTGGTCAGCGCGGTGCAGAACGGCTCGATCCCGACCGCCATCACCACCGACCTGCTCTGCGGCGGCAGCGCCACCATGATCGGCTTCTACAACGAGAACCGCGGTCCCAGCGACGGGCTGGTCTTCGTCGCCTCGTGCGAGTCGACCGCCGGCATCCCCGGGCCGCACAACATCACCGAGGTGGTCGGCGACAACCACCTGATGCTCGGCTGGGAGTCGACGGCGGAGTCGCAGGTCAAGTCCTGGCTCGGCTAGCGCTCCGGTCATCTGGGCCCCTGCCTTGTCCCGAACGGACAAGGCAGCGGGCCCCTGGTGGTCCCGCTGGGCCTGTGGATCGCGCCGTCCGGCGCCTCTACACTGTCCCGATGACCCAAGCCGCCGTGGTGGCCGGGCGCGCCCCGCACCCCATCTCGCCGCGGGTGGCGCGCCTGCTCCAGCAGCTCGCCGCCGAGCAGGAGCGCGAGGCCGACCGCATCGCGGCCACCATGTTCCACGCCTACGCCGAGGAGATTCCCTCCTACGCGCAGATCAGCGACCCGGCGCTGCGCGAGGACGTGCAGTCGGTGTCGGCGGCGATGGTGCGGGCCTGGCTCAGCGTGATGTCGACAGGCTCGGCGCTTGCTCCAGAGGCGCTGGCACCGCTGCTGCAGGGAGCCCGGAGGCGGGCGGCCCAGGGCATCGACCTGCACTCCATGCTGCGCGCCTACCGCGTCGGCATCCGGGTGATGTGGAGCGAGCTGGTCAGCACCCCGGAGTGGCAGAGCCACGCCCTGCAGGGCGCTGCCGCCCACCTCGCCGAGCGCGCCCTCGACTTCGCCGACCGGGTCAACACCGAGGTCGCCGCCGTCTACCTCGACGAGCTGGCCCAGGCCACCCGGCAGCGCGAGCACCGCCGCTCGGCGCTGCTCAACGTCATCCTCGCCGGCCCAGGCGGGGAGTCCGTCGAGGGTCCCAAGGAGCTGGAGGGCGCCCACACCGTGGTGGTGGCGCGGGTCGCCGAGGACATGCAGCTCGACCGGCTCGAAGGCGTGGGCGCGCTGCTGGAGCGCACCGTCGACGCCACGCTGTGGACGGTGCGCCATCGCAGCGTCATCGCCGCCGTGCCGCTGCAGGGCGGGACGACGCGCGCGCAGCTGCGCCGGCGACTGGCCGCGGCGCTGCCGGTCGCCGGGGTGATCGCGCTGGGCCTCGGCGGCAACGCGCGCGGTGCGGCGCAGACCCGGCAGTCGTACGCCGAGGCGGCCGACTCGCTGCGGGTGGGGCCGGTGGTCGGCGGCGCCGGCGCCGCGAGCGCGGTGTACGACTACCAGGAGCTGGCCCCGGCGATCGCGCTGCTGCAGCGTCCCGAGCAGGCCCGCCGCTTCGTCGCCACCGCGCTGGAGCCGCTCGGCGACCTCTGCGACCGACCCTGGGTGCTGCCCACCCTGCAGGCCTTCGTGTCGCGCCAGGGGCGGATCAAGGAGGCGGCCACCCAGCTGGGGGTTCATCTCAACACTGTCAAATACCGGCTGCGCGAGCTGCGCAGCGCGTCGGGGCCGCTGCTCGCCGACGGCGACCGCGCCGCCACCCTGCTGCTCGCCCTGCAGCTGCGCCGCCTGCTTTCCGCCGACGACGTCGTTTCCCTGCCATGACCCAGCTCAGCGGGCGCCGCGTCCTGGTCACCGGAGCCGCCTCGGGCATCGGCCTGGCCGTCGCCCGGCACCTGGCGTCGCGCGGCGCGGCGGTTGTGGCCTCCGACGTGCCCGGCGAGCGCCTCGAGGCGGCCGCCCGCGAGCTGCACGCCGAGAGCGCTCCCTGCGACCTCAGCGACCGCGAGGCCGTCCACCGCCTCGCCGCCGGGCTGGGTGATGTGGACATCCTCGTCAACAACGCGGGGCTGCAGCACGTCAGCCCGGTGGAGGACTTCGCCGAGGAGCGCTGGGACCGCATCCTGGCGGTGATGCTGACCGCGCCGTTCCTGCTCACCAAGGCGGTGCTGCCGGGCATGTACGCGCGCGGGTTCGGCCGCGTCGTCAACATCGCCTCGGTGCACGGGCTGGTGGCCTCGCCCTTCAAGGCGGCCTACGTCTCCGCCAAGCACGGGCTGGTCGGCCTCACCAAGACGGTGGCGCTGGAGGCCGGGCAGCGCTGCCCCGACGTCACCGTGCACGCCATCTGCCCCTCCTACGTGCGCACCCCGCTGGTCGAGGGGCAGGTGGCCGACCAGGCGCGCAGCCACGGCATCGAGGAGGAGGAGGTGCTCAGCAAGGTGTTGCTCACCCAGAACGCGGTGAAGCGGCTGATCGAGCCGGAGGACGTGGCCCGCGCCGTCGAGTTCCTCTGCGGGCCGGGCGCCTGGTCGATGACCGGCTCGGTGCTGACCATGGACGCCGGATGGCTGGCCCACTGATGCGCCGCCCCCGCCGCCATGGCTCGCTGCTCGCGCTGGCCGGCGTCGTGGTCGCCGCCGCGCTCGCCCTGCCGCACAGCGCCTACGCCGCCGCCCCCGGCCCCGCCGCCGAGCCGAGCCAGCCCCCAGCCGCACCCCCGTCGCTGCCCGGCTCGCCCACCTGCGGCCCCTCGCTGGCCAGCCCCAACGAGCCGCAGCCCGGGCGCAACGACGACCCCAGCACCACCAAGCGCTATCCGGCGCCGATCTACTTCGCCCCCGACTTCCCGGTTTTCGCCGAGTCCGACTACAACCCGACGCTCGTCGCCGTCGGCGGCTTCGGCGGCATCCGCTTCCGCGCCCCGCTGCACCACACCCCGGTGATCTTCGTGCACGGCAACCAGGCGGACGCGCAGAACTGGCTCGACGTGATGC
>CAZCJX010000171.1:0-5305 GCA_964499205.1 uncultured Actinomycetes bacterium | reverse complement strand
GTCTGGCAGCGGCCGCACTCGGTGCAGGTGTAGAGGTCGAGCATGTCCTTCCAGGAGAAGTGCTCGAGCTTGCTGTTGCCGAAGTGGTCGACCTCCTCGGCCTCGAGGTCGAGCGGCACCATGCGTCCCTTGGGCTGGGTGTTGCGGAACAGCACGTTCGGCGCCGCGGTGATGATGTGCAGGTGCTTGCTGTAGCCGAGGTAGACGAGGAAGGTGAAGACCAGGCCGAGGTGGATCCAGAAGGTGAAGCCGTGCAGCACCTTGAGCGCGTCGCTGTGCGCACCCAGCCCGGCGAAGAGATGGGAGAACGCCGAGGCGAAGGGACGCCAGCCGGCCAGGGGCTCCTCGCCCATGGCGATGCGCGTGGCGTAGTTCGCCTGCATCATCACCATGATCGCGGCGATCCAACCCAGGATCAGCAGCGCGTCGCCCTCGTGCGAGCCGCGGAAGCGGATCGGCCGGACCACCAGGCGGTTGATCAGCGCCATCAGGATGCCGACCAGCACCAGCGAGGCGAAGAGGTCCTGCAGGAAGGCGAGCGCGCCGGCGCCGGGCAGGTCGGCGAAGTTGAAGCCCTGCCACAGCGCTTCGACGATGCCCTGGGCGATGGCGGTGAGCAGGACCAGGAATCCCCAGAAGATCAGCACGTGGAGCAGCCCGGCGTACGGCCAGCGCAGCAGGCGTCCCTGGCCCAGCACGTAGACGAAGAATCCCTTGATGCGCTCGGGGATGCTGTCGAAGCGCGGATCCTTGCGCTGCGCCGACAGCATCATCTCCAGGAGCCTGCGCCAGCGCAGGCCGGTGAGCGCGCCGGCGCCGCCGGCCAGCAGCAGCATGCCGATCGGACTGAGGATTGCGGTCATCGTGTTGGGCCTCCCACGGATCGCCCGGGATTATAGGCAGCCGGTCACTACCTGACGCGACGCGTCACAGCGCGGCATGGCGTGCTCACCGCCCCCGCCACTCCGGCGCCCGCTTGCCGAGGAAGGCCTGCACCCCCTCGGTGGCGTCCTCGGAGCCGAACACCTCGGTGAACTCGCGGCGCTCGGCGGCCATGGCCTCGGCCACGCTGGACGCGTCCAGCCCCTCGCGCACCGCCCGCTTGGTGGCCTGCACCGCCAGTGGCGCCTTGGTGGCGATCTTGGCAGCCAGGGCGCGCGCCGCGTCGAGCAGCTCGGCGGGCTCGACCACCGCGCTGACCAGGCCGAACTCCAGCGCCGTGCGGGCGTCGATGGGGTCGCCGGTGAGCAGCAGGGGCATGGCCCGACCCAGGCCGACCAGCCGCGGCAGCCGCTGGGTGCCGCCCCAGCCGGGGATGATGCCCAGGTTGATCTCCGGCTGGCCGAAGCGGGCGTTGCCCGCCGCGATGCGCACGTCACAGGCCATGGCCAGCTCGCAGCCGCCGCCGAAGGCGACGCCGTTGACCGCGGCGATCAGCGGCACCGGGCAGCGCTCCATCTCCAGGGTCAGCGCCTGGCCGTCCGCGATGTTCTCGGCGCCGGCGGTGGCGAACTCGGTGACGTCGGCGCCGGCGGCGAAGAAGCGCTCGCCCGCGCCGATGAGGATGGCGGCACGCACGCCGCTGCCCTCGGCGCCGATCTCGCCCACCGCCCGGCGGATGCCGGCGATCACCGCGCGGCTCACCGCGTTGGCGGGTGGATGGTCGATGGTGATGACGGCGACGGCGCCGTCGCGGTCGAAGCGGACGGGGTCGGTCACAGCGGTTGGCGGGCTCCGTGTGCTGGGCTGGTGAGCGCACACCGTAGCCGGTTGACGGCATCATCGGTGGGATGGAACCCCAGGCGCCGCCCCTCCCCGCCCTGCCCGACCGCGTCGAGCCGGAGGCGCTGCGCGACCTCGACGACGCGGCGCTGGCCGCGGTGCTGGAGTCGCTGCGGGCCGTGGAACGGGCCACGGTGGCGGCGATGTCGCCCTACCAGCGGCAGCTCAAGGAGCTCCAGGCGCGCGCCCAGGAGGTGGCCACCGAGCTGCGCCGCCGCGAGCGCGCCGTCCACATTGCCCAGCGCAAGGCCGTGCGCGAGCAGGCGTCGTCGGGGGAGATGCCCTCGCTGGAGACGGTGCTCGCCGCCGAGCCCTCGCTGCTCCCCGAGGACGCCCCGCTGCGCGCGGTGCGCGCCTTCCTCTCCACCGGCGGGGAGGTCGGCTTCGGCTATGCGTCGCGGCCGGGGACGCTGGGCTTCACCGACGGGCGGCGGCAGCAGACCGCCACCACCATCGGTGAGGCGCGCCACCTCTACGCCGAGGGCTGGGAACCCGGCGCGCCGGGCGTGCCCGGGGTGCGGGTCCACCTCGCCGGGACGCGCGTCGAGCGGGTGGTGGCCCCCGCCGAGGTGGTGCTGGAGCGACCCGCGACAGCCTCGTGACTGCGAGCGCAGCACTCTGCCCGTAATGCGGCACGGCCCTCTGGTGTCATGGAGTCGAGAGGGCCACGTCCTCTTCCCGTCGCATCCGCCCCAATTGCCGCAGCAGGAGCACCCGGTGAGCGCCGTTCCCCAGCAGCGCCCGACCATGCCAGGCAGCACCCCGCTCGCCGGCATGCGGGTGTGCCGCCGGCCCGCCCGCTGCCCCTACGTGGCGGCCGAGCGCTCGCTCGCCGAGGAACTGCAGACGTGGCGGCGTTCGCTCGACGCCGCGCTTCCCGGCGACCTGGCACTTGTCGACGCGCTGCTCGGCGACATCGCCGACCTGGCCAATCCCCCAATCGGTTTGTAAGTCACAGTCCCCAATTAAAGTGGCGCGACAGCGCCGCCAGGGCGGGGACCAGCAGCAGCGCGGGCAGCATGTCGGCGACGCGGATGCGGCGGATGTCGAGCAGGCCGAGGCCGATGGCGACCAGCATCAGGCCGCCGGCACCGAGCGCCTGGGCGACCAGGTAGTCGTCGATGCCGCCGCGTCCCGCCCAGGCGACGGCGGTGAGGCCGCCCTGCACGACCAGCACGGTGGCGGCGCTGAGCAGCACGCCGCGGCCCAGGGTGGCGGCGAAGGCCAGCGCGGCGATGCCGTCGAGGGTCGACTTGATGCCCAGCAGCAGGATGTCGCCGCGGGCGCCGTCGTCGAAGCTGCCCAGGATGGTGAGCGGGCCGACGCAGAAGAGCAGGCTGGTGGTGACGAAGGCGCGGGCCATGCCGGCACTGGAATCCTCGCGGTGCGGCGGGCGGTGGGTGAGCCGGCGCTCCGCCCAGCGACCCAGGGCGAGCAGCCTCCCGTCGATGTCGAGCAGCGACCCCACCACGCTGCCGGCGAGCAGGCCGATCAACACGATGGCCAGGTCGGGCGGCCCGCTGCCGCTGAACGGCGCAGTTATGGCCACCTTCACCCCATACACGCAGGTGAAGAGGCCGAGCACCTGGACCACCAGCTCCCGCATGCGCTGGGGGATGCGGTCGCCGGCGAGCATGCCCACCGTGCCGCCGGTGAGCACCGTCGCGGTGTTGAGCAGCGTCCCTGCGCCGGCGATCACCGCGGGCCCTGCTAGATCTTCTCGAAGCGGGCGACGTCGAGCACGAACACGGTGGCGCCGCCGATCTGCACCTCGACCGGGAAGGGCACGAAGAACTCGGCGGGCTCGGTCATCGGCGGCATCGGGTTCATGTACTCGTTGCGGCTGCGCGCCGAGGTGCGCAGCACCTCGATGACCATGTCGACCTGGGAGTCGTCGACGCCGACCAGCAGGGTGGCGTTGCCCTTCTGGAGGAAGCCGCCGTAGGTGCTGAGGCGGGTGCAGTCGAACCCCGCGTCGGTGAGCGCGTTGCAGCAGGGGCCCGCATCGTCCGAGTGGACGACGGCGACGACGAGCTTCACGGACCTGTGGCGACGGCCTGGGGAGCCTGCTCGCCGGCGGCGCGGCGGGCGTCGAGGCGCGCGGTGATCAGCTCGACCACGTCGGCGGACACGGCCACCGCGGAGCGGCCGGCGTCGACGGTGGCGATGCGCTGCGGCTCGGACGCGGCGAGGCGGCGGAAGGTGTCGTGCACGGCGTACTGGAACTGCTCGGGCGTCGCCTCCATGCGGTCGAGCGGCAGCTCCTGGGCGTGGCGGCGCGCCCTGGCCACGTCGAGGGGCAGGTCGAGCAGGATGGTGAGATCCGGCCAGACGTCGCCACAACTGACGCGGTGGATGTCGCGCAGGGTCGCCTCGGGGAGGCCTCTGCCGCCGCCCTGGTAGGCCAGCGTGGAGTCGACGAAGCGGTCGCAGAGCACCACCGCGCCGCGCTGCAGGGCGGGCAGCACCACCTCGCGGAGCAGCTGCGCCCGCGCCGCCATGAACACCAGCGCCTCGGCCCAGGGGTCGATGGGCGCGTCCAGCTGATGCTGCAGCAGGAAGGCGCGGGCCAGCTCGCCGAGGTTGGTGTCGCCCGGCTCGCGGACCATCACCATGTCGGCCACGCCGGTGTTGCGCAGCGCCGCCGCGGCCGCCGCCATCTGCGTGCTCTTGCCGGACCCGTCGATGCCCTCGAAGGAGACGAAGAACCCCCCGCGGGCCTCAGTCATCGGGCGCGTCGTCCTCCTCGTCGTCGTCGAGCTCGCTGCCAAGTATGACGAGGCGGCGGTTGGGGTCGGTGCCGGTGCTGCGCGCGCTCATCTCGTTCTGCTCGACGAGCTGGTGCTGCATCCTGCGCACGTAGGAGTTCTGGGGCGCCAATTCGACCTGCTGGCGGGTCTCGCGGGCGCGGCGGATGCCCTCCAGGGCCTCCTCCATCGCCGCGTCGGTTGGGTCGGCCACCTCGACGCCGTAGATCCGCGCCAGCGCGTTCTTGATCTGCGACACGGTGTTGCTGCGCAGCACCTGGATGGGGATGCCGTTGGCCTCGGCGGCGCGCACCGGCGAGTCCTTGCGCCGGTAGTAGTTCTTCAGGGTCATCACCATGTCGGCGTCGTCGACGTGGTGCTGGATGCGCACCGGGATGCGCAGCTCGCGCACCGACTGCTCCAGGTACTGCCGCGACACGCCGTAGGGGAAGACGCTCAGCGGCTGGTAGGGCCGCTGGGCGCGCATCGCCTCGCGCAGCTCGCGCTCACGCCCATCGTGGGCCAGGGTGAACTGGTCGAGATCGGCCGGAACGCGCAGGCTGCGCCGCGGACGCGCGCCCGCGCCCACGCCGCCCGCCGCCTCGCCGCGATGCTCGCGGCGCGCGCTCCGGCCCCCACCGAAAGGGACGGGTTCGAAGTCGCTCCCCCGATCCAGCACGCTGGTGTCGATGCGCGAGCCGATCTCGCCGCGCTCGTCGCGGTAGCGCAGCTGCGGCGGCTTGATGCGGCCGCGCAGCGCCTCGTCGACGGTCTCG
>CAZCJX010000170.1:0-5307 GCA_964499205.1 uncultured Actinomycetes bacterium | reverse complement strand
GGTACTGCCCTGGCAACGGGGTGGGAGAGTAGGTCATCGCCGGGTATCTCTTTTTTCTTTGCCGTCGCTGTAGTGTTCCGCCATGAGGGCGGAGCGACGGCGCATGTGGCCGGCAGGGCTGGCGCTGCTCGCGGTCGCGTTCGGAGCCGCCGGGTGCGGCAGCGGTTCTGACAGCACGCAGCCGCCGCCACTGTACGAGCCGGCCCTCGGCTTCGACGACGCCAGTGGCCAGCTGGTCATGTTCGGCGGCGCCGCCTCGCGTACGTACAGCGACACATGGCTGTGGGAGGGCGCTGAGTGGCACCAGCTGCATCCGCCACATGCGCCGTCGCCGCGGCTCGGCGCCAGCATGGCGTACGACCCGATCTCCCGACGACTCATGCTCTATGGCGGGGCCTACTACACGCCGGGAGACGCCGCGGCTCCGCTGCGGTCAGCGGCGGGGATGTCGACCAGCCGCGTCGACAGCGACACCTGGGCTTGGGACGGCCATGACTGGACACAGCTCGCGGCGTCGCAGAGCAATCCCGGCGAGCTGCCCTCGTCGCGGCTGGGCTTCGACGCCGGCGACGGCCTGATGATCCGCCAGGACCTGTGCCCGCACCGGCATCGCGCTACCCGCTGCCGTATGCCGTGATGGCCCCTGATCGCTCAGGCGACGACGTGCTCTACGACGGCCTGGGCCACACCACGGTGTGGGACGGCTCGACATGGACGGCATACGTGGGAGCCCACCCCGCCGTGCGCGCCGGCGCCGCCATGGCCTACGACGCGCGGACGGGGCAGGTGATCCTCTACGGTGGCGTTGCTGCCAAAACTGGCGGGATCTTTGCGGACACCTGGTCCTGGGACGGCCATGGCTGGCGTCGAGTGGCGGGAGCCGCCGAGGCGCAGGCGGTGCCGAGCGCATGGAAGCAGCCCGACCCGGACGTGTCGCTCAACCGGTTCTCGCGGGCGCAGGTGATGGCGTCCGCGCGCCGCGCGTTCCCCGCCGGGCCGGGGAGGCATGTCGAGGTGAAACTGCTCCGTGTGCGCGACACCGTGCGCATGGGGATCGGGCCGCCCGGCAATCCGCCGTGGTGGGACCCGCCGTCGACAGCCGGCGCGGTCGCTCAGGGCGGCGCCTCGAGTGGGTCATCGTGGGCTTCTGCGAACGACCGTCGGGTCCGCAGGACACCTGCGGGTATCCCTCCCAGGGCGGACCGCTGTCAAAACCCTTGCGCTGGACCGCCATGAGCCTCGACGCCGTGGCGACCGGCAGCGTCGAGCAGGCAGTGATCGGATTCAGCGGCTCGTCGGCCAGCCGCGGGCCGATCGGCTGGAGTGGCGCCGCGGACCTGTCCCCGGGCGGGGCTTGACCTAGTAACACGAGTCTGTGTAACCTCTGCTATGTGGTTGCACGGATTAGTGGTCATGAACGCCGCCGGCATCGGGAGGGCAGCGCCGGGCGCGCCTCGGCGCTCGCGGCCGTCCTGCTCGGCGTGCTGGGCCTGGTCCTCGTGGTCGCGGGCACGGCGCGGCCCGGAACCAGTCAGGGATCGGAGCGGGCCGGCAACCTGGTGGTAACCGCTCGCCCGATTGCCGCCGGAGCCGTGCTGACCAGCGCCGATCTGCGGATGCAGCCCGTTCCCGCCGGGGTCAGCGCAGTGCTCGGGCTCCTGGTGAGCGAGGGCGAGGCGGTGGGGCACCGTGTGGTGGTCGCACTTCCGACGGGCACACCGCTCGTCGCCGCCCTCCTGTCCGCCGCAGAGGAGGCGTCGCCTGGCCATCGGGCGGTCCGGCTCCGTGTCGACGCGGCGTCGGTGCCACCCGCTCTGCACGCCGACCAGTTGGTCGAGGTCATGGCCGCCGTGGTCGACGGGCCGGCGGCGTCCGGCCGCGTGGTGCGCGTGGCCACCGGCCACGTGGTCTCCGTCGCGGCGGCATCCGACGGTGGGGGACAGGCCGGCGCTGCGCAGTCGGTCGTCGCCCTGGACGTCGATCCGATGGGCGCCGAGCGCCTGCTCTGGGCCCAGTCCTTCGCCAAGGCGCTGAGCCTGCTGGCCGTCCCTGCCGGTGACCCCGGTGGTGACGGACCGGCGGAGCTGGACGGGTTGGTCGCCTCGGACGCCGCGCGGTGACCCGCGACATGGCGGCGGACCTGGACGGCGTGCGCGAGCGGCTTCTGACCGAGCTGCCGGCGCGCGCTGCGCTCGGGCTTACCGCCGATCCCGCCGCCGTCGCGCGCCTCCTTGCAGGTGACGGTGCGCAGACGGCCGATCGCGAGGCGGTTGCCGCGTTGACCGCCGAGCTCTGCGGCGCGGGTCCCCTGGAGCGGCTGCTCGCCGATGAGCGTGTCACCGAGATCATGGTCAGCGGCCCGCACACTGCCCACGTCGAGGTCGAGGGCCGCGTCCTGCCCTCGGACATCCGCTTCCGTGACGCCGACCACCTCCGCGCGGTGATCGAGCGACTCGTCGCAGCCGCCGGTGCGCGGCTCGACGAGTCAGCACCGATGGTCGACGCCGTGCTCCCCGACGGCAGTCGCCTCAACGCCGTGCTTCCTCCCGTTGCCGTGGGCGGCCCCCACCTCACCATCCGCCGGCCGCGTGGCCGCCCTCTGCAATTGGTCGACCTGGTCCACGGCGGCAGCGTGCCGCGCCGGGTCGCCGCCTTCCTCCACGCCGCAGTCGCCGGCCGCTGCAACCTCCTGGTCAGCGGCGGAACCGGAGCCGGCAAGACCACACTGCTCGGCGCGCTGTGTGCGCTGGTGCCGCACCAGCAGCGCATCGTCACCATCGAGGATGTCGCCGAGCTGCGCATCGAGCATCCGCACGTCGCCGCTCAGCAATGCCGTGATCGCGACGTGCCGGGCTGTGTCCCCGTCGACATGCGTGCACTGGTGCGCAACACGCTGCGAATGCGTCCTGACCGGATCGTCGTCGGCGAGGTCCGTGGGGCCGAGGCAGCGGACATGGTGGCCGCCATGAACACCGGCCACCCCGGGTCGATGAGCACCGTGCACGCCAACTCGGCTCTCGACGCACTGTCGCGTCTCGAAGCCATGCTCGCCATGGCGTGGCCCAACCAGTCGATGCTGACGCTGCGTTCCTGGGTGGCCAGTGCCATCGACATCGTCGTGCACTGCGATCGCGACGCCGCTGGCCGGCGCAGCGTGATCGAGGTCGTCGCCCTGGCTGATTCCGGCCCGTCCACCGTGTACGACTCGTCGCTCGACCCGCCGCTGCTGCGCCGCCCACCCGACCGCTGCCTCGACCGCATGTCGCGCCACGGCGTCGATTTCAGCCCCGACCTGCTCATCCGGCCACACGTGGCATGAACGCCGAAATCGTTGGTGCAGCAGCGTCTTTGGCATGTCTGGCGCTCGGCACGCGGGACCTGGCCCGCCGTCCTCACGCGTCGCCGCACCTGCTCGGCGGCATCGCCGGACGCTACGACGCCTCCCGGCCGGGCCGCCGGCTCGCGGCGCTGCTCTGGCGCGCCCACGTGCACACGACGCCGGCGCGCTGGCGCTGCGGCCAGCTGCTCGTCGCAGTGCAGGCGATCGTCGTCCTGCTGCTCCTCGGCGTCGCACCTCTTCCCGCCGGCGGTCTCGCCATGACGGTCTCTCGTACCGGCGGGCGTGTCGTCCTCTGGCTGCGTCGCACCCGGTCACGGGCCGCCGTGGATGCCGCCACGCCGGCACTGGCACGCGCACTCGGCACAGAGCTTGCCGCATGGGGCAGCGGCGCGCAGGCGGTCAGCGGCGCGCGACGCCGCTGCACCACCGTCCCCGCCGCGACGCGCATCCTCGACGCCGCCGCGGCACGTGTCGCTCTCGGCGGCGACGCTGCGCTCTCATTGCGCCGCGCCATCACGGAGATGGAGCCGCGCCTCCCACCATCGTCGCCTGCTCGGGTCGTGGCCACCGTTTTCGCGATGCACCGCCACGATGCGGCCGCCACCGCCGCGGCGCTGGATCGACTCGCCGCGGCGCTGGACGACGACCGTGCCGTCCGCCGCGAAGTCTCGGCGACGGTGGGGGAGGTGCGCGCCAGCACCGTCGCCGTCCCCCTGATCGCGGCGCTGACCGCGGGGATCCTCTTCATGACCGATCCCGCCGCTCTCGGTGCCGCGCTCTCTTTCCCCCTGTTCCCGCTTCTCATCGGCGCCGTGCTCGTCGTGGCCCTCGCCGCTGCTGTGGCACGCCGCCTCCTCGTCGCGTGACCACGGCCGCCCCGCTCCCGCTTCGCGCCGCCTCGGTCTTCCTCGGCACGGTCCTTCTCGTGCAGGCCGTGCGCATAGGGAGGCAGCCGGCCGGCAGCGCCCACACCACGGGCAGGCTCGTGCGGTGCGCCGCCGTGGTCTCCCGAAGGCACGGCTGGTCCCGTTCCAGGGGCGGTCCGGACGGACTTGCCGTCCGCCTTGCCCTTGCCCCGCGCTGCTGGGTAGCGCGCGCCGTTGCGGTTGGAGCCCGGGCCGGGTCCGGCGAGCCAGCGTCCTCCGCCCCTGAGTTCTCTGCCAGTGCGGTTCGCCTCCAGCTCGTCGACCTGGCCGCGGGCGTGCGCCTCCTGTGCGCCATGGCCGCCGCCTGCCTTTGCGGCTGCGGCATGGCCCTCGTCAGCCTCGCGGCGGCCCCGATCGGCGTAATGCTCGGCGCTGTTGCGGGGTGGACCTTTCCCGGCCTCAATCTCCGCTGCGCCGCCCGTGCCGCGCTGAGCGGCACGAACCGCCACACCGCCCTGGCCGTCGACCTCCTCGCGGCCGCCCTGTCTGCCGGCATGGCCCTGCGCGACTCGCTCGAGCTCACCGCCACCCACGCCCCGCCTACGACCGCCGCCGCCCTCCGCGCAGCCGCCGTCCGCCTCACCACCGGCAGCGACCCGCGCACCGCCCTCGCCGCCGAGGCCGACCGCTTCCACCTCCCCGTGCTCCTCGACGTCGGGGACGCCGTCGACCGCCACCACCGCCTCGGCGTACCGCTCGCCCCCGAGCTCCACCGCATCGCCGCCCGCCAGCGCGCCGACGACCGCGCCCGTGTGCTCGAACACGCCGCCCGCCGCGGCCCCCTCGCCACCCTCATCGTCGCCGTCGTCATCGCCCCCGTCTGCCTCGCCGCCCTGGTCGCCTGCGTTGTCGGTGGCCTGGTCCAGACGGGCGGTCTGGGCTTCCATTGACCACCCATGCCGACGTGCGGCTGCCGCCACCGCCGCGTGTAGAATCTGCCCTCGCCTCTGCCGAGGTGGTGGAACTGGTAGACACGCTGCTTTGAGGGGGCAGTGCCCGTATAGGGCGTAAGGGTTCGAGTCCCTTCCTCGGCACCACGTC
>CAZCJX010000169.1:0-5348 GCA_964499205.1 uncultured Actinomycetes bacterium | reverse complement strand
CCGTCGCCGAACTCGACGTAGCAGGCGCCCTTGCCGGTGTACGGCGGCGCCGGCGCACCACCGCGCAGGGCGGCGACGATCGACGCGGCGACCGCGCGCCCCTGCCCCTCCGCGAACGTCCCCGCCTTGGGAACGCCGGACGAGGTCACGTCGCCGATGGCGTAGACGTTGGGGAAACGCGTTGCCAGCGTGGCCCGATCCACCGCGACGTAGCCGTCCTCGGCCAGCCCGGCGCCTGCGACCACCGCAGGCACGCGGTGCCTCGGCACGCCGAGGAACAGGTCGAAGGGCAGCTCGCTGCCGTCGTCGAGAACCGCGACGTTGCGCCCACCGTCGAGGGCTGCGACGCGCCGGCCTGGCATGAAGCGGATCTCGC
The DNA here is from genome assembly GCA_964499205.1 of uncultured Actinomycetes bacterium. Lineage (GTDB taxonomy): Bacteria > Chloroflexota > Dormibacteria > Aeolococcales > Aeolococcaceae > DASRDZ01. The sequence continues at coordinate 4,972 of CAZCJX010000169.1, read as the reverse complement.
GTTCGGCGAAGGCGTCGACCAGTGCCCGCGAGGCATCCGGCGACGGCGGCACGGGCACGGCCATCGGCAACACGAAGGTGATGGTGCTGCGCGCGCGGACACCGCGCGCGGTGAGATGGTCGTGCAGCAGCAGCGCCGCCTCGCTGGGCGCGGGCGTGCACTTGTAGGGCGCGCCGCAGACGCCGATGACGGTGTCGCCGCCGTCGAACTGTTCGAGCAGCCCGGCGAGTCGCTGCGCGCCGGTGAACGAGTAGAACTCGTTGCCGGCGTCGCGCAGCCCCGGCGTTGCGTCGTAGTCGTACTCGGCGCCGAGGGCGATGACCAGGTGGTCGGCATCGTGCACACCGGCGTCGGTGGTGACGCGGCGGGATTCGGGATCGATGGCGGTGACCCGCTCCTGGACGAAGCGCACGCCGGGCTTGGCGATGTCGCGATAGGGCATGCGCACGGCGTCGAGCGACGTGTGGCCGAAGAGCACGTCGAGCTTCGAGAAGCCGAAGGCGAACGCGTCGTTGCTGTCGATCAGGGTGACGTCGATCCCGTCGCCGCACTCCTCGGAGAGGGTCGCGGCAACCTCGAGACCGCCGAAGCCAGCACCGAGGACCACAACTCGCGCCTGCACCCACCGGATGGTAGCACCGGGGCTGACGGGACCTGCCCGGCCCCGGCGGATCACCCCAGCGCGTCGAGCAGCCGAGCGTTCTCCTCCGCCGAACGCACCGTGATACGCGACCAGCCGTGCAGCCGGTGGCCCTCGCCGTAGGTGCGCATCACCAGCCCCCGCGACAGCGCCCGCTGCACCGCCGCGCCGTCGACCTCGGCGAGGACGAAGTTGCCGGCGCCGGCGACGACGCGACGTCCGCCACCCGCCAGTGCCTCGGCCAGCCGGCTCCGCTCGGCGGCAAGCCCGGCCACCAGCGCGCGCATCTGCGCCGCATGGCCCAGGACCAACGCGCCCAGCCGCGACGCCACCACGCTGATCGAGGTGACCGGCCGCACCACCTCCAGCGCCGCCACCACCGCGGGCGGCGCGACAGCATAGCCGACCCGCATCCCGGCCAGCCCGAACGCCTTGCTCAGGGTGCGCAGCACCACCACGTTGGCCACCTCGCCGATCCAGTCGAGCGCCGTCTCGTCGACGAACTCCGCGTACGCCTCGTCGACCACCACCAGCCCCGGCGACGCCTCCACCACCGCGCGCAGGAACCGCTGCGGCAGCACCTCTCCGGTCGGGTTGTTGGGGTTGGCCAGCCAGACGACGTCGGCACCGGCGGCCGCCTCGAGAAACCGCGCGCGATCGAGGGCAAAGCCCTCGCCGCACGGCACCAAAACCGCGCGTGCGCCGGCGATCCCCGACGCGATGGCGAACAGCGAATAGGTGGGATCGGAGACGACGAAGCTGCGCCCCGGTTCGAGATAGGCCTGCGCCACCATGGCGATCAGCTCGTCGGCGCCGGCGCCGACCACGACCGAGGACTCGGCGACGTCGCAGTACGCCGCGATCGCCTGCACCAGCTGGCGATACGACGGATCGGGGTACTCGTTCACCGCGAAATCCTCGCTCGACACGCTGACCGGCAGCCGCCAGGGCACCGTGTTCATGTCAAAGCGGACCACATCACGGGGATCGATGCCCAGCCGCGCCGCCACGGCCTCGGAGGACTCCTCCCAGGAGTACGGCGTGACCGCGGCGATGTGTGGACGGGGCTCGGCCATCGAGCCGCAATCCTACGGCGGATTCAGCACCGGGGTGACGGCGGGACGGCCGCAGCGTTCACGGCCACCCCGCCCGCCTGCCCCGCACGCGGTCAGCCGTCCTCGCCCGCCGCGAAGAAGGTCGACTCCACGGTCTGCGCCATCAGCTGGTGCCCCGACTGGCTCGGGTGCACGTCACAGGTGAACTGGTTGGCCGGGCTGGCGTTGAGCAGCCCCGCCATGCAGGTGTGCCCGCCGGCCGCTCCCGCCGCGGTGGCGAAGGCGCTGAACACGTTGGCCACCACCGCACCGTGCGCCGCCGCCGCGCCGGCGAGGACCTGGTCGAGCAGCTGGCTCACCCCGGTCTGGAAGGGATCGGTGTAGTCCAGCGAGTAGTAGTTGACCACCTCGATCACGCCCCGGTATCCGGTTGCGCGCAGGCCGCCGAGGATGGCGTTCATGTTGCTGCCGATGCTGCCCAGAACCGCCGGCAGTCCGTTGCCGATGCATGTGGGATCGTTGTTGCAGGCGTGCTGCAGCAGGAACAGGTCGTTGGCGCCGAGCTGGACGGTGACCAGCCGGGTGGTGCGATGGGCGCGCAGGAAGGCGGTGGCGAAGTCCATCTGCGTGCCGCTGTACGAGACGTGCAACGGCGCGTGCGCGCGGAACGTGCCGCAGCCGTTGTCGGCGCCGCTCAGCGAGAGGAAGTGGGCGGTCGTCTCACCGGGACACGCCGCGTTGGCGGGCGCCAGCCGCAGCGCCTGCGCGGTGTAGTCCGAGTAGCCGACGAAGTTGTGCGGATTGCCGTACTCGAACCCCGCCTGGGTGATGAAGCCGAACGGCACGCTGTCGCCGAGGGTCAGCTCGGCGTGGCCGATGGCCGCGTCCGCGCTGGGAATCGCCACCGAGGCCACCGACGCCGCGCCGGCCAGGACGGCGGCGACGGCGAGCGCGCGCACACGGGCGCCGAGACGTGACAGCACCATGGCCTGTCCTCCACATGGCCGCCCCTGTACGGCCACGACGACGGCCGTCGCAGCTCCGGGAGAAGTGCTGACGGCCGCCGGCCTTCAGCGATTATGGAGAAGTGCTCCGGCATGGGCAAGTTGGTGCGATCAAGGGCGTGATCCCACGCGCGCACTTGCGCCGCCGATGGGCCACAAGGCAGGCTGTGGCCCCGTGACTCGTCGCGGCTGGGCCCTGTTCAGCGCCATGTGCGTGATCTGGGGCATCCCCTACCTGCTCATCAAGGTCGCCGTGGGGCACGTCGAGCCGGCCACGCTGGTCTTCCTGCGCACCGCGGCCGGCGCCGCCCTGCTGATGCCCATCGCCGCCGCCCGCGGCGCGCTGGCGCCGCTGCTGGCCCGCTGGCGGCCGGTGCTGGTCTACACCGCCATCGAGATCGCCATCCCCTGGTTCCTGCTCTCCGACGCCGAAACCCACCTCAGCAGCTCGCTGTCGGGACTGCTGGTCGCCGCCGTGCCGCTGATCGGCGCGGTGATGGCCACCACCACCGGCCGCGAGCGCCTCGACGGGCGGCGCCTGGCCGGGCTGCTGGTCGGCCTCAGCGGCGTCGCCGCACTGCTCGGCCTCGACGTCGGCCGCGGTGACGTGCGCGCCATCGTCGAGATCCTGCTGGTCACGGTGGGCTATGCGGTGGGACCGCTGATGATCGCGTGGAAGCTGGCCGACCTGCCCGCGCTCGGTGTCATCGCCGCGTCGCTCGGCCTGACGGCGGTGGCATACGCGCCCATCGGCCTCACCCATCTGCCCCACAGCATGCCGGGCGCCGACGTGCTCGCCTCCATCGCCGTTCTCGGCGTGGTCTGCACCGCGCTGGCCTTCGTCGTCTTCTTCGCGCTGATCGCCGAGGTGGGGCCGGTGCGGTCGACGGTGATCACCTACGTCAACCCCGCGGTGGCGGTCTGCCTCGGCGTGCTGCTGCTCAGCGAGCCCTTCACCGTCGGCACCGGCGTCGGCTTCGTGCTCATCCTCGCGGGATGCCTGCTGGCGACGCGGCGCAGCCCGCAGCTGGAGGCCGCACCGACCCAGGCGCCGGTCACCGCGTCGGTGCAGTGACGCCGACCGCGATCAGCCCCCGCCCGACACCGCCGGCGCGACGAACACCTCGGACCCCTCGCCCACCGGCGCGTCGAGCGCCGCGCCGCCGCGCACGCTGACTCCGTCGACGAACACCAGCACGTGCTGGCGCAGCTCGCCACGCTCGTCGCGCAATCGCCGTTCCAGCGTGGGCATGCGCTGGGCCAGGTCGTCGAGCACCGCCCGCAGGCAATCGCCCTGCGCCTCCACCTCGCCACGCCCGCCGGCGCTGTCGCGCAGCGCGGCGGGCAGCACCACGCGGCAGCTCACGACACGACCGCGGCGCGCACCGACAGCACGTCGGGAAGGTGCTGGGCGACACGCCTCCAGCCCTCGCTGTCGCCGTCGCGCGACATGAACACCTCGCCGACGCGCGTGCCGAAGTAGATGCCGGCGGGGTGGGCGTTGTCGGCGGTCATGGCGTCGCGCAGCACCGACGCGTAGTAGGGATCGGTGGGAAGGCCGGCGTCGAACGGCCGCCAGGAGTCGCCGCCGTCGTCGCTGCGGTAGACGCGGCAGCGCCCGTCGGCGGGCATGCGCTCCATGTCCGCAGCCAGCGGGAACATGTACAGCGTGTGCGGCCGCTGCGGATGCACCACCAGGGGGAAGCCGAAGTTGCTGGGCAGGCCGTTCTCGATCGCCTCCCAGGAGTCGCCCCAGTCCTGGCTGCGGTAGACGCCGAAGTGGTTCTGCGCGTAGAGCCTCTCGGGTTCGGCGGGATGGGTGGCGACGTGGTGCACGCACTGCCCGAACTCGGGAAAGCGCTGGTCCTCTGGCATGAACAGCGCCTGGATGCCGCGGTTGGCCGGCGACCAGGACGCGCCGCCGTCGGTGGTGCGGTACACGCCGCCGGTGGAGAGGGCGACGAGCATGCGCTGCGGGTCGTCGGGATGCGGCACCACGGTGTGCAGGCAGGCGCCGCCGCCGCCGGGCTGCCACTGGGTGCGATGGGGATGGTCGTAGAGGCCGCGGACCAGGCTGAAGCTCTCGCCGCCGTCCTCGCTGCGGAACAGCGCGTGCGGCTCGACGCCGGCGTACACCACGTCCGGCTCGTGCTGCGTCGAGGGCTGGATCAGCCAGATGCGCTTGAGCGCGGCGTCGGATCCCTCGGGGAAGGCGATGGGCGCGTGCTCCGGCTCCGACCAGGTGCGGCCCAGGTCGTCGGAGTGCACCAGGG
>CAZCJX010000168.1:0-5367 GCA_964499205.1 uncultured Actinomycetes bacterium | reverse complement strand
CTGGTCGCCGCCCACGCCGCCACCCAGGCCGCCTACCAGCAGAGCCTGCAGGCCGAGTACGACCTTTACCGCGCCGCCGCCCAGGACCCTGCCCAGCGCGCCCAGCTCACCGCCGCGGTGGCCACCGCGCCCCCACAGGCCAAGGACGCGGTCTCCTACAACCTCTCGCTGATCCAGACCCAGCTCTCCCAGGAGGCGGCCATCGCCCAGGCGGAGGCGCGGCTGCAGGCGATCGGGTCGCTGACCGACGTGCAGCTGGCGGCGATGCGGCGCCACCAGCCGTTCATCGCGCCGCTGGTCGCCCCGGTGACCCAGCCGTTCGGGCCCACCGACTTCTCCCTGGAGCCGCCGCTCAGCTTCAACGGCACCTTCTACCCCCACTTCCACACCGGGCTCGACCTGGGGGCGCCGCTCGACACGCCGGTGCACGCCGCGGCGGACGGGGTGGTGCTGCTGGCCGCGGCGAGCGTGGATTCCAGCGGGAAGCTGGTCGGGTACGGGAACTACGTGGCCATCGCCCACCCGGACGGGTTCGTGACCCTCTACGGGCACCTCGACTCGATCGCGGTGCAGGCCGGGCAGGTGGTGCGGCAGGGGGACATCATCGGGCAGGAGGGGTCGACAGGGTGGTCGACGGGGCCGCACGTGCACTTCGAGATCCGGCACGACGGGCAGTTCCTCGATCCCGCGCCGTACCTGGCGGGCCAGCTGCCGTCCTAGACGGCCAAAGATCGTAGTCTTCGCTGGTGGAACAGTTCGGCTTCGACGGCGGCTCGATCGGGCGCATCCTGCTCGTCATCGGGCTGCTCATCGCCGCGGCGGGACTGGTGCTGGTGCTGGGCGGCAAGCTGCCCTTCGGCCGGCTGCCGGGTGACCTCTCGGGGTCGCGCGGCGGCTTCTCGTGGTATGTGCCGCTGGTCAGCTCACTGGTGATCAGCGTGGTGCTGACGATCGTGCTGAACATCGTGCTGCGCCGCTGAGGCGGCGGGCGCGCCCTCGCGCAGCTCCCGCAGCCGGGCGTAGAGCCGCCGCTCCTCGTCGGTCGGCGCGGCCGGCACGGTGACGCGGACGGTCAGCAGCAGGTCGCCGCCCGCGGCGCCCTTGAGCCCAGGCAGCCCCTTGCCGCGCAGGCGCAGGACGCGGCCGGCCTGGCTGCCGGCGGGGACGGTCACGGTGAAGGCGCCGCCGCCGAGGCCCTGCACGGTGACGGCGGCCCCGAGCACCGCCTGGTCGTCGCGCACGGGCAGGTCGGCGAGGAGGTCGCGGCCGCGCACGGTGAAGCGCGGGTGAGGCCGCAGGCGGACGGTGAAGAAGAGGTCGCCGTTGCGGCCGCCGGCGGCGCCGGGCATGCCCTCGCCGGCGACGCGAACCCGCGAGCCCTCGGCGACGCCGGCGGGGATGCGCACCTCGACCTGCCGGGCTCCCATGCTGACCAGGCGCACCGCGCCGCGGGCCGCCTCCTCGAGGTCGATCTCCAGGTCCTGCTCGAGGTCGCGGCCGGGGCGCTGCAGGGGCGTCGGGTCGGCGCCGGTCCAGGTGAAGTGCACCGTGCCGCCGTCGTCGCCCGCCTGCGAGTGGCGGAGCAGCTCGTCGATGTCGATCCCGCCGCCGCCACCGCCGAAGAAGGTCTCGAAGAAGTCGCTGAACCCGCTCGGCCCCGCGCCCGCGCCGGCGCCGGCCCGGCCGCGCCGCGCACCACCCGCCCCCGCCCCGGCACCCGCCCGCGCCCAGGCGCCGTGCCGCGCGCGGTACTGCCGGGCGAACTCCTCCTGCCGCTCCAGCTCCTCCCAGTTGGCGCCGAGCCGGTCGTACTTGGCCCGCTTCGCCGGGTCCTTGAGGACCTCGTACGCCTCGTTGACGCGCTTGAACCGCTCCTCCGCCTTGGGGTCCTTGTTGACGTCGGGATGGAGGGTGCGCGCCAGCGTCCGGTACGCCTTCTTGACGGCGTCCTGGGACGCGTCACGCGGCACGCCCAGCACGGCGTAGTAGTCGGTGAAGTCCATGGCCTGCAGGGTGCATACCCGAGGCCCGGAGGGGCGAAACGACGCCGGCTAGGAGACGGTGACCGTGCCGTCCATGCCGGGGTGGAAGGTGCAGTGGAACTGGTAGGTGCCCGGCTTGGTGAACTTCACCTGGAAGGTGTCGCCGCCGTTCATGGTGTCGCTGCTGATGCTGGGGTAGGCGTCGAAGGTGACGTTGTGGGCCACCGAACCCGAGTTGTCCCACTCCAGCACCTGGCCGGCCTTGATGCTCGCCGTGTTGGGGTTGAACTTGAGCTGGTCGGTCTCCTTCAGCGTGGCGGCGGCCGTCTGGCCGGAGACCTTGTCGCCGGGGCCGCTGGCCACGGGGGGCAGGCTGGCCGTGGGAGCGGCGCTGGCGCCGGGGGCGACGGTGGGGATGGCGGCGCCGGACGCGGCCCGCGCCAGGTCGGCGAGGCGGCTGGTGCGGGTGGAGGGATCGCTGTCGAGGATCAGGGTGATGGCGATCACGCCCGAGCCCTTCTGGACGCTGACGAAGCCGCGCCCGTTGCCCTCCTGGATGTAGGCGGCGCCGACCTGGGTGGCGCCGGTGGTGTAGTCGGCCAGCGCGGTGAGCTGCGCGTTGGGGATGACGTAGGCGACCACCTGGGCGCCGCTGTTGTCGGTCCAGATGCACTGGCCGACGGTCTTGACCCCGCCGGCGTTGATCTGGGTCACCGAGTAGAGATGGGTGATGGTCGCGCCCGCGGTGGGGGCGGGCGAGCCGGCCGACGGCGGCAGGGTGAACGCCGAGGTCACGTCGGCGTCGCTGAGCAGGTCGCAGGCGTTGGGCGAGATGTTGGCGGTGGGGGTGGGCGGGGTCTGGGCGACCTCGCTCGACGCGCCGCAGGCCACCAGCAGCAGGGCCACCGAACCGACGACGGCGGGGCTCAGCCCGCGCTCACGACGCCGCAGAGACATCAGGTCCGCACCTCCGGGACAGGACGAAGAGCAAGAATGGCCGCCCGGAATCCTACGCGGTGGGTGCACGGACGTGCTCTGGCCGCCGGGCAGCACGATGCCGGAGCCTAGAAGGTGGGAACCTCGCGGTAGGTGCCGAACACCTCCTCCAGGGCGGCGACGATCTCCCCCTCGGTGCAGCGCGCCCGCACGCAGTCGACGATCGCCGGCATGGTGTTCTCCGACCCGGCGGCGACCTCCTTCAGCGCGTCGAGCCGGTTGGCGACGCTGATGTTGTCGCGCGACTCGCGCAGCCGGCGCAGTGCGGCGACCTGGTCGACCTCCACCTGGGGATCGATGCGCAGCAGGTTGGGCGGGGTGGGGTCGACGTCCTGCTCGAACGCGTTGACGCCGACGATGACACGATCTCCCGCCTCCAGCTGGCGCTGGAAACGGAACGCGGCCTCGGCGATCTCGCGCTGCGGGTAGCCCTGCTCCACCGCGCTGACCATGCCGCCGCGCCCCTCGACCTCGTCGAGGTACGCCTCCGCCTGCGCCTCCATCTCGTCGGTGAGCTTCTCGACGAACCAGGAGCCGCCCAGCGGGTCGGCGACGCTGGGCACGCCGGTCTCGTAGGCGAGAACCTGTTGGGTGCGCAGGGCGATCTGCGCCGACTTGGCGGTGGGCAGGGCCAGCGTCTCGTCCAGCGCGTTGGTGTGCAGCGACTGGGTGCCGCCGAGCACGGCGCTGAGCGCCTCCAGCGCGGTGCGCACGATGTTGTTCTCCGGCTGCTGCGCGGTGAGCGACACGCCCGCGGTCTGGGTGTGGAACTTCAGCTTCAGGCTGCGCTCGTCGCGGGCGCCGTACCTCTCCTTCATCCGCCGCGCGTAGATGCGCCGTGCGGCGCGGAACTTGGCGATCTCCTCGAAGAAGTCGATGTGCGCGTCGAAGAAGAAGGACAGCCGCGGCGCGAAGGCGTCGACGTCCAGCCCCGCCGCGATGCACGCCTCGACGTAGGCGAAGCCGTCGGCCAGGGTGAAGGCCAGCTCCTGCGCCGCCGTCGAACCCGCCTCGCGGATGTGGTAGCCGCTGATCGACACGGGATGGAAGCGCGGCAGCCGCTCCGTGGAGAACACGATGGAGTCGGTGACCAGGCGCATGCCGTGGCGCACCGGGAAGCAGAACTCCTTCTGGGCGATGTGCTCCTTGAGGATGTCGTTCTGCAGCGTGCCGCCCAGGTTCTCCCAGGCCACGCCGGTCTCCTCGGCGACCACCAGGTATTGCGCCAGGGTGATCGACGCCGAGGGGTTGATGGTCATCGAGGTGGTCACCGTGCCGAGGTCGATGCCCTCGAAGAGCACCGTCATGTCCTCGACGGAGTCGATGGCGACGCCGCAGTGCCCCACCTCCCCGCGCGAGCGCGGGTCGTCGGAGTCGCGGCCCATCAGTGTGGGCATGTCGAAGGCCACCGACAACCCGGTCTGGCCGGCGGCGAGCAGCTGGTGGTACCGCTCGTTGGTCTGCCGGGCGCTGCCGAAGCCGGCGAACTGCCGCATCGTCCACACCCTGCCGCGGTACATGGTGCGGTGGATGCCGCGGGTGTAGGGGTAGTCGCCCGGCTGCAGGCCGCCGTTCTGGACATGGTCGGCATCAACATCAGCGGGCGTGTAGGCGTTCTGGACGGGGATGCCGCCGAGGGTGTCGTCCGGGATCGGCGGGGTCTTCTGCGCCGGCCTGCGGCTGGTCGTCGCCATGTGCTCGGCTCCTAGGGAGTGGAGTGCCCGTTGAGGATGCGGTCGGCGAGGACGTACGGGTCGACCGCGGAGAGGTCGCCGTTCACCTCGCTGGCTATTGTCCCGCGGGTGAGCGCCCGCCGCGCCCGGTCGGCCGCCTTCTCGACCACGATGGCCTCGATCTCGGCGCGCAGCCGCTCGCTGCGCCGCCGGGCCAGCTCGCCCGTGTCCTCCAGCCGCACGTGGTGCCGCTCCACCGCGTCGACCAGCTCGTCCAGCCCCTGCCCGGTGGCGCCGACGGTGAGCACCACCGGCGGCTCCCAGTAGGTCCCGCTCTTGGTCTCGTGGACCATGCGGCGCAGCTCCTTGGCGATGCGGTCGGCGCCGGGGATGTCGGCCTTGTTGACCACGAAGACGTCGGCGATCTCCATGATCCCCGCCTTGATGATCTGCACCGCGTCGCCCGAGGCCGGCGTGGTGACCACCACCGTGGTGTCGGCGGTGAGCATCACCTCCAGCTCCGACTGGCCGACGCCGACGGTCTCCAGCAGGCAGCGGTCGCGGCCGCTGGCGTCGATGAGCCGGATCGCCTCGCGCGCCGCGCTGGCCAGGCCGCCGAGGTGGCCGCGCGCCGCCATGGAGCGGATGTAGACGCCCTGGTCGAGGGCGTGGCGCTGCATGCGCACCCGGTCGCCGAGGATGGCGCCGCCGCTGAA
>CAZCJX010000167.1:0-5384 GCA_964499205.1 uncultured Actinomycetes bacterium | reverse complement strand
GGCGCGATCAGCGTGGGGTTGTGCACGCCGTCGCCGGTCGACGAGTAGGGCGCGTACTGGCCCAGCTTGTCACCGGCGCCGGCGCTGATCACCCAGTCGGGGAAGGCGTAGCGGTTGAGCATCCCCGACTGCGTCTGCCCGGTCGCGCTCTGCCCGTCGTTGCCCGCACCCATCACCACGGCGACGCCGGCGTCGTGCACCGCCTTGGTGCCGACGTTGATGGGATCGTTGGGGTCGTACTGGATGGTGCCGTCGCCCCAGGAGCAGTTGACGACGCGGATGTTGTAGCGGGTGCGGTTGGTGACGATCCAGTCGAGCCCGGCGGTGGTGGCGATCATGTCGGTCGCCTGGCCGGCGCCGACGCCGATCAGCGACGCGCCCGGCGCCACCCCGGTGTAGTAGCCGCCGCTGGCCGCGCCGGTTCCCGCGGCGATGCCGGCGACGTGGGTGCCGTGGCCGCTGGTGGTGTCGGTGTCGACCACGTTCTCCTGGGTCAGCACCAGATTGGCAAAAACCTTGGTGTAGCCCAGCATCAGCACGTTCTGGACCACGTGGTCGGGATAGTGGGTGTCGGGGTGGTTGCCGTCGATGCCGCTGTCGAGGATGGCGATGCCGACGCCGTGGCCGTCGTAGCCGAGCTGGCTGCGCACGCGGTCGGCGCCGATCAGCGGCACGCTCTCGTGCAGCAGCAGCTGCAGCGGGCGGTTCTGCCACATCGAGGTGAGCACACCGCTGCCCTGCAGCGCCGGTATCGCGGATACCGGCGCCTGCAGGGCCACCAGGGGCAGGCTGGTGTAGGGCACGGCGGTCGCACCGAGAGCGTCGAGCAGAGAGATGTCCGACGCGCTGGGGGTGTGGGGCAGCACACCCACCATCTGCACCACCGTGGTCGGAAGCGACGTTGCCACGGTGGCGGTGAGCAGCGGATCGAGCGTCGCCGGCGTCTGTGCCGCCGCGCGATGCGGCACTGCGGCGGGCGCGGCGAGGGCGGCGGCGACGGCCACCGAGGCGGCCAGGCAACGCCGGGACGACACTCTGCCTCTCACGCGCCACATCGTCGTACCGGCTGGCGCACGTCCTCGTGACTTCTTGTCACGGCGCCGTCACGGCGCGATGAGCCCCCGTGTAGCCCGGCTACCCCGGAATCCCCAAACCGCTACGCGCCAGAACAGGCAGGAGGATTCTGCACGTATATCGACGTGCTTTCCCCCTGCCCCGTGCAGGTGGTGTCGTCGCCCACCCAGCCGCCGTCGGTGCGCAGCACGCGCAGGTCCATGGTGATGGTGTACGCGGGACCGAAGGTGAGCACCACGTGGTCGATCCAGATGGCGGGGTCCGGCGTCTGGGTGGTGCTGACCGCCGCCTTCTGCCACAGGTTCTGGCAGCGGCAGAGAGGCTCGGCGTGGGGGATGGGATGGCTGTCCAACCGCGACGCCAGGCGGCCGCTCACCGGGCAGGCGTCGTAGTGCCCGGTGCGCGCCCCGCAGGCGATCCCGGTGCTGGAGGGGTAGAGATACTGCCCGACCTCGACCGCGCCGTTGGGGTCGCCCGACGGGATGATGCCGCCGCCGGTGGGTGCGGGCGTGGGGCTCGCCTCGGGTGTCGGCGTCGGCGCCGCTGTCGGCACCGGTGTGGGGCTGGCCTTGGCGGTCGGGGTGGTCGGCGCCGTGGTCACCGGCTGCGCGCTCTGCGACGGCCCGGTGGCCACCGCGGTGCGGTTGCCGCCGCCTCCGCCGCAGCCGGCCAGGGACGCGAGCGCCGCCACGGCGGCGAGCAGGACGGGGGGTGCGACGGCGCGCCGTGCCGGTGTCATCTGAGCGCGAACGGTAGCAGCGCCCCCGCGGGCCGTGGTGCCCGCAAGTGTTCAGCGTGCCCAGCAGGCGCGCTGTGACCCGCTAAGCTCCTAGCGTTTCGACCGCGCGGTAGGCGCGGCCCGCGGGAGGCCGCCTGCGACGGCCGGCACGAGGACCCCATGCCCTTCTGGAAGCGTGGCGGCAACGACCAGGACCAGACACCGGAGGCGGTCCCCACCGAGCGGCCGATCGTCGGCACTGAGCCCTGCTCCGAGCGCGGCTGCACCGCCACCACCGGGGAGCGCTGCGGCTACGTCGACCGGCGCAGCCGCGCCTGCGGGACCGCCTGGTGTCCCGACCACCAGTCGATCGTCGGCGGCACGGTGTACTGCCGGCGCCACGCCGGGGTGGTCGGCGCGCTGGCCAGCGCCGAGGGGACGCTGCCCGACCTGGAGAACCGCGCCCCCTCGCTGGTCAACTGGGTGTCGCGCGACCTCGAGCAGGTGATCCACGACATCGTCAACAGCTACCGCGCCGAGCTGGGCACCGATCGGATGATCGCCGACCCGGTGCACCTGGTCTTCCTCGGGCCGGAGCGGCTTCGCGTCTGGGAGCGCTCCTGGAAGCTGGTCGACCACACCGGCTGGAGCCTGCGCGTCGCCCTCGAGGTCGAGGAGTCCCGCGACACCGAGGTTGCGGTCAGGGTGGGCCGCAACATCGTGGCCCGGGCGACGCCGCCGTGGATCGCCGCCCGCATGCGCGGCGAGCAGGTGCCCGCCGAGGTCGACGCAACGCAGCGCCAGGAGTTCTACCGCTCCCTGACCGCAACCCTGACGGGAGCGATCGAGGCGGAGCTGCGCCGGCGCGGCTGAGGCGGCACGCGGAAGGGCCGGGCGGGCTCCGTCTGGGAAGCCCTCCCGGCCCCTGTCACACCGGTCTCCGTCGGTGTGCCCGCTCCGCTAGTTGCCGCCGCCGGTGAGGACCGTGCGGCTGCCCACCGGCCGCGCCGCGCCCGTGGTCTTCTCCTGCTTGCGCCGGGCCAGGACCAGCTCGGTGATCAGGGCGAAAAACACCACCACCGCGGCCACGGTCAGGCCGATGGCGGCGTCGAAGGCGTACTGGCCGACCTGCCACCATCCGTAGGCGTTGAGCAGCAGGCCGCGCAGGGTCTCACCCATGAACAGCGTCTGGCGCTGGGCGGCGAGCTTGGCGTCCTTGGACCCGCCGGCGATGTAGGCGGCGCTGACCTCGCTGTAGGTCTTGCCGCCGGCGACGGACTGGAGGTGCTTGCCGATGTAGTAGTCGGCGTAGCCCTGCGCCTGCGGTCCGTCGAGGACCTGCTGGCCGGCGTACTGCTGGATCTTGGGGAACTCGGCAGCGGAGAAGCCGGGCGATCCCGCGGCGGGGAAGCTGATCTTCTGCTCGGCCAGCTGGTCGTGGACCTGGCCGTGGATGAAGCTGTTGCCCCAGAACAGGAAGCCGGCGCAGAAGGCGAGGATGCCGATCAGGCCGACCTGCAGGACGAGGACGCGCAGCCGCAGACCTCTGGTCATTGTCGTGTCTCCATCGAGGAGGGCGGTGTTGCCGTCCTCTTTCCGCCTCATCATCGCCAGCGTCCGCGCCGCTGTCATCGATCGTTGGACACGAGCTGCAAGGGGCCGAACGGTCCGGCGCCCCAGGGCCGATGGGCCCGAGCGCCCGGGCGCAGCCGGTGAGTCAGTAGGCCTGCGGCGAGGACCAGCGCACCTCGTGGCGCCAGGTGCGCAGCGCGTCGAGGCGGGAGACGGCGTCGTCGTCGAGCACCAGGGTGCGCTCGATCTCGTGCAGCGTGTTGCGCAGCATGCGGGCCTCGTCCTTGAACTCCGCGGGCTCGACGGCCGGCTGCAGGTCGCGCAGGTACGCCTCCCACAGGTTCATGTCAAAGCCGTCCGATTCAAGCGGGCCGGCCTCGACGAACCACTGGCCGCGGTCGCGGCTCACCGTCACCTGGCAGGTGCCGCGCACCATGCGGATGAGGCGGTTGCCCATCGGGCGCGTGTCGGCCAGCTCGGCCACCCGTGCGTACCCCTGCTCCACCAGCCAGGCCACCAGGCCGGCGGCGCGAGTCTCGTCGTCCTCAGGCACCAGACGTGATCCTCTCGCCCCGATGCGGCGGGCGTCCCTCCCGCGCGGTGCGGCACACAGTAGCAGCGCAGGGGGATGGGGAATACCGCTCGCCACCATGCTGTTCCACCGCCGCCGCCGGGCGGTGGGCTTCAGCGCGAGGCGACGGCGGCGCCGAGGGCCACGCCGGCGAGGGCCGCGCCCAGCCAGACGCGGGGGCCGGCGATGCGGTGCTTGAGGTGGACGCCGAGCATGGCCGCCTGGCCGGCGGCGTTGGCCGAGGCCAGCGCCAGGGTGGCCGGGCTGGTGCGGCCGCGGTCGCGGCGGGCGCCGGCGGCGATGGCCAGCCACAGCGCCAGGACGGCGGCGCTGCCGCCGGCGCGGCCAGGGGCGTCGCGGAAGAGCTGACGGCGGGTGGCCAGGAAGGCAGCGGTGTCGGTGGCGCCGGCGAGGGCGGCGGTGGCGGTGAGGTTCATAGGTCACGGTGCTCCGGGCCGGCCGGCGCGGCGGTCAGGCCGTGGGGATGACGCGGAAGGCCTCGGCAAGGCGGCCGTCGGGCAGCCCGTTGGCCTTGGCGATGGCGGTGAGCCAGCCGCGCAGCATCTCCTCCAGGTCGTCGCGGTGGGCGACCTGGGAGACGTGGCAGCGCAGCGCGGCCACCTTGCGGGAGAAGGTGTCGGTGACGTCGACGACGGTGTCCGCTTCGGGGTGGGCCATCAGCCACACCTCGGGCACGGTGTGCGGCTCGTAGCCCTCCTCGAGCAGCTCGGGGTGGGCGAAGGGGTTGCGCGAGTCGGGGTAGACGGCGCAGAGGGTGGCCTCGCCGGCGGCGAGGTGGTCGGGGTGGCTGGCGAAGATGCGCTGCCAGTTGCGCACCGGCGACTGGGCGAGGACGCGCTGCGGCCGCACCTGGCGGATCACCCGCGAGATGTCGCGGCGCAGCTCCAGGCTGGGCGTGAGCCGCCCGTCCGGGTAGCCGAGGAAGTGCAGGTCGGTGACCCCGACCACCTCGGCCGCGGCCGTCTGCTCCCTGCGGCGGATGAGCGCCATGTCGGCACGGCTCACCGTCTCGTCGAAGCCGCCGGCGTCGCCGTCGGTGACCAGGCAGTAGGAGACCTCGACGCCCTGCTGGGTCCAGGCGGCGATGCTGGCCGCGGCCCCGAAGTCGATGTCGTCGGGGTGGGCGGCGACGACGAGGATGCGCTCCAGGGGCGTCTGCACGGTCTGCTGGGTCACGGCCACGCATCGTACCGGGGCGGATGGGGGCGACCGCCAGCCCTCCGGTACAGCTGTCGTTGACTCTGGTTGTGGGATCCCTGCCTCGGATGCCGCGACTCCGCCGTCGCCGCCTGATCTCCCGTCTCGGCCTGCGCGCCCGCCTGGGCGCGGCCGGGCACGGCAGCGTGGCCGCCGGGCTGCTGGTCGCCTGCGCCACCGTGGCCGCCGTCGCCGCGCCGCTCGCCCGGCACGGCGCCCCTGCCGGACCGC
>CAZCJX010000166.1:2497-5417 GCA_964499205.1 uncultured Actinomycetes bacterium | reverse complement strand
AGCGCGTCGCCGCTGATCACCAGGAAGGTGTCGTCGAGCAGGTGCGCGGCGTTCTTGACGCTGCCCGCGGTGCCCAGCGGCGAATCCTCGACGACGTACTCGATGCTCATGCCGAAGTCGCTGCCGTCGCCGAAGTGGTTGCGGATGTCGGCGCCGAGATAGGCGAGCGTCACCACCACCTCGGTGATGCCGTGGGCGCGGAGCAGCTCGAGGATGTGCTCCATCACCGGCAGCCCCACCACCGGCACCAGCGGCTTGGGACGCCGGCTGGTCAGGGGTCGCAGCCGCGACCCCTCGCCTCCTGCCATGACGACTGCCTTCACGTCTGCCCCCGTGCCCGGCTGCCTGGTGCGACGCGGGCGATCATAGCGAGGCGGTGCTGATGCGGTGGCGGAAGGTCCGAGGTTTGCCCCTGCTCAGCCGGGGGAACAACGTGGAGGCGCCGGGCACGGGGTTCGAGGAGCCCGCCCGGAAGGCCGCCAAGCCGCCTCGTCCCCCACGAAACATCATGGAACCCCTCTCCGACATCATCGCCACCCTCCCGCCCACCTGGAAGTGGGATGCCCTGTTCACCCCGCCCACCCCGCCCGCGCTGGAGCGCGAGTGGCGCGCCTGGCTGGCGCAGGCGCAGGCCGCCGAGGAGCGCGCCACCCTCGCCCACTGGGCGCAGCGCCGGCGGAGCTAGACGGGAAGCTCCACCGGCACCGCCGCGACGGTCACCATGCCGCGGTCGCGCAGCAGCCGCAGCGCGACGCGGCGCCCGATCAGGTCGGGCTTCATCATCATCCGCTGGAGATCGCCGGCGTCCACGGTCGGCGTGCCGTCGACCTCGACGATCACGTCGCCCGCCCGCACGCCCGCGGCCTCCGCCGGGCTGCCCGGCACGACCTCGACCACGCCGATCCCCGCCGCGTACCCCGCGGCAGCGGCGGGGTTGCCCGGGGGCAGGGCGCGGCGCTGGCCGGCGACGCCGAGGAAGGCGCGCCGCACCCGTCCGTCGTGCATCAGCGCGCCGACGATGCCCATGGTGGTGGCGTTGATCGGCACCGCCAGGCCCAGGCCCCAGCCGGCGAGCGCCGTGTTGATGCCAACCACGTCACCATCTCCGATGGCCAGCGCGCCGCCGGAGTTGCCGGGGTTGAGCGCCGCGTCGCTCTGGATCACGTTCTCCACGAGTCGCGCGTGCGCCCCCGCGCGCGTGGTGAGGGAGCGCCCCAGGGCGCTGACCACGCCGGCGGTCACCGTGCCGGCCAGCCCCATGGGGTTGCCGATGGCGACGACCAGCTGGCCGACGCGCAACCGGTCGGCGTCGCCCAACCGTGCCGGAGCCAGGTCGCTGCCGGCGGCGCGGCAGACGGCGAGGTCGGAGAGCGGGTCGCGGCCGATCACCTCGACGGGCAGCTCGCGCCCGTCGGCGAGCACCGCCGTGCCGGTCCTGGCCCCGTCGACGACGTGGGCCGAGGTGAGCAGGTAGCCGTCCGGGGTGATGATCACCCCCGAGCCGCTGCCCATGGCGGTGCGGCCGCCGCGCACCTGGCGCGGCACCTGCAACGCCGCCACCGAGGGCATAAGCCGCTCGGCGACGCCGGCGACCACCCGGGAGTAGGCATCGAGAGCGTCCAGGTCGGCGGGCCGGGCGGCGGTGCCGTGAAGGTCGAGAGATGTGGCCATGGTCTGCACCTACGCGGTGGTCGGGTCAGGTCCTTCTGCGCGCACCTTCTCGACGTGCACCAGCGCGTCGCGAAGCTGCTGGATCCAGTCGCCCTGGTGCCGTCCCACCAGGCGCACGCACCAGGCCAGGGCGTCGCTGCGGCTGCGCGCAACCCCGGCGTCGACCAGGGTGTCGAGCACCTGGCGCTCGGGCTGGCGCAGCCGGGTCATCACCGGGACGCTGAGGGTGGTGAACAGGTCGCGCACGCCGCCGCACTCGGCCCCCCAGGAGACCTTGCGGCGGAGGCGGCGCTGCACCTCCTCGGCGATGCGCATACGGACCTGGCGGGTCTCCTCGCGGAAGCGTTCGATGCGGGCGCGGCGGGCCGCGGTGGCGGCGGCCTCGGCGGTGTCCTGGGGGAGCTCGACGTCGGGGAGGGTGCCCACGACGAGGATCTCCTCACGATCGATGGTGATCGCCGGGGGACCGGTGAACCAGCCATCGGGCAAGCGGCCGGCGAACCAGCCTTGGAGCTCGTCCTCGTTCATGGGTTACATGATTACAAGTAATTGCTGCAAGAGTCAACACTGCCCCCGGGGCGGCCAGGGGCGCGGTCCGGGAAGGGCGAGGCGCACCCCTCCGCCCGCGAAAAACAAAGAGCGTCCGCCGCCGCGGTGGCACACACCGGGCGACGGACGCTTGGGGCCCCCGCCAGCGGCAGGGGACTGGACCGACGGCGGACCGCAATGGCCCGCCGTCGATCACGCGGCCGCGCGCTACAAGAGCGCGCTCGCCGCGGACACCGGGCCGGCCGGGCGCACCCCTTCGACAGCGCCCATCACGGTGTACTGGCAGCCCATCTTCTTCCCTTCCTTCCCATACGCGCGGCCGGTCGTGCGCGTCGAGGGTGGACAGTAGCTGGCGCGAAAACCTTTGTCAACAACTGATGAATCCGCTGCATGGGTTCCACATACGGCGGGACTGAAATCGACCGGCGCCAGACTGCCCATCGAGAACAACGACGCACCGCGCGGCGCTTTTTGACAACTGTGGCCGCGAGTGCAGTGGCTATTCGGAGAAAGGCACGCGCAACATCAGTGTTCCTCGCGCGGGGACCGTCTCGCGGCCGCGCCCCTCCTCGTCCAGCCCCACCCGCAGCAGCACCTCGTCACCGGGCAGGGCACCGAGCAGCCGCAGCGGCACGGTCATCTCCAGCGCCGGCCCCTCGCCCAGCGCCACCCCGGCGTCGACGCCGACCACCGGCGCCCC
>CAZCJX010000166.1:0-2397 GCA_964499205.1 uncultured Actinomycetes bacterium | reverse complement strand
TGCATGGTGCCCAGCTCGCGCCCCAGCTCGGCGATGCCGGCGGCCTCCCACTCGGCGTGGTCCCCCGCGCCCGGCCGGGGCGAGATCGGCCGCAGCGGCGCCCGGTCGAGCCGCTGCGCCGCGCCGCCCAGGATGGGCTGGTCGACCTCGGGCGGCACCGGCCGCCGCAGCATGGTGTAGGCGTTGCGCAGGTGCAGCCGGTAGAGCTCGTCCCAGGCGGCGTCGATGCCGGAGTCGTGGTGGCGGCCGAACCACCAGAACCAGTCGCTGCCCTCGGCGATGAGCACCTCGCGGTAGGCGCGCGGGTGGGCGTGCGGGCCGCCCGAGGTCTCCAGGGCGTCGCGCGTGGCGGCGAGCAGGTCCCAGGCGCGGTTGTGCTGCGGGTCGCCGATCCAGGTGGTGAAGCTGGCGTCGATCCACGACCCGCTCCACAGGCGGGGCAGCGGCCGCACCGCCTCGGGATGGGCGTCGAGGAAGTCGCCGACGTGGGTGGTGCGCAGCCGTTCGTTGCCGGTGAGCCGCGCGTACAGCTGGTCGAGGAACGGGTTGCCGTCCTCCTCGTAGTGCTCCCAGCAGTTCTCGCCATCCAAGGCTAGAACCACCAGCCAGGCGCGGTCGGCGGGCTGCTGCGAGGCGACGTACTCCAGCCGCCACACCAGGTCGTTGACGGCGTCGTCGGTGGCCATGCCGCCGTAGTCGAAGCCGATGCGGTTGCTGAGGTCGGCGTCGCGGAAGACCATGAGCAGCCCCGAGCGGTCGCGCCACGGGCTGTACAGCCGCGTCGACGACTCGACGTCGCCGCGCACCGGTTGCTGCAGCGAGGCGCTCAGCACGTGCTCGTCCGAGATGGCCCAGCGCAATCCCGCATGCGACAGCAGCGCCGCCGCGTCGGGGCTGATGGCGCACTCCGACGGCCACATGCCGCGGGGCCGCATCCCGACGTGGCGCTGGAACACCTGCAGCCCGACGCGGATCTGCTCGACGGCGTCGTCGCGGCGGTGCATCGGCCGGCGGGGCAGGGGCAGCTCGGGGCGGGCGACGCGCGCGCTGGCGGGATCGATGAGCAGGGGCAGGATGGGGTGGTACGCCGGCGAGGTCATCGGCTCGATCTGGCCGGAGTTGACCGCATCGCGGTAGAGCGGGATCACCTGGCGCAGCAGGTCCATCTGCCGGGCGTCGAGCAGCGCCTTGTCCGCCTCGCTGAAGCCGCCGCCGCGCGAGGCGAGGGCGAGCAGCTCGGGGTCGGCCTCGATGTCCCAGGGGTCGATCCAGACCAGCATCCACCACGCCTGCAGGTCGCGCACCTCGTCGAGGCTGAGCGACGCGGCGATCTCGTCGGGGTCGCCGTCGCGCAGGCGGTCGAGCATGCGCATGAAGGGCTGGAACAGCCGCACCTTGTAGGGAAAGCCGGTGCCGCGGGTGAGGCCGACCAGGAAGCGGCGGTCGGCGGCGGTGAGGTCGGCGGCGGGGCGCAGGCAGAGGTCGCGGTGGGGGTCCCGGGCGTCGCCGGCGGCGTAGGCGGCGAGCTGCTCGAACAGCGAGGGGACGTAGTTGACGGTGATGCGCAGGTCGGGATGGCGGGTGGCCAGCCGGGTCATGCGCCCGTAGTCCTTGCTGGCGCGCAGCCGCGCCCAGGGGAGCAGGAAGCGGCCCGTGGCGTCGTCGCGGTAGTAGGGCTGGTGCATGTGCCAGACGATGGCGACGTGCAGCGGCGGCATGGCGGCGATCCTAGCTCAGGTGGCCGGGCGGGCCAGCACGGGGGTCCTGTCGCCGAGGCGCGAGGCCCAGGATGCAGGGTCCTGTTCACGGCCTCTTGACACCGGCTGCGCTGTAGTCTGGCTGTCATGCGCCTTCTCGTCGTCGAGGACGAGCCCGCCATCGCCGATGCGCTGTCGCGCACCCTGCGCCGCAGCGGCTACGCCGTGGACGTCGCCGAGGAGGGCCACCAGGCCCTCGACGCCGCCGCCGCCAACGACTACGACGCCGTGCTGCTCGACCTCAACCTGCCAGGCGTCGACGGCATGACCGTGTGCCGCGAGATCCGCACCGCGCAGCCGCACTGCTACATCCTGATGGTCACCGCCCGCACCTCGGTCGACGACCGTGTCGCCGGGCTCGACGCCGGCGCCGACGACTACCTCACCAAGCCGTTCGACCTCGAGGAGCTGCAGGCGCGGCTGCGCGCGGTGTTCCGCCGCGACCGCGTGGCCCGCCAGCCGGTGCTGGAATACGGCGACCTGCGGCTCGACCCCGCCACCCAGCGGGTGACCCGCAACGGCGTCGACATCACCCTGAACCGCAAGGAGTACGGCGTCCTCGAATACCTGATGCGCCACTCCGAGAAGATCGTGTCGCAGGAGGAGCTGCTCGACCACGTGTGGGACAGCGAGGCCGACC
>CAZCJX010000165.1:0-5419 GCA_964499205.1 uncultured Actinomycetes bacterium | reverse complement strand
GGCGACGCAGCGGATGCCGTTGCCGCACATCTCCGCCTCGCTGCCGTCGGCGTTGTAGAGGCGCATGCGCAGGTCGGCCCGGTCGCTGGTCTGGATCAGCAGGATGCCGTCGGCGCCGACGCCGGTGTGGCGTGCACACACGCGCCGCGCCAATGTGGGCCAGTCGACTGCCTGTGTCTCGCGGTCATCGACCACCAGGAAGTCGTTGCCCAGCCCGTGCATCTTCTCGAAACGCATCGAGTACCTCGTCGACCTGCCGATCCACGGGGCCCCCGTCGCGCCGCAGCCATCGGGTGCGCGGGTCCCGGCGGAACCAGGTCCGCTGCGCCTTGGCGTAGCGCCGCGTGCGCTGCGTGACCAGGCTGGCTCCCTGCTCCGGGGTGACCCGCCCGTCGATCACCGCGAGCGCCTCGCGGTAGCCGATCCCGGCGGATTCGAGCGCGTCACGGGTGATCCCGCGACCCAGGGCGGAGTGTACTTCGTCCAGGATGGCGCCGGTCTCGAACATGGCCCGGGAGCGGGCGGCGATCCACTCGTCGTGCAGGGCGCGGGGGACGTCGAGGGCGATCAGCGTGGCGGGCAGCGGCTGGCTGCGCCGGCCGCGGGCGGCGCTGAGCGGGGCGCCGCGGGCGTCGAGGATCTCCAGGGCGCGGACCACCCGGCGCGGGTTGCGCAGGTCGACGTGCGCCGCGGCCCCGGGATCGCGGGCGAGCAGCTCGGCGGCGAGGCGGTCGAGGCCTCCGGGCTCGGCGGCCAGGGCGCTGCGCTCAGCGCGGCGGTCGGGGTCGGCGGGGACGCCGGCGAGGTCGAGGCCGTCGACCAGGGCGCTGACGTAGAGGCCGGTGCCGCCGCAGAGAACTGGCTGCACGGTGCGCGCGAGGAGGTCGGCCAGGGTGCGCTGCGCGGCGTCGAGCCAGTCGGCGACGCTGAACGGCTCGCCCGGGTCGCGCAGGGCGAGCAGGTGGCAGGGGACGCCCTGCAGCTCCTCGGGAGTCGGGGTGCAGGTGCCGACGTGGAGGCCGCGGACCACCTGGCGGGAGTCGGCGTTGAGCAGCTCGGCGGCGCCGAGCCGGCGGGCGACGGCCACGGCGAGCTGGGTCTTGCCGGTGGCGGTGGGGCCGACGATGCCGAGGAGGTGCATGGTTGTTGTGAGGACGGCGGCGCCGTCGTGTCAGGTGCTCGGCCGCCGGAAAGCCCGCCGCAACGCGGCATCCTCCAAGACCAGGACCGTCGGGCGGCCGTGCGGGCAGGTGGTGCCGCCGGGGGACTCGACGAGGCGGTCGAGCAGGCGCTGCTGCTCGCTGGGGTCGAGGGCGTCGCCGAGGCGCACCGCGGCGTGGCAGGCGACCAGGGCGGCGACGCGGTGCTGGCGGTCGGAGGCGGGGCGGTCGCCGAGGTCGAGGGTGTCGAGCAGCTCGTGGACCAGGCGGACGGTGTCGCTGCCGCGGGCGGCGGCGGGGACGGCGCTGCAGCGCAGCAGGTTGGGGCCGAAGGGTTCGAGGGCGAAGCCGCAGCGGGCGACGAAGTCGGCGTGCGCCTCCCAGCGGGCGATCTGGGCGGGGTCGCACTCGACCACGGCGGGGAGGAGCAGCAGCTGGGCGGCGCCCTCCTCTCCCCCACGGCCGGCGACGCCGCCGCGCTCGCCCCAGGCGGCGAGCAGCTCGGCGTAGAGGATCTTCTCGTGCGCAGCGTGGGGGTCGACGAGGACCACGCCCTGGGGGGATTCGGCGACCAGCCAGGCATTGCCCGCCTGGCCGAGGGCGCGCAGGGGTTTCAGGGAGGCGAGGCCGTTGGGGCTGCCGGCCGGGGGAGTGCTGCCGTCCGGCAGCGCCTCGGTGCCGGCGACCGGCGCGGTGCCGCTCTCCCGGTCCTCGATCGCGAATGCTGCACGGCTGGAGAACGGCAACGGGTGGTTGGTCGAGGGAGAAGTGACGTCCATCAGCGCCAGCGACGCCGCCGGGACGATCCCGCCCGCACTCTCCCACTGCAGCGACATCGACGGCGGGCGCGCCACCTGCAGCGCCGACCAGCAGGCGCGTTGCACCGCGGCGAAGACGCGGCCCTCCTCGCGAAAGCGAACCTCGCGCTTGGTGGGATGGACGTTGACGTCGACGCTGTGCGGGTCGAGGTCGATGACCACGACGCCGTAGGGATGCCGGTCGCCCGGCATCAGTCCGCGGTACGCCTCCTCGATGGCGACGACCAGGGCGCGGTTGTGCACGCGGCGGCGATTGACGATGGTCACCAGCCCGCTGCGCGTGGCCCGGTTGGCGCGCGGCTCGCTGACCGCGCCGGCGACGGCGATCTCGCCCACCGATTCGACGTCGATGAGCGACGCGCTGGCCGCCCTGCCGAGCACGGCGCTCAGCGCGTCGCGCAGCACGCCGCTTCCCGGCGTGCGCAGGGCGACGCGGCCGTCGCTGCGGCAGGTGAAGGCGACGTCGGGATGCGACAGCGCCATGTCGGCGACGGCGCGCACGCAGGTGGCCGCCTCGGTGCGGGGGCTGCGCAGGAAGCGCAGGCGCGCGGGGGTGCTGAAGAAGAGGTCGCGCACCTCCACCGACGTGCCCGGCGCGGCGGCGGCCGAGCCCTGGTCGATCACCGCGGCGGCGCGGCAGCGGATGGTCGCGGCGGCATCCGCGTCGCGGGTGCGCGAGGTGATCAGCAGGTCGGAGACGGCGGCGATGCTGGCCAGCGCCTCGCCGCGGAAGCCCAGGGTGCGCACCTCCCAGAGGTCGCCGACCTGGCTGATCTTCGAGGTGGCGTGGCGGGCGACGGCCAGCGGCAGCTCGTCGCGGGGGATGCCGTTGCCGTCGTCGGTGACGCGCAGGCGCACCGTGCCGCCGCCCTCGACGTCGACCTCAACGCGCGTGGCCCCGGCGTCGAGGGCGTTCTCGCAGAGCTCCTTGACCACCGAGGCGGGGCGCTCGACCACCTCGCCGGCGGCGATGGCGTCGGCGACCGCCGGGGGAAGCAGGTGGATGTGCGGCGGGCGCTTCACGTGCGCAGCCGCTCGCGCCACTCCGCCAGCTTGTTGAGCGCGGCCAGCGGCGACAGGCCGTCGAGGTCGAGCTGCTGCAGCTCCTCCACCACCGGGTGCAGCGTCGGCGCGGGCAGCGGCAGGGTCAGCTGGTCGGCGAGCGACGGCGCCGGCCCCAGCGGGCGCTGCGCCTCCAGCTCGCTGAGCAGCTGCCGGGCGCGCACCAGCACGCTGCCGGGCACGCCGGCGAGCCGGGCGACGTGGATGCCGTAGGAGCGGTCGGCGCCGCCGCCGACGATGCGGTGCAGGAAGGTGACGTGGTCGCCCTCCTCCAACACCTCGACCCGCGCGTTGCGGGCGCGGGGCAGGCGCTCGGCCAGCGCGGTCAGCTCGTGGTAGTGGGTGGCGAACAGCGTCCGGCAGCGCAGGTGCGGCGCGTCGTGGATGTGCTCGACCACCGCCTGGGCGATGCTGAGGCCGTCGTACGTGGAGGTTCCGCGGCCGATCTCGTCGAGGATGACCAGGCTGCGCCGCGTCGCCGCGTTGAGAATGGCGGCGGTTTCTGCCATCTCCACCATGAACGTGGAGAGCCCGGCGGCGAGGTCGTCCTGGGCGCCGACGCGGGTGAAGATGCGGTCGCAGACGCCGATGCGCGCCCGCGTCGCGGGAACGAAGGAGCCCACCTGGGCGAGCAGCACGATCAGCGCCGTCTGCCGCAGGTAGGTCGACTTGCCCGCCATGTTGGGACCGGTGAGGATCACCACCTGCGCCGAGTCGGCGTCGAGCAGGGTGTCGTTGGGGACGAAGCCCCCGGCGGGCAGGCTGCGCTCCACCAGCGGGTGGCGGCCGCCCTCGATGTCGAGCACCGTCGAGTCGTCGACGGCGGGGCGGGTCCAGCCCTCCTCGTCGGCAACGCAGGCCAGCGACTGCGCCACGTCGAGCAGCGCGGCGCCGGACGCGGCGCGCAGCAACGGCTCGGCGCTGCCGGCCACCATGCGGGCGCACTCGCGGAGCAGCTCGGCCTCGCGCGCCAGCGCCCGCTCGCGCGCGGTCAGCACCACCGTCTCCTGCTCCTTGAGCTGCGGGGTGATGTAGCGCTCGCAGCCGACCAGCGTCTGCTTGCGGACATAGTCGGCAGGAACGCTGCCGCTGTGGGCGTTGGCGACCTCGATGTAGTAGCCGAAGACGCGGTTGTAGCCGACCTTCAGCGACTTGATCCCGGTGCGCTCCCGCTCCCGCGTCTCCAGGGTGGCGATGTAGGTGCGCGCGTCGGTGGAGGCGAGGTGCAGCGAGTCGAGCTCCTCGTCGGCGCCCTCGCGGATGGCACCGCCGTCGCGCGCGGTGGCGGGAGGCTCGTCGACCAGCAGGCGGGCGAGGTGGGCGGCCAGGCCGGGCGGCGGTGTGCACGCCGACGCCGCCTCGTGCAGCGGGTCGCCGTCAGCCGCGATCCCGGCCACCGCCTCGGCGCAGGCGGGCAGCGCGTCGCAGGCGGCGCGTGCCGCACCGAGGTCGCGCGGTGAGGCCAGCGCCTGCACGCAGCGTCCGACCAGCCGCTCCAGGTCGCGCACCTGGGCCAGGGCGGCGCGCAGCCGCTCGCGCTCGTCGCGGGCGCCGGCCAGGGCGGCGACGGCGTCGAGCCTGCGCCCGACGGCCGGTGCGTCGACCAGCGGTTCCTGCAGGCGGGTGCGCAGCAGCCGCGCCCCCATCGGCGTGCGGGTGCGGTCGAGCAGCTGCACCAGGGCCGGGCCGGTCCCGCCCAGCGGCGCCAGCAGCTCGAGGTTGCGGCGGGTCGGCGCGTCGAGCCGCATCACGGTGCCGGTGGGCCGCTCGCGGACGCGCAGGAAGCCGGGTTCGAGGCGCACCCGGGAGCGCTCGCAGTAGGCGAGGATGGCTCCGGCCGCACCGTGGGCGGCGCTGAGCGTCTCGACGCCGAGGCCGCGCAGGGACGCGGTGCCGGTCGCCTCGCGCAGCCGCTCAGCGCCGCGCTGCGGGTCGAAGGCGGCGGGTGGCAGCGCGGTGCGGGCGGCGCGGGGCGCCAGCGCGGGCGGGGCGTCGTCGGCGGTGGTCTCGGCGAGCAGCAGCTCGGCGGCGCCGAGCCGCTCGCACTCCTCGGCCAGCGCGGCGGTGTCGAGGCCGCCGGGCAGCTCACCGAGCTGCAGCTCACCGGTGCTGGCGTCGAACGCGGCCAGCCCGACGCGGCCGGGCACCGGGCAGAGCGCGACGCAGCGCACCGCCGTGCCGGGCTGGAGGAACTCGTCGTCGAAGACCATGCCGGGGCTGAGCACCCGGGTGACCTCGCGGCGGACCAGCTTGCCGCTCCCCTCCTCCCCCGGCGCGCCCACCTGGTCCCAGAGGGCGACGCGCAGGCCGGCGTCGAGCAGGCGGCGGATGTAGCCGCCGGCGGCGTGGTGCGGGACGCCGCACATGTTGAGCCGGCCG